>JAYUYX010000071.1:0-15542 GCA_043752205.1 Chitinophagaceae bacterium
TGCCCCGGCCTTAAGGCCGGGGCAATGGATTAATATATAATACAGGGCTTTAGCCCAATTCTAAAATTGAATGCACACATTTTTTGCTTCTGTAAAAAACCGCAAAGCTTCCCAGCCACCTTCTCTTCCAACGCCGCTGTTCTTTATGCCCCCAAAAGGGGTGCGAAGATCCCTTACCAGCCAGCAGTTGATCCAAATGATGCCAGCCTCCACTTTTGCTGCTACACGGTTTGCTCTGCTGATATCCTGTGTCCAGATACTTGCGGCTAAGCCATAATTTGTCGCATTAGCCAATTCAATAGCTTCTTCTTCAGTATCAAAAGGCTGAATAGTAACCACAGGCCCAAAGATCTCTTCCTGGTTGGTTTTACAGTTTTGGGTCAGTCCTTCAATGATCGTTGGTTCAATAAAATAACCACCTGCACATCGCCCTTCTAATTTAATGGCATTGCCGCCACATAATATTTTCCCGCCTTCGGCTTTAGCGGTTTCAATGCAGTGCATGATCTTATCAAAATGCAGTTTGCTTACAATAGCACCTTGCTTTGAATGCGCTTCAAGCGGATCGCCAACAGTGAGTTTTTTTGTAATCTCTACAAAGTATTTTTTAAAATTTTCGTAGGCAGGTCTTTCAATCAGTATCCTGCTGCCACATAAACAAATTTGCCCCTGGTTGCCAAATGATGAACGTATTGTTTCGGTCAGCATCTTCTCCCAGTTGCAATCATTAAAAATGATATTGGGATTTTTGCCGCCCAGTTCCAATGACAATTTTTTAAACATGGGTGCGGCAATAGATGCGATCTGCTGGCCAGCTCTTGTGCTTCCGGTAAATGAAATGGCTTTTATCTCCGGGTGCTTTACAATAGCTTCGCCGCAATTGGGCCCGGTACCATGCACAATATTTAAAACGCCATCAGGTAAGCCGGCTTCTTTGCAGATCTTTCCTAAAAGAAAAGAAGTGAGCGGTGTTACTTCAGATGGTTTTGCAATTACACAATTTCCTGCAGCCAGGGCAGGAGCAATCTTCCAGGTAAATAAATACAAAGGCAGGTTCCAGGGAGAAATACAACCAACGATGCCAATGGGCTGCCGCAAAGTGTAATTCACGGCTTTATCTTCCATACTATGACTCTCATTTGCAAAGTGCATAATACCTGTTGCAAAAAAACGAAAGTTAGATGACGCCCTGGGTATATCCACCTGCTTACTTAACCATAATGGTTTTCCATTGTCTGTAGTTTCGGCCAGGGCCAGTTCCTCCAGGTTTTCTTCAATGAGTTCAGCAATTTTATTCAGGATGGTAAATCTTTTCTCTACCGGTAAAACGCTCCATGCAGGAAAGGCTTTTTTTGCAGCTTTCACCGCTACTTCAATATCCTTTTCATTGCTGTCGGGTATTTGTCCGTAAACCTGCCCCGTAGCCGGGTTTGTATTATCAATAAAATTTCCGCTGAGAGGACCGATAAAATTACCACCGATGAAATTTTCCAGGTGGTAAGGGGCAGTTAAATTCATAGGTTAAAGATAATTAAATTAACCTCATCCCTAAGAGCTATTGCTCATTCCTTTTCAGGGAACTCCTGGAGGAGAAGGGCAATAGTGCAGATCTAAGCGAAGATTGCTGAATAAAGTTATTCTGCACAAGTGTGCGACGCCTATGAAGGCGGGTAAAGATCGACAGCTTGGTACAAAAAAATAATTAACTTACAACTCTAAATTTATTTGCCATGTCAATTGCAGCACCTTTTAATTTAAAAAAATGGATAGATGATAACAGGGACAAGTTAAAGCCACCTGTGGGCAACCAATGTATTTATAAGGATGCCGAAAATTTTATTGTGATGGTGGTTGGCGGACCCAACAGCCGCAAGGATTACCACTTTAATGAAAGTGAAGAACTGTATTACCAGGTAGAAGGAAATATTGTGCTGAAAATAATTGATGAGGGCGTGGCAAGGGATATTCCAATCAATGAAGGTGATATGTTCCTGCTGCCGCCTAAAACACCACACTCTCCGCAAAGAGGGGCCGGTACGGTAGGATTGGTAATTGAAAAGGTGAGAGAAACAGAAGAAGATGGATTTTTATGGTACTGTGAAAATTGTGGTAATAAAATCTATGAGGAATATAAAGTGATCACAGATATTGTTTCGCAACTGCCACCGGTAATGGAAGGATTTTATAATGATGAACAGAAAAGGACATGCAGTAAATGTGGTTCAGTGATGGCACCTCCGGTGCGGAAGGGATAGGAAGGAACGCAGATTTTTATGATGATTATGATTTTTGCAGGTTTTTATTATAAAAGTTAATACCCTAATGAATAGTTTATGATAGATAATTATAAACACAGCGAGGTTACTGAACTTGTGATTAAAGCCTTTTATAATGTTTATAATAAATTGGGGTATGGATTTTTGGAAAAAGTTTACGAAAAGGCTTTGGGAATAGAGTGTAAAAAACTTGGTTTAAATTGCCTGTTTCAATGTCCCATTGAAGTGTTTTACGATAATGAAGTTGTGGGCTTTTACATTTCCGATATGATCGTAAACCAGTTTGTAATTGTAGAAATAAAAGCTGCTGCTGCTATTACCGCAGAACACGAAATTCAATTAGTTAATTACTTAAAAGCTACAGAAATAGAAGTGGGCCTTCTTTTAAACTTTGGGAAGAAACCCGAATTTAAACGAAAAGTATTTTCATCTGAATACAAAGCGTAAACCTATCTGATATCATGTAAATTCATAAACATCATAAAAATCTGCGTTCCAAAATATAAGAACGAAGTTCTTCCATGAAAATAGACATCCACACACATATCATGCCTTCTACAATGCCCAACTGGGTACAAAAATTCGGCTATGGTGAATTTATACATCTTGAACATCGCAATTGCAAAGCCTGTATGATGAAAGGCGATAAACTGTTTCGGGAAGTGGAAGAGAACTGTTTTGATGCAGCGATAAGATTGAAAGAAATGGATGAAACCGATGTGAATGTGCAGGTACTTTCTACCATTCCAGTGCTATTTAATTATTGGGCAAATGCAAATGATGGTTATGAAACCTCCCGTTTTTTTAATGACCATATTGCTGATACTGTTGCAAAAACCCCTAAGCGCTTTATTGGCATTGGTACAGTTCCTTTGCAGGATATAGACCTGGCGATACAAGAAATGCAACGTTGTGTTACTGAATTAAAAATGCCGGGATTAGAGATAGGCAGTAATATCAATGGACTTAACCTGGGCGACGAAAAATTCTTTCCTTTTTACGAAGCGGCTGAAAAACTGGGCTGCGCCTTGTTTGTACATCCCTGGGAGATGATGGGAGAGCAGCAGATGCAAAAATACTGGCTGCCCTGGTTGGTGGGCATGCCTGCAGAAACATCCCGTGCTATCTGCTCTATGATATTTGGAGGAGTGCTTGAAAAATTTCCAAAACTGAGAGTTGCATTTGCACATGGCGGGGGAAGTTTTCCGTTGACAATCGGCAGAATTGAACATGGATTTAATGTGCGGCCCGATCTTGTTGCTGTTGATAATGATATTAATCCCAGGGATTATATTGGTAAATTCTGGATAGACAGTTTAGTACATGATGAAAAGGCGATGCATTATATCATTGATGTAATGGGAGAAGATAAAATTTGTTTGGGTAGTGATTACCCTTTTCCCTTAGGAGAACAGCAGCCTGGTAAATTAATTGAAGAGATTGACTTGGAGAAAGCGCTTAAAGAAAAACTATTATTTAAAAATGCACAGGATTGGTTAAATCTTAATGCGGTTTCAAATTTTTAAATAATTCATTCAAAATGCCGTCCGTTAATTAAATAGATCCGGGTAATCAGTTATGATCCCGTCAACTCCCATTTTTTTCAACTCTTTTATTTTATCTTTTTCATTTACGGTCCATGGAATGATCTTCATGTTCAGGTCGTGACAGTTTTTTATAAGAATGTCTGTGACCAATGTAAATTCCGGGCTGTAAACGGTGGGTGTAAAGCCAATGTCTTTAATTTGCTTACGAAAACTGCTTTTGCTGTCAGCTTCAATCAACATGGCAGTTTTAATTTTTGGATATTGCTTGTGAAGGTATTGTAGTGTTCTGAAATCAAAAGACTGTATGATCACCATTTCTTCCATTTGATTGTCTTTAATTGCTTTCATTAATAACTCAATAAACTCAGCTGGTTTAGGATGATATTTATTATCCCCGGCAGGTAAGGTTTTGGTTTCGATATTAAAGAAAGGGTAAGGCCTTTTGGCTGTTGCCATATATTCTTTAACAGCTTTAAATACATCAGACAACAGGGGCTTTACCGCCTTCATTTTCTGCTGTTTCGGAAACCTGGGATGAACCCTTGTACCAACATCATATCTGATGATGGAATCATAATCCATTTTGTAGAGGTTGAAGGTACTGTCATATTTATGTGAGATAAAACCACCGTTCGGGATGGTTGTGAACTCGTGATTGAAGAATGGCTCGTGCGACAGCAGAACTTTTTTGTCTTTGCTGATGCTGATATCCATTTCTAAAGTAGTAACGCCAAGTCCAAGTGCATTGAGCATAGCAGGGATGGTATTTTCGGGCATTAATCCCCTGCCACCGCGGTGGGCCTGTTTGTCAAACGAATCCCAGCCACCAATAGGGCTGTTCTTAATTTCTTTGTTCACGTTATTTTTTGAAGTATTGCAGGATATAAAAATAAAGCTGCTGAAAATAAATATAAGAAGTCCAGTTGCTGCCGTTAGAAAAGATCTTTTTGTCATGTTGATTATAGTATTTGAAAACTGTACTAAAAAACAAAAGGCATGAAATAATCATGCCTAAGTAAATATGTGATTAATTCCATTTAAATTCCCTTTTCTTCTTCCGGGTTTTCCGCTTCTGCAATTTCAACAGATTCAGTATTCTCTAAAACCTCGTCCACATCTTCTGCTATCTCGGTTTCGTTGGCAATTATTTCAGCCTCAACGGATGCTTCTATTACAATTTGTGCTTCACTATTTTCTTTAACGAAATTTTCTGCTCCCATGGCTTCTTCGGCCTCTTTTACATTGGTTGATTGTACCAACTCTTCCATTAATACTTCAGATATTTTAGGGAGGTCTTCGGCGCTGTTGATACCAAAATAATCCATAAAAGATTTTGAAGTTGCATAAATCAGTGGCTTACCTACTGCATCTTCATTTCTGCCTGAAATAATTACAAGGTCTTTTTCCAGTAATTTCTGTACGGCATAATCACAGTTCACCCCACGGATAGATTCAATTTCGCTTTTTGTGATCGGTTGCTTGTAAGCAATAATGGCAAGAGTTTCCAATGCTGCAGTAGAAAGGCGTTTTAAAAATTTATCGCCATTAAGCTGGGCAACAGTTTTATGATATTCTTTTTTAGTGAGAAACTGCCATCCGCCGCCGATCTGCCTCAATTCAAAAGCATAAAACTCGGCACTGTATTTTTCGTTGATGCCTTCAATGGCTGCATCCACCTGTTCCTGTGTAGCCCGGTCTTCTATAAAAGCAAGGGCGCTGTTCACCAGTTCAAGTATCTCTTCATTGCTCAACGGCTTATCGCTGGCAAAAATTAAAGCCTCTATATGTGGAATGATCTCTGAAAGTTCCATGATGTTAATATGCAAATGGGCAAATATGCCAATGTGCTAATTTCTTTAAGTTGAACAGGTGTTAGTTTAATCAAATACTCTATAAGTCAAAAGAATTTGCAAATTTGCTCATTTGCAAATTGGCATTTTATCCCTGCAATGCAGCCGCACCACTTACGATCTCCGTTAATTCAGTTGTAATGGCAGCCTGTCTTGCACGGTTATAGCTGATCTTTAATGATTTTAATAATTCGTTGGCGTTATCGCTGGCCTTGTCCATGGCTGTCATACGGGCACCATGTTCACTGGCATTGGCATCTAAGGTAGCTTTAAATAATTGGGTATTCAAGATCTTTGGCATAAGTTCGGCGATCAACACATCTTTACCGGGTTCATAAATGAAATCGGCATTTTTCTGTCCTTCCGTTTTGGTAACTTTTGATACCGGTAAAAATTGCTCTGCAACAAAACGTTGGGTAGCAGCATTTTTAAATTCACTGTATATCAATTCAACAGCATCAACCTCTTTATTGGCAAAAGCATCCATGGCATACTTTGCGGCGCCCTGTACTTTCTCAAAGCTTAAGCCGGTAAAGATATCCCAATATTGACTAATTACTTTAGAGCCCGATTTTGTAAAATTCTCATATCCTTTTTTACCGATAGGTAAAATTTGCACTTTACCTTTTGCAAGCTGCTGTGGATATTTTTCCTGTGCTACCTGCCTGGCCAGTTTAATGAGGTTACTGTTGTAACCACCACATAAACCCCTATCGCTCGTAACTACAATTATCATTACATTCTCTACCGGCCTTTGAGTAGCCAAGGCCATATTTACGTCGCCATCGCTGTTACTTACAATATTGCTCAGCATTTCCTGCAGCTTTTGGGCGTACGGGCGCATTTGTGTAATGGCATCCTGGGCACGACGAAGTTTTGCCGCACTCACCATTTTCATTGCTTTGGTTATCTGCTGTGTACTCTGTACGCTCTTGATCCGGTTACGAACCTCTTTTAATGCACCACTCATAGTAATATACTGGTTAAATTATAGTATCTGTCCTGATAATTATCGGGACTTTTAGGGTGGCAAAGGTAATAAAAAAGGGCTTCCAAAAAGCCCTTCATTTATAAAATTAATTACGCTGATTTAAAGCTAAAAACGAGCTGGTGGAGGCCCCATTCTTCTCATATCCATTCCTGGAGCCTGTACATTTTGCCCGGCAAATCTTTGCAAACGATAAGTGAATGTGGCTATAAAATATCGGGTTAGCCGGTTGGTTCTACTGTCAATAATTGAATTGGCAGTTACTGAACGGCTAATATTACTGTTTTGTTTAAAGAGATCGAAGGCTTCGATTTTGACTATACCATTCTTCTTTTTAAACAACTGCTTTTCTAATGATGCATTCATAATAACCTGGTTTTTACTTACGCTGCTGGCCAGGCCATTGTTGATGGTATAATCTACATCGTATTTTAAGACAAGGGTTTTAGTAATATTCAGATTCATGTTGCTGCTAAATGTCCACGCATTGCTTGACGAGTTTTGTAAAGTGGTAAGAGGTTTTCCGGTTTTATTCTTATATCGAACATCATTTAAACTGTAGCTAATGCCTGTTCCCAATTCCAGTATCTCTTTATAATTGTATTCAAAATTTAAACCCTGCCCAACGATCCAGTTATTGCCAATGTTACGGATGCTGTCTATCAGGTTAATGTTGTGATTGTAATTGGCATTACCCCTTACTGATAAAACATATTTCCTGTTTTTGTATGGCTTAGAGTAAACATAAAATCCTAATAGGTTATAATAGCCGTTCACATTTTCCGGGCGGCTTAGCTGCCGTCCGGCGCCCTGGTCAATATTGTTATTCACGATCTGGTTCCTTATAGTACTAAGCGTAAGGTTAGTGAATAGAACCTTACCACTTACAAAATTAAAATTGTTATAACTCAGGTTCATGTTGTGATTCATTGATGGCTTCAGGTTTGGATTACCAATAGTAATATTTTGCTGGTTACTTACATCCTGTACCGGCTGTAACTGGCTAAAGCTGGGCTGGGTGGCATTTCCGTTATAACTGAAATTGAATGTTTTTGTTCTGCTGAAATTATACACGAATCGGGCTATAGGAAATACATTGGCCCTGCGGATGGTTTTATACGAACTGTCTTTAGTAATTGATTTGCCCTGCAGGTTTACCGGCTGCACACTCAGGCCAACTGTATAATTGTATTTCTTTTTTGTTGTACGAAGCGATACACCAACACGGTTATTGTAAAAATTATTTTCATAATCGTTACTCAAAAAATTATTGATCGTTTTTACCTGCGTGGCAGAATCTACATTAAATGTTTTGCGGTTATTGCGGCCATAATTTAAATTATGTGAAAAACTGAAATCAATGCTTTGCGTTTTATTTAATGGTTCTGAATACGTAAAACGAACGCCATAATTATAATTATCATTTTCCTGGTCGATGAACTGGAAAAAATTGCGTGGCCCTGTACCCGGAGAAATATACTGGTAACCCAGGTTTGTTACATCCTGCTCAGAGTTATTTTGAGAAGTACCCAAAGTAATACTGCTCGAAAAATTACGGCCACGTTTCCTGAACTTATGGTTGTAGAGAATAGTAGCTGCAAGGTTTGGCGCTTTTGAATTGGTTAGATTTTTATTGGAGCCATCACTGGTTTTAGTCCCATCGGTTTTCATGTAATCAAAAATGTTTTTATTATTGGCATCGCTGCCGGTAAAGTTTACGCTGGGACTCACTTTTAAATAATTGAAAGAATCTATCTGGTACTCCATATTAAAAGTAAACCGGTGTGAGTTGCCTTTGGTCAGGTTATTTACATCCTGGTTATTGATATAGCTGTTGTTTTCAAAAAAGTTTTGAGACGATGAATTCTGCAGCTGGCTGGTATTTTTGTGATTGTACGAATAACTGCCATAAACACTTATTCTCTTACTCCATTGATCCCGATAATTAAAACCAAAGGAATTAGTTGTAGAGATACCGCTGTTGCTGCCACCACTGAATGCTGAAGCATCTCCGCCACCCCTCATCATATTGTTCATGCCTCCCATATCATTCATAGCGCTCATACCAGTACGCATCATACTCGTTGCTCCACGGTTGCCTCCTCCACCAAAATTGAAGAGAGAAGTGTTTGTGTTATTGCTATTGGCCAGCACAGAAATTTGCCTGTTGTTATTGAAGTAATTGCCGTTGAATGAGGCCTGGTAACGATCCTGGGTGCCGTATCCGGCAGTGGCCCTTCCAAAAAAACCTTTGTTCTTATCTTTTTTTATCTGGATGTTCAGCACTTTATCCGGGTCACCATCTTTTATACCTGATACGGTGGCCTGATCGCCGTAATCATCAATAATCTGTATCTTATCTACAATGTTGGCAGGTAATTCCTTGGTGGCAGTTTTTACATCACCGCCAAAAAAATCTTTGCCATTTACTTTAACTCTGGTTACCGCTTTTCCCTGTGCGGTTACATTGCCATCTTTATCAACCTGCACGCCAGGTAATTTTTTTAAGAGGTCTTCTACTACTGCGCCTTCTTTTACTTTAAAGGATGATGCATTGTATTCAATGGTATCTTCTTTTATTACAATGGCCGGGGCTTCAACCACCACTTCACTGAGTAATTTTGCATCCTGTGCCATAACAAAACTTCCTACATCAATTGTTTTTTCAACCTTATTTACCGGTACATATTTGGCTTTGGGCCAGTAACCCATATGGCGGATGATGATCGAGAAAGGAGAGGAGGGTACGGTTTGAAAGTTGAACTGGCCTTTATCATTTGTAAATGTATAGCTGGTATCAGTGGGGTTGGATTTTACTACCATTCCAACAACCGCATTTTCCATCGGTTTTAAAGATGCGGAATCAATGAGAGTGCCCCTTACCTGTGCTTTTGAAACTAAGCCTGAAAAGATTACCACTAAAGCGATTAGAATTTTGCTCATAAATAACTATTGATATACGAATTCATTCGTGTAAAAATAGACTTTAATATTACATGTAATAATTTAATTTGATGAATGGAAGTTGTTTGAGGAATTCTTAACAAAAACAGGTGTCTAAAAGTTATAGGTCAATGACAAGGAGCCAGGGCTTCCACTGAGTGTTGTCTTCTCAACCATACCTTTTAACTGCTTACCATGTTTACGGTGAATGGCATAGTTAATAGCATCAAATACCAATAAGAATCCGCCCTGCAGCATAATGGAATTGCCGTACCCTTTAAATCTTTCAGGAACTTTCTGATTATCGCTTGTTTTATTCATTAACAAACCGGCACCCACATAAACTACATCAAGGCCAGCATTGAGTAAAAACGTTTTTTCAGTTTTGTTTTGATGTTTAAGCACAGAAGTTAGGATGGGGTCATTTATCTTTTCTTTACTGGCTCCCCAATAACCAAGTCCGGCAATGGCAAGGTTTATACCACCCCACATTACGTTCATTTGGTGAAAATACCGCATCTCTTTGTTACGGGTATCGGTAGCAATGCCGCTTACAACAATATTTGCAGCCGACCAGCCTGCTAGGACAACCATGGCATTTTTCTGAATTCTCACCCGTTCTTTTTCAAACTTGGTTAGATCTGTTTTTTGCGAAAAGGCCGAAAAATAGCAGGATATAAATGCTGTTAAAACGATGATCTTATGCATATGGAGCTTTTAGTAAATTACGTAACAACACATATTGCAGATTGTTTTGCAATGGTCCTGTTTTTTCTCTTAAATGGCAGCAAAAACATTCCGTTACGCTTAAATTTCAAATCTAAACTATGCTTACCTTTGTTGGCCTTGTAATAAACAGGGATGATTTCTGTCATTTTGGCTACTAAGTCTTTTTCAGCATTAAATTTGACTACTTGATAATCTTATAATTAATTTATTTACAGCATACCCAACAATACAGCATTTTATGATCGGAGCTATTTCAAAACTTTTTGGCGGTAATAAGAGCGAAAAAGATGTAAAAAAAATAAAACCACAGGTTGAGCAGATCAACAATTTTTTTAACCAATATCAATCATTGAGTAATGATGAACTGCGTAATAAGACAGTTGAGTTTAAAGAACGCATTGCGGCCCATCTCCTTACCATACATACTGAAATAGCAGGCAAACAAAAAGCTGCCGAAGAATTACCTATTGAAGACATAAATGGCAGGGATGTTTTTTATAAAGAGATAGACGAATTAAAAAAGGATAAGGATAAGGCATTGGAAGTGGTACTGCTGGAAATTTTGCCCGAAGCTTTTGCAGTGGTTAAAGAAACAAGCCGCCGGTTTAAAGAAAACGAAACGCTGGAAACCAAAGCAACTGAATTAGACAGATTGCTGGCTGCACAAAAAGACAGTGTTAGCATAGAAGGCGATAAAGCCATTTATAAAAACTCATGGACGGCAGGAGGAACAAAAGTTACCTGGAACATGGTACACTATGATGTACAGCTGATCGGTGGTATGGTTTTGCATTCGGGTAAGATTGCAGAGATGGCAACTGGTGAAGGTAAGACACTGGTAAGTACATTACCTGCTTACCTAAATGCATTGAGCGGTGAAGGCGTACATATCGTTACCGTGAATGATTACCTGGCCCGCAGGGATGGTGAGTGGAACGGCCCCATCTTTGAATTTTTAGGATTGCGTGTTGATTGTATCGACAAGCACGAGCCCAACAGTGATGCCCGCCGCAATGCCTACAATGCTGATATTATTTATGGTACCAATAACGAATTTGGTTTTGATTACCTGCGGGATAATATGGTTCATACCCCCCATGAAATGGTACAACGCAAGCACCATTTTGCGATGGTGGATGAGGTGGATAGCGTTTTGATCGATGATGCCCGTACACCTTTGATCATCAGTGGGCCGGTGGGACATAGTGATAACACACAACAGTTCTTTGATCTTAAACCAAGGATCGAGAAATTAGTGGAGGCACAGAAAAAAGCGGTGAACCAGTTCCTGATAGAAGCCAAAAAGAAAATTACTGAAGGTAACGATGATCCAAAAGATGGTGGCCTTGCTTTGATGAGGGCGCATCGTGGTTTACCCAAGAATGGAGCGCTTATTAAATTCTTAAGTGAGCCCGGTATAAGGGTGAAGCTGCAGAAAAGCGAAAATTATTATTTAGCCGATCAGCAAAAAGAAATGCCCAAGGTTGATGCAGAACTGTTCTTCAACATTGATGAAAAGAACAACCAGGTTGATCTTACCGACCAGGGCATACAGTTAATTACGAGAAGTGGTGAAGATCCTGAATTCTTTATCATACCCGATATTGCTACTAAGCTTGCAGAGATAGAGAAAAGCGAATTGAGCACAGAAGAAAAACTGCAGAATAAAGAAGTATTGCTGAACGATTATTCATTGAAAGCAGATCGTATCCATACCGTACAACAATTATTAAAAGCTTACACTTTATTTGATAAAGATATTGAGTACGTGGTTATGGATGAAGCGGTTAAAATTGTTGATGAACAAACCGGCCGTATCCTTGATGGCCGTAGATACTCTGATGGATTGCACCAGGCCATTGAAGCCAAGGAAAATGTAAAGATCGAAGCATCTACACAAACCTATGCAACGGTAACCCTGCAGAACTATTTCCGGATGTATCATAAGCTTGCCGGTATGACCGGTACTGCCGAAACAGAAGCCGGCGAGTTCTGGAGCATTTACAAACTGGACGTGGTAACCATCCCTACCAACGTAAATGTTATACGTAAAGATGAACAGGATTATGTGTATAAGACCAAGCGTGAAAAATATAAAGCAGTAATTGATGAAGTAGAAAGGCTACGCAGCATCGGCAGGCCTTCACTGGTGGGTACAACATCAGTTGAAGTGAGTGAATTGCTTGCAAGGATGCTGAAGCAAAAAAATATTCCACATAATGTATTGAACGCAAAACAGCATAGCAAGGAAGCCCAGGTGGTAGCTGAAGCTGGTTTGGCGGGTGCTGTTACCATTGCAACGAATATGGCTGGTCGTGGTACCGATATTAAACTCGGACCCGGAGTTAAAGAAGCCGGTGGACTTGCGATCATTGGTACCGAACGCCATGAAAGTCGCCGTGTTGACAGGCAGTTGCGTGGACGTGCAGGTAGGCAGGGTGATCCCGGTAGCTCCAGCTTTTTTGTTTCGCTGGAAGATGACCTGATGCGGATGTTTGGCAGTGAGCGTATTGCAGGATTGATGGACAGGATGGGTTATAAAGAAGGCGAAGTGATACAGCACAGTATGATCACCAAATCTATTGAAAGGGCACAAAAGAAAGTGGAGGAAAATAACTTTGGTATCCGTAAAAGATTACTGGAGTATGATGATGTAATGAACAAGCAGCGTAACGTGGTGTATAAAAAACGTAACCACGCTTTGTTTGGCGAAAGGCTTGCACTTGACCTGGATAATTCATTTTATTCTGTTGCCAACGGGCTGATACTTTCTTTTAAAGAAGGCAACGATCACGATGGATTTAAACTGGCAGCCATTGTGAATTTTGGAATTGATACTTCCATTACCGCAGAAGAACTGGATAAAGGAGATGCAAATGACCTGAGCGATCGCTTATATACCGAAGCGCTAACCCAGTACCGCCGCAAAACACAGGCGATGATCAACCAGACATTGCCCATCATTAAAAATATACGCAAAGAACAGGGTAACCATATTGAGAATGTAGCTGTACCTTTTACCGACGGTAAAAAGCAGATACAGGCATTGGCCAACCTTGATAAATATTTAGCATCGGAGGGAAGGGAATTGAATGATGCATTGGAACGCAATATCACTTTAGCATTGATAGACGATGCCTGGAAAGAACATTTAAGGGCAATGGATGATCTGCGCCACAGTGTGCAAACAGCAGGATATGAGCAGAAAGATCCATTGGTAATTTATAAGATAGAAGCCTTTGGCGCCTTTAAACAAATGGATGACCAGGTAAATAAAGATATTGTAAGCTTCCTATGCCATGCAGGGATACCGATGGAGCAAACCAATGCAGGCCAGATACGTGAAGGACGTGAACGGAAAACGGATATGACCAAGATGCGCCAGCGCAAGGAAGAGTTTGCAACAGCAGGTGGTGGCCCGGAACATATCAGTGCAGAGAATGAATATATTGATCCGTCACAGCAGGCAAGACAGGAACCCATACGTGTAGAAAAAGCGCCGGGCAGAAATGATCTGTGTCCTTGTGGTAGTGGCAAGAAGTATAAGCATTGCCATGGTAAGGAGGTGTGATATTTTTTTTGTAAAGAATTGGGCTAAAGCCCGAAATATACTAGTTTCAATTGCCCCGGCCTTAAGGCTGGGGCAATTCATTTATAATTACTCGGGGCTTTAGCCCAATTTTCAGATTCTTTTGCCGGGTAGAATGCATAAAAAAGATTTGTAAGAAAAAAGGAAAAACTTATTTTGCATCTATGATCTCAATACTGCTTATAATAGTTTTTGTTCTGGGCTATATTGCCATAGCTTTCGAGCATCCGCTCAAACTCAACAAAGCTGCTTCGGCATTGATCACTGGGGTTATATGCTGGACAATATACATACTGCAAAGCAGCGACTCCCATATCGTAAATGAAGAATTACTTCATCACCTGGGCGAAATAGCTTCAATACTTTTCTTTTTATTGGGCGCAATGACCATAGTTGAATTAATAGATTCTCATAATGGTTTTGACATCATTACCGAAAAAATAAAAACTACCAGCAAATCAAAACTGCTGCTCATCATCATTACCATTACTTTTTTCCTTTCTGCATTGCTTGATAACCTGACAACGGCGATTGTAATGACATCACTTTGTTCCAAATTGTTAAGTGAAAAGGAAGACAGGCTCTGGTTTGTAGGAATGATCGTTATTGCTGCGAATGCCGGTGGTGCCTGGTCGCCTTTGGGAGATGTTACCACTACCATGCTTTGGATCGGCGGACAAATAACTGCACTCAATATCATGAAACAGCTGATACTGCCCAGCCTGGCTGCCTGTATCATTCCTGCTATAATTGTGGCTTACCGTTTCAGGGGACAGCAAATTATTGCCATGACACAATCAGTGAGTACTAATAAAGAAAAGCGGGATGGAAAATTCATTCTGTTTTCAGGTATCGGGTTCCTGGTATTTGTACCGGTATTTAAAACAATTACGCATTTACCACCCTTCATGGGCATGTTGCTTGCGCTGGGATTGATGTGGGTGATCACCACCATCCTGCATAAAGACCAGGCAGCAGAAAAAGCAGAACGCTTTACCGTAGGCCGGGCTTTGCAAAAAATAGATTCACCGAGCATACTTTTTTTCCTGGGAATATTACTGGCTGTCTCTGCCTTACAATCCTTTGGTTTATTGAAAGACCTGGCAAATTTTCTCAGCAGTACATTTAAAAATGATTATTTAATAGGTACTGCATTGGGATTACTTTCTGCTATTGTTGATAATGTGCCGCTGGTGGCCGCATCGCAGGGCATGTATGATCTTTCCACTTATCCAACCGATCACCCGTTCTGGACATTTCTAGCCTTAACAACCGGTACCGGGGGAAGTGCAGTGATCATCGGCACAGCAGCAGGTGTTGCAGTTATGGGCATTGAGCAGATAAAATTTATGTGGTATTTAAAAAATATTGGCTGGCTGGCGTTGATGGGTTTTGCTGCTGGGATTGCGGTGTTTTTGTTGCAGATTTGGTTGGTGGGGTAGTGATTTTAAACTTTCTTTCAGAAAAATTTTTTAGCTATTAGGAATGCCCCCGTCTTGTCTCCTGACAAACGGGAACCAGAGAATCTCTTAATGTATAGGGCAGGATTTTTATAATTTAGATTGTTTTTTGTGTAGTAAGATTCTGCATTGCTGCTGCGTCGTTTGTCAGGAGACAAGA
>JAYUYX010000072.1:0-2495 GCA_043752205.1 Chitinophagaceae bacterium
TTAGGATTTTTTTTCAGTATTTCTATTGCATCACCACCACCCTTTGTACACCAATACAAATCGAGTAGCATACAAACTTTCGCCGGGTCGGTTTCTTTCATTATCACGTCATACCCGCACTGATAACCGCCATCTACTTTTACAAATTCCTGATCGTGGTTGTGAAATGCCAGCCGTATGCCGCCTTTGTTACAAAGCTCCCCTACCCGGTTTAAATTATCGCTTGCTTTTCTAAAATCATCCAGCTTTTTATTCTTGCCATCATCCATCCATGGCCAGTAGCATACCAGGTATTCTTTATCCAACTGCAGAGCCTCTTCAATTATTCTCTTCAATTCATCTTCTTTGCGCATTTGTGCCATAGCAACTCCGCCTGCCAGGGGTTTTACTCCTATTTCTTTCAAAATCTTTTTAAAATAAGCAGTATCGTTTCCGTAAGATTTGCCAAACTCTAAATGCGTGTAACCAATAGCGGCTACTTTGCGCAAAGTTTGCTCCCAATCTTTTTTTAGTTCGGCTTGCAGCACATTTACTATAAGGCCAATATCTTTTAATTTGTGTTTATTGATGGTAGCAAATGCAGATACATCTGAGAGTGCAATAGCAAGGCTGCTAAATACGGTTTGCTGTATAAATTTTCGCCGGCTACCGGTTGATTGTTTCATTTTAATCTGTTTTAAATATTGATTTTCTTTTTAAAAGATAAAATAATTTTCCCCTTCCTTCAACTTTAGCTGTCTGCTACCCCAAACAAAATTGCCTTTAACTTTTTGTGGTATGTCAATAAAAACTTTCCATTGTTTGTTGGGTAGTTGCTGGTATTTTACAGCAATGGCTCCCAATGGGTGAGGCATGCTTGCTTCACAAAAAGTTAGGTTGCCCAGCGCAGGTTTTATTTGCACCGATGCAAAGCCAGGGCTGGTTGAAGTAATGCCACAAACAGTTGCCAGCAAATCATAACAGGGGCTTGCACTCCAGGCATGGCAGTCGCTCCTGGTTGGTTCCGGCGATTCGGCAAAAGTGGTAAGCCCATTATTGAGCATGGTTATCCATGGCCCAAGGTTGCTGGTATAACTGTTACCCATACCTGCCTTTTTTAGTGCCTGCAATAAATAGAACCGGTAGTAATAAGTACATTGAATTAAAGCCGTATCCACCATTGTTTGCTGTAATATTTGCGATGCATCGCTGGCAGAAAAAGTTTCGGTTAACACACCCAATGCCTGTGCATGTTGGCTATAAATTGTTTTATCGGGTGTATCTGCCAACAGATTTTTTTGAGCATCCCAGCAATTTTTATACACGGCATTTTTGATGGTGGCAGCCGCAGTTAAATAATTGGCAGCATTATTTTTTTGTTTAAAATATTGGTATAAGTCAGCCGCTTTTTGCAAGGCCATTACATACTGCAATGTAAGTATGGAAGAATTGCCTTCTTTATCAACTGAAGGCGTACCGCTCCCTATGTCTTGCCCCAGCCAGGGCCATTGCATTGCCCAATCCACAAAATTCCAGTAGGGCATTTTTGCCAGCATGCCTTGTTGATTAATATACTGCTGGTGCCATTGTAGTATTTGTTGTATAGCGGGCAGTTGTTGTTGTATAAAAGCATCGTCTTTTTTGTGCATCCAAAAATCATGTATCATCGAAATCCAAAATAAGGAGAATGGCGGTATCACCTGCAGGTTGTTGCTGGGGTAACGGCTTTGTGTAATGCCTTCGGGCAACATGGAATGGCGAATCTGGTCAATGGCATTTTTCATCAGGCGGTCATCGCCAGAAACATAGACGGAAATTAAAGCCTGTATCCTGGTATCGCCTACATACTGCAACTGCTCGTAATATGGGCAATCCATATAAGTCTCAAAAGCACATAACCTGGCGGTGCGCCAACCTACCTTAAAAATATTGTTGAGCGTAGTATCGTTGCTGTTAAAAGTGGCGTTTTGCTGAAAAGGATACGCAGTAAAATAACCCCGTACATCTTTTATTTCCAATGCCTCCTGATGATTCTCTATCTGCAACAAAATGTATCTGTAGGTTCGATAATATAAAGGTCTGTATAAGCGGTTTTCGCCACCGTCTGGAATAAAGACATCATAGTCGCCGGTTATTTTTTTGCCCTCTACGTCATTTCTATTTCCTTTATTGCCTGCATCATCTACAGGGCTTTCGGCATATGTAAGCGTAATTTTTGCACCCTTACCACCGCTTACCAACATCTCTACAAAAGCTGTGGTTAAGTAGGTTTGATCAAGCAAAAGGGTAACATTTTTCCATGGCTGAATTGCAAGGCTGCCCTTGCCCTTTAAGAAATCATTGCTTACTTTTTCCAGGCCAGAAATATGCCTGATGGCAGGTATGCGTTGCAAAGTTTCTTCGGGAACCGGAATGGTGCTGGCTGATAATATCCTGGAAACTTTATTAGTGGCTGCAGCATCAGTGCCCCCTGTTAAGATTTTTTCTGAAAGTTTCGGAGTAAGCCAATGGCTGTC
>JAYUYX010000073.1:0-15512 GCA_043752205.1 Chitinophagaceae bacterium
TATCAGGCTGGGTACTTTGTCTTTGATGATATTTACCTTATCTAAAATTTCCTGGCCGCTTACAAATGCATGCTTAACGGTAGCGTCATTAAAAATAAATTCAAGTTCATTGATATTGGTGGTTGGATAGATAGGACATAGTGCTGCACCAATTTGCTGGCAGGCCATATCAAGCATCAGCCATTCGGGCCGGTTCTTAGATATCAAGGCAATCTTATCCTGGTTTTCTATAGTCATGTCGTTACCACTAACGCCTAACTTCATTAAACCAGCACTTAATTTATTAACGATGTCTTTTACTTCGGCTGTACTGTAATTTTTCCATTTGCCATCCTCTTTTCCACTGAACATATCAGGCTTAGGGAATTTGGTTAGCTGAAAATCGATGTAATCAAAAATTCTGGAATTCTCATTCATAGCAATCGTTCGTTTTATATCTCTGTAGGTTTACCTGTATCTATATCACCAGAAATTCAAGACTTCTGATTTTTTAGTTTTTCGTATTCACGCTCTGCAATGGTGTCTTTATCGGTCTTATAAGCTTTCATGAATTTAAAAACAAGCCCTATTCCCAAACCGAGCATAACCCATAATGGCCATGCTGTTCCTCTATATCCTTCATGTCGTCCTGAAGTTAAGTACCATATAACCCAGCAGATACCAGTTGTTACTACAAAACCTATTAGGCTGTTCTGAAAATCAGCCCGGCGTTTAGCTAATTGCCATAATTTTTCATCCCGTTGCTCTTCCATAATAAAAAAGTTTACAACAAGTTAATAAAAAATAATCATTTATTTTTCAAACGGTTAATTGCAGCAAAGCTGTGGCTAGTGATAAAACTGCCCTGCAGGAATTTTAAATATTCTGTCTTGCAAAAAACGGGTCAGTGCAGCATATTCCTGGCTGTGTACTGTGGTCCAGGCCTGATAGGCAGGTAAATTTTGAGCTGTTGCAAATACCCATTGGTTATATGCTTCAAACAGGCCTTCCTGTATATATTGCCTTTGCAGTTCAAATAATTTGAAGGGAAATTTTGAAGCGTAGTTAAGATCCCAATCTAAAATGAAACGGGTTCTTATCATCGTTAAAGACTCAGCATTGATACCCGATGTAGCCAATGAACTCTGTTTGTTCATCGTTTTTAAGAAAGCGTTTGCAAAACTGTTCTTTTCTTTATTGTTCTTTTCTACATCCACTTCTGAGAATAATTTTTTGTAACCTTCCAATAAGATGTTCTTTATTTCGGGGGTGTAGCTGCTTTTAGGGTCAATATTTATAAAAATTTCACCATATACCAGGCTCCATACCTTATCTGTAGTGAAGTAATAGTATTTGCTGGCATTGTAATAATTGCCGGCAAAGCCGGGGTCATTTTCAATTCCTTTTTCCCATTGCTTTATTGCATTAAAATCATTTTTGGTCCAAAGTACTTTACCAAGTTCATTATATAGAGCTCCGCTGTTAGGCAGCCTTTTAATACCTTTTCTGTATGTATCCTCGCTTTCTTTTGCATCATTTAATGCCCAATATGCATCCCCTACTATTTGAAAAGCCTGGTCATCAGCATCATCCCTGTCAAGCACGGGATCTAATGTTTCAATTGCTCTTTTATAATCTTTGGAATAGTAGTAATTTAAAGCAAGGTCTTTAGCTATTTCAAGATTTTTAGGTTGCATAACCAAGGCTCTGTTCAGGATTAAAATGGCATTGGAATAATCTCCTTTATGCATAAAATCCCTTGCATTGGCCTGTAACTGCTTTACATCCTGTGCAAACACTAATGTTTGGCAGCAAAGCGCAATAAGTATTAAAGAAAGTTTTTTCATCATTTTAAAGTTACATTGAAAATCATAAAAATTGTTGTTAATCTGTCCGTTCATCCGCAATCAAATGTGTCAGCAGGCCATCCCGCAGCTTTGGTTCAAACCAGGTACTTTTAGGCGGCATCACATTCCCACTATCGGCAATATCAAATAACTGTTGAATAGTTACCGGGTGCAAACTGAATGCCAAAGCCATTTCGCCACTATTAACCCTTTTCTCCAGTTCGGGCAGGCCCCTGATACCTCCTATAAAATCAATTCGTTTATCGGTACGCTGATCTTTTATATTTAGTATTGGATCAAGTAAATTATTCTGCAGGATAGAAATATCCAGTATGCCGATAGGGTCAGTGCTGTAAGTGTTTTCCTTGGCCGTCAGCCGGTACCATTGATTATTAAGATACATACCTATTTCATGCAGCTTTGCCGGAGAAAAAGCTTTGGGAACATTTTCAACAGAGAAATTATTTTTTACTGCTGCTAAAAAATCTGTATCACTTAAGCCATTGAGGTCAGTAACCACCCGGTTATAGTCCATAATATACAACTGATCGGCAGGAAACAAAGTTGTAAGAAAAATATTGGCACCGGTACTTGACTGGCTACCTAATTCCGCCCTTACTTTGGCTGCAGATGCTGCCCTGTGGTGCCCATCAGCAATATAAGTACATGGTACTTTTTCTTTAAAGAGGTTGGATATGTTTTCGATCATCTCATCATCATTAACTATCCAGATGGTATGCTGTATCTCATCATCGGCAGTAAAATTATATACCGGATTTTTTTCCTTCCACTTTTTGATCAATGCATCCATTGCTGCTACATTCCGGTATGCTAAAAAAACATTGCCGGTTTGTGCACCTGTTGTTTTAATATGATTTATTCGGTCCTGTTCTTTTTCAGGCCGGGTAAATTCATGTTTTTTTATCAACCCGTTATCATAGTCATTAACAGAACTGCCACATACAAGGCCGGTTTGACTTTTACCGTTCATCTGCAGTTCGTATATATAATAACAGGCCTTGCTTTCCCTGAACAGGATATTACGGCTCATAAAAGCATCCAGGTTCTCCTTTGCTTTATCATATACTTCCTGGCTATGTGTATCTATGGTATCAGCGAGGTCTATCTCACTTTTGGTGATGTGTAAAAAACTTACATTATTACCCTGTGCCTCAACTTTTGCTTCCTTGCTGTTGAGTACATCATAAGGACGTGAAGCTACCTGTTTTGCCAATTCTGCTGCCGGTCTTAATGCCTTAAACGGCGATATTGTTACCATACTTAATTATTAAATGGCTGCAAAATAGCCAGTTTCATTTTAAAAGACAGTAAAAAACATTTTACTTATTTAATTCTTTTGCAAAAAAGATATTCCATCTATCCTGAGATTGCTGGTTCTTACTATGATCAGTTTCCTCATCGTATTTTATACCTAATAGCCTGTATTTATCCAGTACCGCAGCAAAAAGTGTTTGTAACTTATTTTGAAAGTCTGCCTTTAAAAAAACTGTACTGTTGAATTGTTTAATAAGATCTAGTTGACAAATTAGTCCAATATCGAAATGCCCTTGTTCATGGTTTAATAAACTGTTGGTTTGCTTTCCCTGTTTTATCCACGAAAGTTTGTCATTTAATTCAAGCTTAAATGAAAAGCCCTTTATTTTTGCAGTATCGCCTTTAAAGCTAATGTCTTTAATGGTATAATTTAAATTCCAATAGGTATTGGCATCGTGAGAGGAGCTTCTGTCGGGCCTTCCGGTAAAATCATCCCAGGTAAGTAACGTGTTCTTATTTACACCATTAATAATTACATCCTGGCAAAATGTTACTTTGCTGATTGAAATTAAAAAAAGTATGCAAATATATTTTTTCATAAATGGTTTTCTTATGCTTTGGATTGTGCAAATTCTTTCATAATACTCGCCAATACCTCCACACTTGTAAGTGGCAAAGCATTATAGAGCGATGCCCTGAAGCCGCCAACCAGGCGATGTCCCTTAATACCCACAATGCCCTGCTCTTTGGTAAATTTTAAAAATGGTTCTTCCAGGGTAGGATCATTCATTACAAAACAAACATTCATTTTACTCCTGTCTTCTTTATTAACCGTGCCGGTAAATAAAGGGCTATCATCAATAGCTGCATATAATAAAGCAGCCTTTTCGTTGTTCAGTTTTTCTATGGCGGCTACTCCTCCCTGTGCCTTTAACCACCTTAAGGTAAGCATGCAAACATAAATGGCAAAAACTGGCGGGGTATTTAGCATCGATCCTTCCTTAATATGATTGCGGTAATCTAATATGGTAGGGATATTGCGTTTTACTTTACCCAGTATATTTTTATTGATAACTACAAGGTTAACCCCCGCAGGCCCCATATTCTTCTGTGCACCTGCATAAATAAGATCGAAACTATTAAAATCTACAACCCTGCTGAAGATATCGCTGCTCATATCGGCCACCAGGCTGTTGCTGATTTCTGGAATCTTTTGCCATTGGGTTCCATAAATGGTATTGTTGGTAGTGATGTGTACATATTTTGCATCGTTGGGCACTGCAAAATCCTTAGGAATAAAATCAAAATTACTTTCCCTGCTGCTGCAAACAGTTTCAACTTTGCCAAAAAGCTTTGCTTCTTTGATAGCCTTTGTGCTCCAAACACCTGTGTCGGTATAAGCTGCAGTTTCTTTGTCATCCAACAGGTTTATAGGCACCTGCATAAATTGGGTAGATGCGCCACCATGCAGGAACAACACTTCATGATCATCATCCAGCTGCATCAATTCTTTTACCAGCGCCCGAACATCATCCATTACTTCCTGAAAAATTGGTGTACGGTGACCGATCTCTAAAATGGACAAACCTGTACCATTAAAATTGAGGATTGCCTGTGACGCTTCTTCAAAAACTGATCTTGGTAAAATTGAAGGACCTGCATTAAAGTTATGAACGGCTACCATGTGCTGATAAATTTTCGGTAGCAAAAATACCCAAATCAATCCAACTTGCCTACGGATATACAGGTCGCTTGAATAGCTGTTTGAAATCCGTTTAATAATTTTACTGTCAGTCTGAGCTTGTGGAAGACGGAGTAGTTTATATAGCCCCGGTTTCGACAAGCTCAACCTGACAACTTTTTAACGGATAAACTACCGGCAGGTAAGCTTTATTGTTCTTCCCGGCCGATCATTTTCCCGGCTGAACTCCATTGCCGGTTGAGGTTCTCAAATTCTTTAATATCTGCTTCAGAAAAAGTTTGTGCAACCATTTGTTTCAGATCGGGCTGACCTGCATCTACCCAGGCCGTGTACCAAAAGGAGGCAATGGAAAATATGGATTGGCGCATGCGCCGCTCTATCATACCATCTAATTTTTTATTGTATGCAATGGTAAATGCCGAAGAGTACTGGCGGATCATTTTACCGTTCCTTTCTTCAAAAGCATATTTTTTGTCATCAGCAAAGGCAAGTGTAAGTTCCCGTTCATAGTTTAAAACCGTATCGGCAGCTTTGGCACTTTCCAAAACCCGTTTCCAGATAAAGTCTCTGGGGTTTTGTATGTACTCGGCTTTGCCAATAAAAAAATCAAATTCTTTTTCGGCCAGCAGTTCCGGCACCCTGCTTTCCCAAAAACCATGAATGCCCTTTTGGTTAGTAAGTTGCCCGTTGTGATTGCTGCTGGCATGCAACGGCACATGAGCATCGGCAATATAATGGCCTATCTCTGCACTGTATTTCATGATGAGGCTGTAATTCTTTGATTTAAAAGCATCGGTTAACCGGTGCAGCATAGTTTGAACATGCCAGGGTACTATGCCGTTTTTCTTTAAGGAATCTTCACCAAATTTTGCAACGGCATCATTCCACTTCCGGGGCAAGGCATCGTAAGGGTATATGCCATAATTATCAATATCTATATAGTGCCTGGCACCTTCATCAGGAACGGCATACCTTCTTTTATCAGGATCAATGGAGTGTTCACTTAAGAAGCCAATATTTGGCTTAAACAAAACCATCATCTCTGGCGGTAATAAAAAAACAGCGTAGTAATTTATTTTTTGGTGTGCATAAAATCCCCAACACCAGGCATTATAACTTCCGGCAAAAAAAAGTATACAGAAGGGTATAGTTTTGATAACTTTTTTCATTGTTACCTGATTAAGCTATTTAAATATACAATTTTTTTTAGCTGGTTGGCTTTTTTGTATCATCCTCATCTATATAAGTAATGCCGCCACTTACAGTAAACTTCATGGTTTGTGCAGCACTGATATTTTCAATAAATTTTACCCGATTCTTGGGTATTACATATACATTACCTGCAACAGAATATGCCATTGGAATGTATACGGTAACATAATCTGTAAATCCAAAATCCTGCATATCATCCCTGGTAATAAAGCCAAAACGCCACACATCATTGTCATCAACATTGGCAAGCACATGCTTGGTGAATTTTTTTTTATCGCCGGCAAATGCTTCAAAAAAATCACGGGTGGTACCGTATATATGTTTAATGCCGGGTGTTTTCTGCAGCAGCTTATCAAAAAAGCCAATAAAACGGCTGGTAATAAAAAAGGAACTCATGTAACCAATGATAACCAGTACCCCAATGATAAAAATAAAACCGATACCATAATTCTGTACACGTACTATTCCAGATGAATCGGTATAAGTAAAAATTGGTATCCAGCTATCTACGGTGGTAACTGTGATCCATATAAAGTAAATAGTGATAGTTACCGGGGCAAGTACCAGGAGGCCCTGCAGGAAATATTGTAATAATTTTTTGTACTGAAATGGCTTCTCCATAATACTAAGTTTAGATGATAAAGATACTTTATTAGTAAAGCTTTGAGCATTTTGCCGACCATCCTTAAAAACCAACCAGTATTAAAAAATTGTTACCAATTATAAAAAAAAGTCATGGAAACTTTGGCTACATTAAAAGTTTCCTTAGTTTTGCCCCCCGATTATGACAGACATAGATACTAAACAAAGAATACAGAAAGCTGCAAGTGTACTGGTAATGCAATATGGCATCCGGAGCATCAGTATGGATGACATTGCAACCCACCTGGGGATGAGTAAAAAAACCATTTACCAATATTTTAAAGACAAGGATGAATTAATTGAAGCCGTGGTTGACGAGATTATTGCAACAAATCAATGCTCCTGTAAAGCAGATATTGACAGGTCGGAGAATGCCGTACATGAGATCTTTTTAGTCATGGATATGATGGCAGAAATGTTCAAAACCATGAACCCATCTATTTTGTATGATATGCAGAAATATCACCCGGCCGCCTTCAGTAAGTTCAGCAAACACAAGAATGAATTTCTTTATAATGTATGTACCCAAAACCTTCAGCGTGGTATAAAAGAAGAATTGTACAGGCCCGAAATGGCGGTGGATATTTTGTGCAGGTATCGGGTAGAGACCATGTTTATTCCATTCAATCCTGACTTTCAGCAAAAATTAAAGTACAGCCTCGCAAAAATTGAAGAAGAGATACTTGTTCATTTTCTCTTTGGCCTGGTATCGCTTAAGGGATATAAGCTGATCATTAAATACAGGGAACAAAAATTAAAATCAGAAGCAAAAAATAATAAGTAATAAAAAAGTAGTGATGAAAAAATTAAGGAATTATAGCCTGGTCCTGGTAAGCCTTTTAACTATGAGCGTTAGTACAAATGCCCAAAAAGTACATTCTTTTACCGTGCAGCAGGCTGCAGATTATGCTAAGCAAAATTCAGTGCAGGTAAAGAATGCATTGCTCGATATCCTCATTCAGAAGCAAGTTAATAGGGATATTACTTCCATTGCACTGCCGCAGGTGAATGGCAGTGCTGGCATAACCCATAATTTTGATATTCCTATACAAACGCTTCCAAATTTTATTACCCAAGGGACGTACGGGGTATTGGTAAAAGAAGGTGTAAAAGATGGTACCGGTACCCCTATCCAGGAGCCTGCAAGTTATGGTACCATACCCTTTCCACTGGGTAATCCGTGGAATGCAAATGCAGGCGTAACATTAAGCCAGCTGATATTTGATGGACAGGTTTTTATTGCCTTAAAAGCACGCAATGGTACTATCACTCTGCAGGAAAAAATTGCTGCACTTACAGAAGAAAACATAAAGGCAAATGTTTATAAGCTGTATTACCAATTGGTGAATGGTAAAACACAAATTGAATTGCTGGATGCAAACAGCAGCCGGCTTGAAAAACTAAAACATGATGTGCAGGTAATGTATGATAATGGTTTTACCGAGCGTGTGGATATTGATAAATTATCGGTACAGATCGTGAACCTGCAAACTGAAAAACTGAAAGCAAATAATATGATCAGCAATGGTTATTCAGGCTTAAAATTATTAATGGGCATGCCCATACAGGACAGCCTGGTATTAACTGATAAGCTTGATGAGGCACAGATAAAAGAAGGCGTACTGGAAGCAAGCCAGTTTAATTATACCGATCGGAATGATTACCAGATATCGGAAGTAACCAATAAGTTGAATGGTTTAAATGTGCGCCGGTATAAACTTAACCAGATACCAACTTTTGTACTGGTAGGCGGCTACAGCAAGCAGGCCCAGCGTGAAAAATTTGATTTTTTTGGCAAAGGCGACTGGTTTACCAGCTCCTATATCGGCGTGCAGATGAAAGTGCCCATCTTTAATGGTTTTGCTCTTAATGCACGAATAAAGAAAGCAAAACTGGAATTACAGAAAAGCCAGAACCAGACAGAAGCCTTAAAGATCAATATTGATAATGAAGTTGAAAATGCGAAAAGAAATTTCATTTCGGCAGTTGCTGCGATGGACTATCAAAAGCGAAATATGGAACTGGCCGAAAAAGTATATGGGCAAACTAAAAAGAAATACGAGATAGGTACCGGATCATCCTCAGAGATAAATACAGCCCAGGTTGATCTTAAAACCGCTCAAACAAATTATATCAGCGCATTGAATGATGCCATCATTGCAAAAGTTGATTTTTTAAAAGCCACCGGAAAATTATAATCTAACAAGACTAACAACATACAGATGAAAAAAATAACACAAATCTCAGTCGCAGTTTTTACACTCTTTCTTTTCGCATCCTGCGGCGGCAGTAAAAAAGACCGCACAGCACTTATCACTGATAAAAAAGTAGAAATAGAAAAATTAAAAACACAAAGGGCCAAGACTGACGAAGAAATTAAAAAATTACAGGCAGAGCTGGAGATACTTGACACAAGTGCCGCAGACGCAGCAAAAATAAAACTGGTGGCTACCACAGCTGTAACTACACAGGACTTTAAACATTATATTGACCTGCAGGGCCATATTGATGCAGAAAATATTTCTTACATCTCACCAAGAGGAATGCCCGGCCAGGTTAAAGGGGTGTTTGTACAGCAGGGCCAGTATGTAAAAAAAGGTCAGTTGTTATTAAAGCTGGATGCGGCCATTGCACAGCAACAGGTTACTGCGGCCAGGCAGCAGCTTGAGGGTATAAAAACACAATTGGGCTTTGCCAAAAATCTATACCAGCGCCAGAAGAATTTATGGGAGCAGGGTATAGGTACAGAAGTACAACTGATCACTGCAAAAACAAATGTGGAGAGTTTGGAGAACCAATTAAAGGCTGCCGGCGAGCAGGTGAATGTTGCCATTGAGCAAATGAAAACCAGCAATGTATATAGTGATGTAAATGGAGTTGCCGATATTGTTAATATAAGGGTTGGCGAAACTTTTCAGGGCATGACAGCAGCTGGCCCACAAATAAAAATTGTAAACACCAGCAATTTAAAAGTGGTAACCAATATTCCTGAGAATTATTTAACAAGAGTAAACAAAGGTTCTATAGTAGAGATCAATATTCCGGATGCAAATAGAAAACTTACATCATCCATTTCATTGATCAGTCAATCTATCGATCCTACTTTAAGAGGCTTTATTGCAGAAGCAAGAATACCTGTTGACGCAGCTTTAAAACCCAATCAATCAGCCATCATCCGCATATTGGATTATGCTGCTGCGAATGCTGTGGTGATACCAGTTAATACTGTGCAGAGTGATGAAACAACAAAATATGTTTATGTACTTACCAAACTTGCCAATGGCAAGTCGGTTGCAAAAAAACAAACTGTGGTTATTGGTGAAGTGTATGGTAACAATGTAGAAATTAAAGCCGGCTTAAAAGCAGGCGATCAATTAATAACCGAAGGTTACCAGAATGTTTACGATGGGCAATTGATAAGCACTACGATATTATAGGCCCCTCTAAATCTCCACCCGGGGAGATTTGAAAGCATGGAAAACTTTAAGTAGGTTTTAAAATTTCAAGATTGGGTTCTCAAAATATTGAAAAGAATTTTCAACGAATCAGAGTCTTTAAAGTCCCCTCCACGGGAGGGGATTTAGGGGAGGCCAAAAAACTAATTGTATGAATTTTATAGAAGGAATAGGAAAAAAATTTAAAGAGTTTGGTCCTACAAGCTGGTCCATCAATAACCGTACGGCTATTTATATAATTGCCATTTTAATTTCTTTGTATGGTTTGATCCAGTTCAACAGTATGCCTAAGGAGCAGTTCCCTGACATTGTGGTACCTACCATTAGTGTAACTACGGTTTATGTAGGTAATTCGCCTAAGGATATTGAAAACCTGGTTACAAGGCCAATTGAAAAGCAATTGAAGGGCATCAGCGGTGCTAAGGTTAAAAAAATAACGAGTACATCCCAAACAGATTTCAGTTTGATCGTTGTGGAGTTTGATACCGATGTTAAGACAGAGATAGCCAAGGTAAAAGTGAAGGACGCTATTGATAAAGCAAAATCGGACCTGCCTAACGATCTTACTTCCCAGCCAAATGCTCAGGAATTTGCATTCAGCGAAATGCCCATCATGTTTGTGAACATCAGTGGCGATTATGATGGCATCAAGTTGAAAGAGTATGCGGATAAGATGCAGGATAAGTTTGAGGAACTTTCTGAAATTACCCGTGCTGAAATTATTGGTGCACCAGAAAGAGAGATACAGGTAAATGTTGATCCTTACAAAATGCAGGCAGCACGTGTAAGTTTTATGGATATTGAAAATGCCATCAGTCGTGAGAACAGAGATATTACCGGTGGATTGATTGAGGTTGGCAATATGCAGCGTACCATTAAAATAAAAGGACAATTTACCAGTGTTTTAAATCTGCAGGATATTGTTGTAAGAAGCAGTGCCCGTGGTGCATCTGTTTATTTAAAAGATATTGCTGCCCTAAAAGATACCATTAAAGAAAAAGAAAGTTATGCCCGCCTGGATGGTAAGAATGTAATTACCATTAACATCATCAAGCGTGCCGGCGAAAACCTTATCAGCGCAGCGGGAAAAATAAAAGATATAGTGCAAAAGATGCAGGATGACGATGTGTTGCCGAAAGACCTCAAAGTTGTTATCACCGGAGATCAGAGTAAAACAACAGCAACATCATTTAATGAATTGATCAACACCATCATCATCGGCTTTGTGTTGGTATTGCTGGTTCTGATGTTCTTTATGGGTGTAACCAATGCTTTCTTTGTGGCATTGAGTGTGCCATTGAGTGTGTTTGTTGCATTTCTCTTCTTACCCATTGGCGATGCCATCATCGGTACACCAATAACCTTAAACTTCATTGTATTATTTGCACTGCTGTTTGGCCTGGGCATAATAGTGGATGATGCCATTGTGGTGATTGAGAATACACACCGTATTTATAACAATGGTAAAGTGCCCATAATAAGAAGTGCCAAAGAAGCTGCCGGCGAAATTTTTATACCGGTGCTTGCAGGTACTGCAACAACACTGGCCCCTTTCTTTCCCTTGCTTTTCTGGAAAGGTATTATTGGTAAGTTCATGATATACCTGCCTACGATGCTCATACTTACGTTAGCAGCATCTTTAATAGTTGCATTTATTTTCAACCCGGTTTTTGCTGTAAGCTTTATGAAGCCTGAGGGTAAAGGGTTTGACGAACCTAAGAAAGACATATTTAAAAAACCATTCTTCTGGGTGTTATTGGGCTTTGGCGTGTTGCTGCATTTTGCCGGCTGGCATGGCTTTGCAAATTTCCTTTGGTTTATGGCCTTGCTGGCAGTGCTTAACCGTTTTGTTTTCCGTGATATTATTTATGCTTTTCAAAACAGGATATTACCCAACCTGATGAACCGTTATGAAACCCTTTTGCGCTGGGTACTGAAAGGAACACGGCCGGTATGGATGCTGGTAAGTTTGTTTATTTTATTCCCGGTTTCAGCTGGGTTGCTAATGCTTAGTGTTAATGCGGGAAGAACTAAATCAACCTTTTTTCCTAGCGGAGACCCCAATTTTGTTTATGTATATTTAAAAATGCCGATTGGTACTGATGTAAAAACAACTGACAGTGTTACGCATATTTTAGAAACCCGTGTACAGAAAATACTTGAAAAAGAAAAGCCGGGCGCAGCGGGGAGTATCGTAGAAAGTATTATTTCCAATGTGGCAAACAGTGCCAATAATCCAAGCAGCAATAACCGGAGTATTCAGTCTAATTTAGGAAGGATACAGGTTTCGTTTGTAGAATATGAAAAACGGCACGGTAAAAAAACCAAGCCTTATATGGATGAGATACGTAAGCAAATGGTGGGTATACCAGGCGCCAGTATAGAAGTGGCGCAGGAAGATGGAGGCCCGCCAACAGACCCCCCTGTTAATATCGAGATCATTGGAGACGATTATGATGTAATTGCAAAAGTTGCCAGCGAGCTATCCAATTACATTGATCAGAACCCGGTGTATGGTGTAGAGAATTTAAAAATGGATGTTGACCTCAACAGTCCTGAGATCACTATAAATGTTGATAGGGAAAGAGCCATGATGGAAGGATTGAGTACCGGCCAGATCGGAATGGAGATACGAACAGCTGTATTTGGTAAAGAAGTAAGTAAACTTAAAGAAGGTGAAGATGAGTATAAGATACAGTTGCGCTATAACGATCTGCAGCGCAGCAATATGACGGATATCATGAACATGCGCATCACATTTATGGATATGAATACAATGATGGTGAAATCCATACCGGTAAGTGCAGTGGCAACTACTGATCTAACCAATACTTCCGGAGCTATTGCCCGTAAAAATGTAAAACGTACTATACAGTTGCAGTCAAATGTTTTGGATCCTACAATGACAGGAAAAGTAAATGAAGATCTTGCCGACAGGATTGTGGATTTTAAATCCAAAACACGGATCCCTGCGGATGTAACAATAAAACAAACAGGCCAGGGTGAGCAGGAAGCAGAAACCAATTCATTTTTGTTAAAGGCTCTGCTTACAGCATTGGGATTAATATTTCTAATTCTCGTTTTGCAGTTCAACTCCATGAGTAAGCCTTTCATTGTGTTAACAGAAATATTCTTCTCAGTAATTGGAGTTTTACTTGGTTATGCTCTTACAGGAATGACTATTGCAACAATTATGCTTTTAGTTGGTGTAATCGGCCTTGCAGGTATCGTAATTAAGAACGGTATTTTATTAATTGAGTTTACTGATGAATTGCGTGGACGTGGGGTTAAAACCAGGGAAGCGGCCATACAGGCGGGTAAGATCCGTATCATACCGGTATTGTTAACTGCATTGGCCACCATGTTGGGATTATTACCGTTGGCTGTTGGATTTAATATTGATTTTGTTTCTTTCTTCCGGCATTTAAATCCACATATCTTTTTTGGTGGTGATAGTGTTGTATTCTGGGGGCCATTAAGCTGGACAATTATATTTGGTTTGGTATTCGCCTTTTTCCTTACGCTTATCATGGTGCCGAGTATGTATTTAATTTCAGAAAGATTGCGCAGGCCAATGGAGAAATTCTATGGTACTAAATATGTTGCACTGTTGGGTTTCGCAGGTCCATTCTTCTTTATATTCGTAGGTATAATGTATTTGGTCAGAAGGATAGAGGGTAAAAAAGTGTGGAATGGGAAATTGAAGGAACCGGTAAAAGATGCCGCAGGCAATGATCTTTTACCGCATTACAAAGCATAAGTTATTTTAAGGATATTAAATGATGCCGCTTACTAAAATAAGCGGCATCATTGTTTTAAAGGTTGGTACTATATTATGACAAGCTGGGAGAAGTTCAATTGGCATGAAAATGGTTATCCATTAATTGTAACATTATTTATGACCTTAAATTTATAATTATGGATAAGTTGGAAATTAAAGGAAACTGGAATGAATTAAAAGGTAAAATTAAAAAGGAGTATGGTGACCTTACCGATGATGATCTTAAGTACGAAGAGGGGAAAGATGAAGAATTGCTTGGCCGCTTACAACAGAAAGTAGGCAAAGGTCGGGATGAACTTGTTAAATGGATCAAATCTTTATAAATAAACTAATTAAACCAGGGTCGTATCCTTATTAAAATAGCCACCAGATTCATGGTGGCTATTTTATTATGGCTTCTTTCTAAACCCTGAACCGTTTATAAAATACCCCGTATAAGCATGCTGTAAAACAATATTTTTACAAAAAAAAACAATGAGAACAAATCACGAAATTGATTATCGTATTTATGGCGAAGAGCTGCAGTTTGTAGAAATTGAATTAGATCCAAATGAAACAGCCATTGCAGAGAGTGGTGCCTTTATGATGATGGATGATGGCATTACCATGCAGACCATATTTGGCGACGGAAGCCAGCAGCAGGATAACGGCATCTTAGGCAAGCTTTTTAGCGCCGGTAAAAGATTACTGGTAGGAGAAAGTTTATTCATGACAGCTTTTACCAATACAACCAACGGAAAAAAGAAAGTAAGTTTTGGTGCACCTTATACCGGTAAAATAATTGTATTCGACCTGCAGCAGCTTGGCGGAAAGATCATTGCACAGAAGGATGCATTCCTGTGCGCTGCTAAAGGCGTAAGTATTGGTATTGAATTTCAAAGAAGATTAGGTACCGGTATTTTTGGGGGCGAAGGTTTTATTATGGAAAAGCTGGAAGGGGATGGTCTTGCCTTTGCACATGCCGGCGGTTATGTTGTAGAAAGAGAGTTACATGCAGGAGAAGTTTTAAAAGTAGATACAGGTTGTGTAGTTGCTTATACCGCAGGTATTGATTTTGATGTGGAAATGGTAAGAGGTATCAAGAACTGGATGTTTGGTGGCGAAGGATTATTTTTTGCCAGGCTGCAGGGCCCCGGGAAGGTATGGTTACAATCTCTGCCAATAAGCCGTTTGGCTGGCCGCATTATGCAGTACGGTACCTACAAGCGCAAAGAAGAAGGAAGTATTTTAGGGGGTTTTGGTAATTTGCTTGATGGGAGAGAATAATTTTATGAAAATCTTTTCCAGTTACAAAATTAATTTCAATAGTTATAAAGGCCAGGATATTAATTCTGGCTTTTTTATAAATAAATTTGACGGTTTAAATTCTTTAATCGTATATTTGCGATATAAGATTAAATAATATGAATAGTAAGCAACATTGGGAAAACGTATACAATACAAAACAGCTTAATGAAGTAAGTTGGTATCAGCAAACGCCCAAAGAATCGCTGCAGTTCTTTAAACAGCTGAAAATTCCAAAAACCGCTTCTATTATTGATATTGGCGGCGGCGATAGTTTTTTGGTTGATCACTTATTGGAGTTAGGATACAGCAATATTACCATTTTAGATATCTCA
>JAYUYX010000074.1:0-6507 GCA_043752205.1 Chitinophagaceae bacterium
TTTTATTTGCATGCCAATAGGATACCAGGGAGTATACTAATAGCAATATTTATTTTGATTAGTGAAAATGATAATCTACGCCCGTTACCTGAGTAAGTAGTGTTTGTGGAGCATCTAAAACCCTTGCATTCATAGGAGGTGTTGGCGTAACCGGAGAATTCGCTGTTAGATATTCTTTTAAAACCGTATGCAGGGTATGTGTTGTATTTTTAGCATTGGCTACATTTTTCATTCTACAAAGCATATCACTTGGGTCGCCATCTCTTTCACAGGCGCAGATAGTATATGTTTTATGCATATCAAGCAGTGCATCACCCACAAAGATTTCCTGTACCCTTTTGCCCTTTTCTCCAAAAGCATTAAAAGATACCTGCATCCCTTTAAACTTAATTACCCATCCGCCAAAACGCTCTGATGCGTCTTTGGCAAAAACATTATTCAGCTCTTTTTCCAGCCATTCTTTTATTTGCTTTCCTGCAACTATGCCTGTTCTTACCGTACTATCAACTGGAAGCATATCATAAATAAATCCGTAAGTAATGGGGATATTACCGGTATCATCAGGTGAGGTTCTTGGTGGGCAAAAACGAAAGCCATTGGACAATACAACATCTACTTCCGGAACCCTCCATTTCAAAGCATCTAAAATCAAGGTGTCAATTGGATTTTCAACTACGAAATACCTATATAAGGGAATAGTACTATAACCGGCAATTTTGTAAATATCTTCTTCAAAGGGCTGTTCATTATTTTTGATAAGTGCTGTAATCGCTGCTAACGGTTTGTGGGTAGCGGCAGTTATTTCAACCAGTTCATAGTCATCTTTTATCACTTTACCGTTGTGAATGGTAAGGGTAAGCTTCCCAACAAACGAACCAAAAGCACCCGGCTCCACTACTTTTGCATATGTACATTGAATAGGGTTGCGAACCCTTTCATGTGTATCCCCGCCCAAAATATAATCTACCCCTTTACATTCTTCTAAATTGGCTAAATGTATTTGTTGCGATAAACCTAAATGCGCTACTATTAAAACATAAGCACATTGTTCGTCATTACGTAGCACATCCACATAATGAGCTACATTTTCTTCGGGCCTGGTGTAAATAATTCCTTTGCTGTAGTTGGGTGATTGGCGAATGGGGACCAATGGGTCGGTATATCCAATAAAGCCAATTTTTATTCCTCTAACATTCCAGATATGATAAGGAGGGAAAATTAAATCACCCCTTTTGCCATCACCCAGGTCGTGATACATATTGGCGCACACCTTAGGGGCATGTAATGAACCTAATAATGTTTGCATGGCTTTTTTATAATAAACAACCTCCCAGTTGCCGGGAAGGTATAAATCGTAACCCAATGCATTTAAAATGGGTACCATTGCTTTGCCGGTTGTTTTTACAGAAAGTTCGCTACCCTGAAACATATCTCCGGTATCAATTAAAAAAGAAGGTATATTCTTCTGTCTTTCTTTTCGCAGATAGGTGGCTAAGTGTGCATAGCCGCCTGTTTTTCGAAAGACGGCTTTATCATTTTCCCAAAATAATTCATCATGCGGGTGCACCTGGCAATGCACATCGGTAGTTTGCAGAATTGAAATAGTAAAGGGCTTATCATCAGAAACCATTTCTTGCATTTCTTTTTTATGTATTGTTTCGGCAACTGAAATAATGGGTGCAGCTGCTAACAAGCCGGCTCCACTGAGGGTACCCAATTTTTTTATAAAATCTCTTCTGTTATTATTCATTATGAGAGATTTGCATTTTTTTTGAAACTAATGCTGTTTTATGATTCGTAGCATCTTCTCTTTTCTTTTGAGCTTCCACTATGGGTTTGAAAGGCCCTAGCTTATGTTGCTTTTCAGAAAAATCATCTGCAAAAGGGCCAAAAGGATGGTCAACCGGTTTTTTTGATTTGTCGGGCCAGTCTTTAGGTACACTGATATGGGGCCTTGTTTGTGAGGTTATAAAAGCCGCAACATCCCAGGCTTCTTCATCCGTAAGTTGCGGGTTATCATGGGTAGCGCCCTGTGGCATATTGTATTTTACATATTTTGCAAAATTACTCAGCCGGTACAAACCAGCCCCATCATTAAAACTTTTTTTGCCCCATATGGCGGGGTAAGTATATTCTGTTTTATCAGCAGTAAATAGGCCCTCTCCATTTGCCTGGTGGCAGCTTTGGCATTTAGATGTATACACAATCTGTCCTTTTGAGGAATCAGCGGCACGGTCTAAATAAGCGAGGTCTTTAAATCCCGAGCCGATTGCTTTTTCACCTTTTTTTATATTTGACCCAATAAAATTTATATAAGCAACGATAGCCTGCATTTCTATACCGGCAGTGTCTAATTCTTTACCATCTAAACTACGTTCAAAACAATCATTTATTCTTTTGTAAATATTTTCTATGGAACCGCTTCTTGCCCTGAATTTTGGATAGAGTGAAGCCACCGAACCATAGTTATTTCCAAAAACGGCTGTACCTGCCTGTAAATGGCAGTTTTGACAATTCAGTCCATTGCTTAGTTTTAATACAGAACCCATGGGCCCAAGATATTTTGCCGTATGTGCAATCAATTCTTTGCCATAGGCCACCTGTTTTTTTTGTGTAGCATCCAAAATAGTTGACACATCAGGGCTAATCCAGTAATTAGCAGCATTATTATTTGCTTCACTATTATTTGTCACATTGCCTTGTATATTGTCTTTTGATTTATTTGGTTGGATAGTATATTGAAAAATAAAAGGCATGGAAATCAGCCCAATAGCCAGTATTACGATTACCAGTATTAATCTGTTGATGACCGAAATAAGTTCCTGCCGTATTTTATCAGCATCCTGTCCGTCGTTCATAAAGGGTAAGCTTTTGAAAATTAATTGGGAAGTTTTTCACAGACATTTCCATATAAGTAGGTACCCACAATTGCAAAAAGAAATACAATGGTCATTGATAAAAAACCGTAACCAATATTTACTACCATTGGACCGGGACAAGCGCCACTTAAAGCCCAGCCTAATCCAAAAATTGTTCCACCAACTAAATATCGTATGATAGACTTTTCCTTTGGATAAAATACGATAGGATTACCTTGAAAGTCCCTGATTGTAAACTTTTTTATTAATGCAACCCCTATTACCCCGAGTGTTACAGCAGTGCCGATAATACCATACATGTGAAATGCCTGAAACCGGAACATCTCCTGTATCCTGTACCAGGATATCGCTTCTGATTTGGCCATTACAATTCCGAAAAAAATACCGAGTAATAAAAATTTTATAAACTTCATTTGATTAATATATTAAGGGAAGAATGAAAAAAGTCATTACCAGGCCGCCGATAAAAAATCCGACAACGGCAATAAGGGAAGGCATTTGCAAATCAGACAACCCACTGATCGCATGGCCGGAGGTGCATCCACCGGCATACCTGGATCCAAAACCCACCATAAGGCCACCCATTGCCAGTACAAGAAATCCTTTTACGGAAAGAATGGCCTCTAAACCAAAAAGTTCTGCTGGCTGAAGTGAAGCAGGTGCAGCAATGCCTAATTTACCTAAATCAGTAATGGTTGCCTGCGAAATGGTAAGCGGTAGATCTGTTGATAGAAACTGCTTTGCAATAAAGCCCCCAACAATAGCCCCCACTAAGAAAACCAAATTCCATGTCTGGCTTTTCCAGTTAAATTCAAAAATCTTTGCTCTCTTTCCTAATCCTGCGGCGGCACAAATGGTTCGTAAATTAGAAGAGAATCCAAAAGATTGCCCAAAATATAAAAGGGAAAACATGATTACTGCAATCATAGTACCCGAAAACCACCAGGCCCAGGTTTGTGTTATTAGCTCTCCCATGTGTTATGTAGTATTTTTTTAATAAAATAAAATAAGATATTAAATTAAATGATGATCCGTATTTCAGTAATACTGTAATCAAAGGTACCTGGTTACATTCCTAACTAACTGAATCATATTCTATTTATAAAGCGAAGGATGGTCTTTAAGGTTTCATTTTACAAACTGCTTCACATTTTCCCATGAACCACCGTTGACTACATTTTTAAAACCATTTTGGTCAAGGATAGCTTTGGCCTGCCCGCTTCGGTTGCCGCTTCGGCAAAACACGATAATATTTTCCTTAGTCCTGAATTTTGACAGTTGAGACGCAACTGTATCTAAAGGAATATTTACAGCGCCGGGTATGCCACCTTCGGCAAATTCTGCCGGGGTTCGTACATCTACTAAAAAGGCTCCCTGTTGAATAATGCTAGTAAGATCTGCTTTTTGCCCGCCGCCAAATAATTCTTGAAAAAAGCTCATTGTGATAAATTTTATAGTATGAATTTTTTAAGTATCCCTAATAATCCGCTTTTAGGTACTACACCACTTTGCCGCCACACAGGCTTACCATTTTTAAATAATAGTAATGTTGGTACACCCTGTACCTCGTATTCATTGGCAGCTTGCGGGCTTTTATCTACATCTACTTTTATAATGGTGACTGCATCACCCACTTCCTTTTTCACATCTTTTAGAATGGGCGCCATCATTTTACAGGGTCCGCACCATTCTGCAAAAAAATCTACCAGTACCGGCTTGTCTGACTGTATGATTTCAGTAAATGTCATTAGTATAAATTTTCTTCTTCTTTTGTAATTTGCTTTTTATTTTCTTTTTTAAACAGGCTAAATAATAAAGCACCCATTAGGGCCCCGTAAAGGGTACTGTTCAATGGTTTTGATGTAATGGCACATGTGCCGGTTACACATCCTACCTGCTGCCAGTATACATATCCGGCAAGAGCGCCAACTACGGCACCTATCAGGTAAAGTTTATTATGGTTAAACCACTTCTTCATAAGCAATATCTTTTGTTGTTTTCACAACTTTTTTAGAAGGGGTAGTACAGCCGCTAACAGCACAGCAGCCTATATTAAATATGGGCATACCCGTAAATACTACGCCCAAAATACCTACTACCCAGTCCTTGGTAATGATAGATTGCACAATAATGGTAATGCCCAATATCAGCCTTATAAACCGCATAAAATTCCAATTGTTAAATAGCGCCTGCTTCATATAAATTGATTTGACTAGTTATTTGAAGATATTCTGCCTACCAAACAGTTTACAAATGATTTCGCCCTGTTTAATAAGCTGTTGCCTCCTTTTTGAGGATAGCCCAGAGAAGCCAGCTTTGTTATCATTTCTTCTCTCCCTACAGCCACTCCGGTTACACATACTTTACTCATTCCTTCAAATATTTCTACTGCGTTTACACCTTTAATTTTTTGTAAAGCAGTTTTAATAATGGTTATGCCACCACGGCATTTAATGTTTTCTACAAATATTTGATGGCTTGTCATTTTTCCTATTTTAAAAAGCAAATTTAAACGCTACCATTCGGCTTTTAGGTAACAAAGGTTACAAATGAAAAGAGTAGCATAAGTTATAAGTAATTAGAACAATTACATATTATGAAGGGATACAATATCTCGTTTTCCAAAAAAGCCGGTTTGTACAACACATTCTAATGTTAGCAATAATGCCCGCAAATGCCGTAAGGCCTGCCACTATAATAAGAGAAGCAGATAGGCCAAAATAATCAGCCAGCACCCCGCTCAATAATGCACCTATTACATAACCACTATCCCGCCAAAAGCGGAATATGCTTAGTGTTTCCGCCCTTTGAGATGGATGAGTATTTTCTGCTACTACGCTAAGAAAATTAGGATATACCATTGCTGTGCCTAACCCTAATAATACCGATGAAACTATGGTAAAGAACATCGCAGAGGTTATTGCTAAAAAAACGATAGCCACTGCCTGTAAAAGCATGCCCAGCGTTATCAATTGTTTTTTACAGAAAACATCCCCCAATTTACCCGTATACAATTGCGCAATACCCCATACTACAGGATAGATACCTGCGACAATTCCTATTTGAGTAATACTGAACCCTCTTTGTAATAACAGTAAAGGCAGTAAACCCCATATAACCCCATCGTTTACATTATTTACCAACCCATTTACAGTAACAGAACCAATGTTTTGATGCTTCCAGGTTGTTTCTTGCCAAACATTTTTTAAAAGAGGAATTCTGCTGGTTTGGCTTTCTGCATGTACAAACGGGGTAGTATCTTTTATAAAAAAAATAGTAAGTATCAATCCTGCCATAACAAATGCGATGCCCGGTATGAATGGGAAAAATGCATAGCCATAGTGTGATGCAATGGAACTGGCAAGAAATGCCGCTAATCCAACAGATAAGTAACCTGCAAACTCATTGATACCCATGGCTAAGCCCCTGTTCTTATCTCCCACCAAATCAATTTTCATAATTACGGTGGTACTCCATGCCAGGCCCTGATTAATACCTAGCAATATGTTGGCAATAATTACCCAATTCCAGTTTGCAGCATACATTAACAAAAAGGGAACGGGGAGGCCCAAAATCCATCCAATTAATAAAATTTGTTTTCTATTTATTTTTTTGGTCAGAAATGCTA
>JAYUYX010000075.1:0-6499 GCA_043752205.1 Chitinophagaceae bacterium
TCAACAACTCAGGAAATGTTATCCAGATATTTTTGGGGTCCATATCTTGTAATTAGAAAAACAATTGAATAATAAAAAAAACTAAAATACCCAGCACCATCATTAATACATAATTACCTACCTGTCCCGTTTGTAATAAACGGATCTGGCGGCCGCCATAATTAACTGCCTTGCCAACACCATTCACAAAACCATCAATACCTTTTCTCTCGAAAATGTTATTTAAATATTTTGCTATAGCCAGCACAGGTTTTACAATGATGGTATCATATAATTCATCAACATACCATTTATTAGCCAGCACTTTTCCAATACCTGTCTCTTCTTTTTCTACTTTTTGATATTTGCTGTACCTGCTCCATGCAAAAACCAATGCAGCCAATGCTGCGACCACCGAAACCCCCATCAACATATATTCAGTTGCATGAGACAGCTGATGTTTTTCTGTAAGCGCATTGCTTTGTGCAAACACAGGTGCTAAAAAAGCTTCAAGTTTATGTCCGCCATGCATGAATATTTCCGGTATGCCTACCAGGCCACCCACAACAGAAAGTATGGCAAGTATAATTAAAGGAATAGTTATCGCTTTCGGACTTTCATGCAAATGATGCTCTTGTTCATGTGTGCCCCTGAATTTTCCGAGAAAGGTCATGGCATATAAACGGAACATATAAAAAGCCGTCATCACCGCACCGGCAACGCCCACTCCCCAAAGTAGAGGCGACTTTGCAAACGCTGCAGCTAAAATTTCATCCTTAGAAAAGAACCCTGAGAAAGGCGGCATGCCGGCAATGGCCAGGCAAGCCAGTAAGAATGTAACATGCGTAATACTCATGTATTTTTTCAGGCCACCCATATTCCGGATATCCTGTTCACCACTCATAGCATGAATAACACTACCGGCACCAAGGAATAATAAAGCTTTGAAGAATGCATGCGTCATTACATGGAAAACAGCGCCTGTGTATGCACCAACACCTAATGCTAAAAACATATATCCTAATTGACTTACGGTTGAGTAAGCAAGCACTTTTTTAATATCGTTTTGTTTTAAGGCAATGGTTGCTGCAAGGATAGCAGTTGATAAGCCTACGATTGCAACTACTCCCTGCGTTACAGGCGCCATGGTATATAAGATATTACTCCGTGCGATCATATAAATACCGGCAGTAACCATGGTAGCAGCATGTATCAAGGCGCTCACGGGTGTTGGCCCTGCCATCGCATCGGGCAACCAAGTGTATAAAGGTATCTGTGCACTCTTACCCATAGCACCCACAAATAATAATAGGGTGATACCGGTAATATCTGTTGCAGATAATTTAGAAACATTTGCAAATACTTCATGATAATCGGCAGTACCCAGTTTTGTTATCAGCCAGAATACAGCCAGTAAAAAACCAAGGTCACCAATGCGGTTCATGATGAAAGCTTTTTTAGCCGCAATATTGTAGTTGGTATTTTTAAACCAGAAGCCAATAAGTAAATAAGAACAAAGCCCCACACCTTCCCAACCGATGAACATGATCACAAAGTTTCCGCCCATTACCAACAGCAACATTGAGAACACAAAAAGATTTAAGAAAGCAAAATATTTTGCAAAATCCTTAGGCTCTTCATCATGCATGTAGGCCGTTGAATACACATGTATCAAAAAGCCAACGCCTGTAATGATCAATAAGAAGATTGAAGAAAGCTGGTCTATTTGAAAATCGAAACCGATCTTAAGTGCGGTAATATTTATGAAATCGAAATAATGTGCAACATGGGTGTTACCATTTTTAACGTTCAAAAAAACAAAAATGCTGATAACGAAAGAGAGAAAAACCATTCCGCTTCCGATAATACCGGACATGGACCTTGATAGCTGCTTCCTGAAAAGTCCATTAATTAAGAACCCTGCCAGGGGCAGTAAAGGTATCAGCCAGACTAATTGAAAAATATTTCCCATAAATCGATTTGGACGACGGACCTATGACCACCGACGACAGAAGATTTATCCGTGGTCAGTGGTCGGTTGTCGGTTGTCAGTTCTTTAACCTGTTTAAAAAATTCACATCCACTGAATGTGTATTTCGATATAGCATCACAATGATCGCCAGCCCCACACTAACTTCTGCCGCTGCTACCACCATGATAAAAAAAACAAAGATCTGTGCATCACTTACCACGTTAGGATTTGTGATAGCAACTTCAGATGCTGCATGCATTTTTGAAAACGCTACCAGCAATAAATTCACGGCATTCAACATAAGCTCAATGCACATAAATATGATGATTGAATTGCGGCGGGTAAGAACCCCTACAATACCGATGCAGAAAAGCGCAACTGCCAAACCGATGTACCATTTAATTTCCATGATTTATTTCACTAATTATTCGTGTTATCAATTTTTTCTTTTTTTCCCAGTATCACCGCCCCTATCATCGCACTTAAAAACAAAACAGAGCTTATCTCAAAAGGCACTACATAATCTTTAAATAAAACCATACCCAGGTTTTTGATCAGCCCGCTATTACCTCCACCCATCTGCACCATACCGGTTGCCTGCGGTGTTTCTGATATAGCAGAAATGATAACCAGGAATAGACAACCGCCGGATATCAAACCTGCAAACTGCAACATCCTGTGTTTTTTGGGTTCTGATTCTGCATTTAAATTCATCAGCATTACCACGAATAAGAACAGTACCATAATGGCACCGGCATAAACAATGATATTTACAATGGCTAAAAACTGTGCGTTCAATAAAATATAATGACCTGAAATGGTAAAGAAAACAACGATAAGGAATAAAATGCTATGCACCGGGTTCTTACTGGCAACAACCATAATGGCACTGAATAATGCCAAAACTGATAAACCCCAAAATAATATCTCTGTAATACTCATGTGCTTAATTAACCGTTTCTTTTTTCGCCCTGTTACCCAATGCTTTTTTATACGCTTCGGGTTGTTCAATAGGGTGTGGAATTAGTAATTCTTCTTTTTTATAAATAAATTGTTTGCGCTGGTAATCGGCCGGTGCAAAAGTCTCGCTTAAATAAATGGCATCTTTCGGACAGGCTTCTTCACATAATCCGCAGAATATACAACGCAGCATATTAATCTCGTATTTAGCTGCATATTTCTCTTCTCTGTATAAATCCTCCTCTCCTGTTTGTCTTTCTGCCGCTTCCATAGTAATTGCTTCTGCCGGACAGGCAACTGCACACAAACCGCAGGCAGTACAATTCTCACGCCCTTCTTCATCCCTGTTTAAAATATGAAGCCCCCTGAAAACAGGGCTGAATGGCCTTGTTTTTTCAGGATAATTAATAGTGGGTTTCTTTTTAAAGATATGGCTGAACGTGATCAGCATACCTTTAATTATAGCAACCATATACAGCCGCTCCAGGAAACTCATTTTCCGGCGATCTACCTGTTTTACCCTGTTAGTTAATGCTTGCATAATGTTTCCGTTAACCGGATATATTTTATCAACCCCGCCTTCGACAGGCTCAGGCTGACAGTTTTTTGATTTAAAAATGCCAGTTATTCTGTTTCAATAATATTAATGCCCCGGTTACCAGCATATTCAGCAATGCCAATGGTATCAATATTCTCCAGCCCAGTTTCATCAACTGATCGTACCTGAATCTAGGTATCGTCCACCTCACCCACATGAACAGGAAAATAAAGCCCACTACTTTTGCCATTAATGCCATTACCCCAAATACCGCTATCCAGTTCTGGTCATAGTTCGCTTCATTCAAAAAAGGTATATCATATCCACCAAAGAACATGGTTGACATAATAACACTGCTCACAAACATATTAATGTACTCCGAAAAAAGATAGAAACCCAGTTTCATGGATGAATACTCTGTATGATAACCGCCGATCAATTCATTCTCCGCTTCCGGAAGATCAAATGGTGTACGGTTACATTCAGCAAATGCACAGATTAAAAATATAAAGAATCCCAGTGGCTGGTAAAGGATATTCCAATAACCGGTTTGCTGCTGCAATACCATTTCTTTGAGGCTCAGCGTTCCTGTTACCATCAGCAGAGCAATTATAGAAATGCCCATAGCCAGTTCATAACTGATGATCTGCGATGCCGCCCTTAAACCACCCATCAATGAATATTTATTATTACTGGCCCAGCTGCCGATCATGATACCATACACACCCATACTCACTACAGCAAACACATACAATATTCCAACATTAACATCGGCTATCTGTAAAGAAATATCCCTGTCAAAAAGATGAACTGTATCTCCCCAAGGAACAACGGCTCCGGTCATGATGGCTGTAAGCATAGCCAGCGATGGACCCAGGATAAATAAGAATTTAGCAGAGAAATCCGGAATGATATCTTCCTTAAAAAATAATTTTAATCCATCTGCCAAAGGCTGCAATAATCCGAAAGGCCCAGCACGGTTGGGTCCCCGCCTGTCCTGTAAAATGGCAGCAACTTTTCTTTCAGCAAAAGTGGTATACATAGCAATCACCAATGACGCCATTACAACGATCACGATCAAAACCAGTTTCTCAATAACTAATGCCAAATCAATTGCTAAAAGCATATCCCTTTTTTAATAATTTTATTCTTTTGGTAAACCCCATTGGGTTGATTCTCCTGCTCCTTTTACAAAATCATCCGACTTTGCAAAATCTTCCATATGCGCCGGCCCGTCAATTTCACTCAATTGAACATTCGGATTATTTACTTCGCTCACATTATGTATGTTCATTACCAGTTTTGGATCACGGCCATTCAACACTTCCTTAAGCGGATCCTTCGGCATTTCAAGTACTTTGTATTTATTGGCGCTGATCACAGAATGGCGGCTGATATTGGTTACGCCTTCAACAACCCAGTCGCCTGTTTTCTTTTTATCAAAGCGACAGGTATTGCATATCCAGCCTGGTTTCCCATCATAGCTCTGTACTTCACCCCATTCATCTTTACGGGCAGTTACCCTGTATACTTCATCGCCACGCAGCCACAGCGTTGCTTTACCGCAGCATTTTGGATTTTCGCAATTGCGGTGAGCATCTACCGGCTTGGTAAACCAAACCCTGTTCTTGAAGCGGAATGTTCTGTCGGTTAATGCACCAACGGGACAAACATCGATCATGTTTCCGCTGAAATCATTATCGATCGCTTTTGAAATATAAGTTGATATCTCTGCATGATCGCCCCGATCCAAAATACCATGTACCCGTTTATCAGTTATCTGGTCGGCAATATAAGTACAGCGGTAACAAAGTATACACCTTGTCATGTGTAATTGTATATATGGACCGATATCTTCCTTATCAAAAGTTCTTCTCTTAAATTCGTAGCGAGTGCTTTCTTTACCATGATCATAACCCAGGTCCTGTAAATGACATTCACCGGCCTGGTCGCAGATAGGGCAATCCAGCGGGTGGTTGATCAATAAGAATTCTACAACACCATTTCTTGCATCAATAACTTTGTCGCTGGTCATATTCTTTACCACCATCCCATCCATCACGGTGGTGCGGCAGCTTGCCATTAGCTTTGGCATTGGCCTTGGGTCGGCGGTTGAGCCTGCTGCAACTTCTACCAAACAGGTACGGCATTTACCGCCACTACCTTCCAGCTTACTGTAGTAGCACATAGCTGGCGGTGTAACATCGCCACCAATTTGCCGGGCCGCATTTAATATAGTTGTACCCGGCGTAACATCAATGGTTATGTTATCGATCGTTACTTTAAATGCTGCAGGTGCTTCTTTTTTTATTTCCATACCCCAAACCCCTAAAGGGGCTTTTAAAGATTAAAATTATTTATCGCTGTTTTCTCAATTCAAACTTTTAATTATTCTTATTCTGCTACTACCCCTTGAGGTCCAAGTTCCCCCTTCAGGGGGCGGAGGGGGCTAACACTGGCACATGTATCGGATCCGCATAATGCGCCAACCCATAATTCTTTGTCAAACACTCAACCGGGTTATTTACATGCCATTCAAATTCATCCCTAAAATGCCTGATAGCTGCTGCAACCGGCCAGGCCGCTGCATCACCCAATGGACATATCGTATTTCCTTCAATTTTTCTTTGAATATCCCAGAGCAGATCAATATCACTCATCTTGCCTTTTCCATTCTCCATATTCAATAATATTTTTTCCATCCAGCCTGTTCCTTCCCTGCAGGGTGAACATTGTCCGCAACTTTCGTGACGATAAAATCTTGCTAAAGTATATGTGTGCTTTACTACACATTGATCTTCATCCAAAACAATAAAACCACCTGATCCCATCATACTTCCTGTTGCAAACCCGCCATCGGCGAGGCTTTCGTAGTTCATCAATCTTTTCTCTCCTTTGGCTGTTGTCAATAATAAATTAGCCGGAAGAATTGGAACTGAAGATCCACCAGGTATACAGGCTTTTAATTTTTTACCATTGGGTATGCCGCCACAATATTCATCACTGTAAATAAATTCTTCAACAGAGATGGTCATATCAATTTCGTAAAC
>JAYUYX010000076.1:0-6491 GCA_043752205.1 Chitinophagaceae bacterium
CGGTATAACTTAAAACTTATTAAGAAAGAGATGCTTCGTTCCTCAGCATGCCAGTGCAAACGGTACACATGCCGATCCCAAAAAATAAAAAAATATGAATCTTTTTGAACAACAACAGTACGAATTTGCAGGGCGCCACATTGGTGTAAATGAAGAAGAAAAAAATGAGATGTTGAAAACCATTGGCATTGATAGCCTGGATGAACTTATTAATCAAACAGTTCCTCCATCTATACGCATGAAAAATCCTTTAAAGCTCCCTGTTGCACAAACAGAGTTTGAATACCTGGATGAACTTAAAAAGATAGCTGCAAAAAACAAGGTTTTTAAAACTTATATAGGCCAGGGATATTACAATACCATTACGCCAAGCGTAATCCTTCGCAACGTTTTTGAAAACCCAGGATGGTACACTCAATACACACCTTACCAGGCCGAGATCTCGCAGGGACGTTTGGAAAGTTTACTTAATTACCAAACAATGGTTTGTGACTTAACAGGGTTGGAATTAGCTAATGCCAGCCTGCTTGATGAAGCTACTGCTGCTGCAGAAGCCATGGCTATGTTATTTCATCATAAGAACAAATCGGAAACAATTGGTTCTCCTAAATTCTTTGTTGACCAGCACATATTTGCTCAAACAAAAGAAGTTTTATTAACGAGGGCTGTTCCAATAAATATTGAATTGGTGTATGGCGATTATAAAACAGCTGCTCTTGACGAAACCTATTTTGGCGCCATTGTTCAATATCCAAACAGTATTGGATCTGTAGAAGATTACCGTGATTTTATTAACAAAGTTCATGCGGTGAATGGATACGTGGTGATGGCAACCGACCTGCTGGCGCTAACCTTATTAACTCCCCCTGGAGAATTGGGGGCTGATGTTGCCATTGGTTCTGCACAGCGTTTTGGTGTGCCATTGGGTTACGGCGGCCCACACGCCGCATTCTTTGCAACTAAAGATGAATTTAAACGTGGTATTCCCGGCCGCATCATTGGTGTGAGCATTGATGCACAGAATAACCGTGCCCTGCGTATGGCTTTGCAGACAAGGGAGCAACATATCAAAAGAGAGAAAGCAACTTCAAATATCTGTACAGCGCAGGCACTACTTGCAAATATGGCGGCTATGTATGCTGTATACCATGGCCCGGAGGGATTAAAGAAAATTGCACAGCGCATTCATGTTTTAACTGCGGCCATTGCAAAAGGTTTACAAAGTATAGGGATAAAGGTTTTGACTGAAAGCTTTTTTGATACTATCACTTTTGAAGTAGCTGATGCAATTGCCTTTAGAAAAACAGCAGAAAAGAACGGGGCTAATTTTCATTACCATGAGAATAGCACAGTAAGCATGAGCATTGATGAAGTAGCAAGCAACTATATCGGTGAAACAGAAAAGAATCTTTCGGCAATTTTTAAAACTGCAACTTCCAAATCGTTTACTTTATTTTTTGATGAAGCTGATGCATTGTTTGGTGAAAGAACATCTTCCTATTTAACACATCCTGTCTTTAATACCCATCGCAGTGAAAGTGAGATGATGCGTTACATTAAATCGCTTGAAAATAAAGACCTTAGTTTAAATACATCCATGATCAGCCTGGGAAGCTGTACCATGAAGCTGAATGCAGCTACAGAATTAATTCCTGTGAGCTGGCCTGAATTCAGTTCCATTCATCCTTTTGCACCAGCTTCGCAAACAAAGGGATACCAGTATATGATCGCAAAGCTTGAAGAATATTTAAGTAAGATCACCGGATTTAATGCCTGTTCTTTACAACCCAATAGTGGCGCCCAGGGCGAATATGCAGGCTTGCTTACCATCAGGGCATATCATGCAGACAGGAAAGAAAGTCATAGGAATATTGTATTGATCCCCATCTCGGCACACGGCACCAACCCTGCCAGTGCAATTATGGCCGGCATGAAAGTAGTTGTTGTAAAAAGTGATGATAAAGGTTATATAGATGTAAATGACCTGAAATTAAAGGCAGAAGAACATAAAGATAATCTTGCAGCATTCATGGTTACTTATCCAAGTACCTATGGTGTGTTTGAAGAAGGCATTAAAAAGATCTGCAAAATAATTCATGATAATGGCGGCCTGGTTTACATGGATGGCGCCAACATGAATGCACAGGTAGGATTAACCAGCCCGGGATTGATCGGCGCTGATGTATGCCATCTGAATTTGCATAAAACATTCGCTATACCTCACGGTGGCGGTGGGCCGGGAGTTGGGCCTATTTGTGTGAACAATAAATTAAAGCCTTTTTTACCTGGTCATAATGTAAATGATACTTTACGCCCTATCAAAACCAATATTCCGGCGGTAAGTGCAGCGCCTTATGGCAGTGCAAGTATTTTATTGATAAGTTATGCTTATATAAAAATGCTGGGACAGGATGGTGTTAAAAGATCTACAGAATACGCTATTCTGAATGCCAATTACATGAAGGCAAAGCTGGAGCAGTTTTACAAAATTTTATATACAGGCTCTAATGGCTATTGTGCACATGAGTTTATTGTTGACCTGCGTCCATTTAAGATAACGGCAGGTATTGAAGCAGAAGATGTGGCCAAGCGTCTGATGGATTACGGCTTTCATGCGCCTACCATGAGTTTCCCGGTACCGGGTACCATTATGATAGAACCAACTGAAAGTGAAGATAAGGGAGAACTTGACCGTTTCTGCGAAGCGTTGATCAACATACATCAAGAGATAAAAGCTATTGAAGATGGTAAAGCCGATAAGGTGGATAATGCTTTAAAAAATGCACCGCATACCCAACAGGTTATTTGTGCCGATGAATGGAGCCATGCATACAGCAGGCAGGAAGCTGCTTTCCCGCTGGCTTATGTAACGAAAAATAAATTCTGGCCATCAATAGCCCGTATCAACAATACCTACGGAGACAGGAATTTGATCTGCACCTGCGAGCCCATGGAGAGTTATATGGAAGAACAGGTTTCAAACTGATAAAATTTAATAAACTGAAAGCCCAATCTTTTCAGATTGGGCTTTTTTTATTCAAAAAATTCAAAACAGTTAATGCCTACTTCATTTTTTACAGCGTAAATTTATATTCAATTATAAAACAAATCAATATGAGAAAACAACTGCTTTTTGTATTAGGCATTTGCCTAATGGGCAATTACATCTTCGCACAACCTGATGCTATATCTAAGATCAGGAAAGAGGGGCTTGAAAATTCCAAAGTAATGGAAATGGCTTTCCAACTAACGGATGTGAGTGGGCCAAGGCTTACCAATTCGCCTGGATTTTTTAGGGCTGCCAGCTGGGCTAAAGATGAATTAACAAGAATGGGCTTGGTTAATGCAATAATAGAACCCTGGGGCAATTTTGGAACAGGCTGGGAACAAACCCGCTGCTACATTGCCATGACGGCTCCTTATTATACACCGATGATCGCTATACCCCGGGCATGGACCGGCAGCACACCGGGTAATGGTATCATCAGCAGGAATGTGATCCTTATTAAAGCAAAAGATTCAGCAGAATTATATCAGAATTATGCAGGGAAGATCAAAGACAAGATCGTAATGTTTTACTCAACTGATACACTTCGTCCATCTTTCACTCCCGATGGAGGCCGCTTTACCGAGGAAACACTAACTAAGATGGCCAATTCAAAACTCGACACCTCACGGAGAGCAAGACCTGCCGCAAGCCCCGAAGCTATGGCTGCAAGAAGACAGCAACAGGCACTAGGCAGGCAGATGAATGGTTTTTATAACAAGGAAAAACCCGCATTGGTATTAAGTATGAATGGCCGGGGTAATGATGGAACATTGTTTGTTCAAAATGGTGGGTCTGTTGATAAGGGAGCTGAAAATAATTATGCATGGATCATGTTATCGAGTGATGATTATCTAAGAATACAACGTTTGGTAGTTGCCGGTCAAAATGTAGAATTGGAAGCAGATGTAAAGACCAAATTTTATGATAAGGATATTAAAGGATATAATGTTGTAGCCGAAATTCCGGGCACTGATCCCATATTACGAGATGAGATTGTTATGCTTGGTGGCCACCTTGACAGCTGGCAGGGCGCAACCGGTGCTACTGATAATGCAGCAGGCTGTGCTGTTATGATGGAAGTAGTGCGTATTTTAAAAACTACAGGTTTGCAACCTAAAAGAACTATCCGCATTGCTTTATGGAGTGGCGAAGAACAAGGTTTGCATGGCTCACGCAATTATGTAAAAAATCATTTCGCCGATCCGGTTGATATGGCTTTAAAGCCTGAACATGGAAGAGTTTCTGCATATTACAACCTCGATAATGGTACTGGAAAAGTGCGGGGTATTTATTTACAGAACAATGAAGCTGCCGGGCCCATATTTGCAAAATGGCTGGAGCCTTTTTATGACCTTGATGCAAAAACGGTTACTATTGATAATACCGGAGGAACCGATCACCTGGCATTTGATGGAGTTGGCATTCCCGGATTTCAATTCATACAGGATGAGATAGAATATGATACCCGTACCCATCATACCAATATGGATACTTATGATCACCTGGTTCCTGCCGACCTCAAACAGGCTGCTACAGTAATTGCTGCATTTGTATACAATACGGCACAACTTGACCAAAAAATTCCAAGAAAAGAATTACCTAAGGCAAGAGGTACAGGACCAAGAAATTAACCATACAACTAACTAAAAAAGGACACATCTGAATGTGTCCTTTTTTTATATAAAGATTAAATATTAACGGGAAATACTAAAGATAATTAGCTTTCTTTCTTCTCTTTAGCAACAGTAATTCTTGTAAATTCTGAACCACTAAAGATCCTCGCCAGTTTATTATCATTTGTCTTCTTCCACTCGGGAATATTAGTTTCTGAAACAATACGCCAGAAATTTTTTGCTTTAAGATCTTCGTAATCTGTTGAGTCAACAAAAATGCCGACAATCGTATTTCGTTTCTTAAATTCAATTTTTATTGCAGTCTTGGCCAGGTGTGTTGGCTCTAAAAACTTCGAGATCATTTCGTTTACCATATACTGATTTCTTGCAAAGGTAGGCTTATTAAGGGTCTTATCCGAATATTTTAATTTGCAGTGTAACCCTGCTATGTCTAATTAACATTTTAAATATTAACTGAACGGGATTAAACCCTGTAACAAACAGCATTGATATTCATACCGGCACCTACTGAAGCAAATAATATAACATCCCCGGTATTCAAGGTATGTTCAGGCATCAAACCTTTTAGTACCATATCGTATAATGTTGGAATAGTAGCTACAGAACTATTACCAAGATTATGAATGCTCATGGGCATTATATTCTCTGGGGCATTAGCTATACCATATAATTTATACAACTCTTTAATGATAGCTTCATCCATTTTTTCATTTGCCTGGTGAAGAAATACTTTCTTTAACTCGGTAATGGGTATACCGGTTTTATCAAGGCATAATTTCATGGCTTCAGGTACATGCTTCATGGCATATTCATATACTTTTCGTCCTTTCATTTTTATATAGCGCACCTTTGGATCTGAATCAGGGTAATAGGATTTGCCCATGTTTAGGTAAGTTACTTCATCACCACAATGAGATTGTACACATGATCCCAAAATACCGGATTGTAATTCAGTGTTATTCCTGGCCTCCAAAATTGCAGCACCTGCTCCATCAGAAAATATCATACTATCTCGATCATAAACATCCAAAACACGTGATAAAGTTTCTGTACCAATAACAAGACATTTTTTTGCAGTACCTGCTTTAAAAAAAGCATCAGCCTGGATAACTCCCTGTAACCAACCCGGGCAACCAAATAAAATATCGTAAGGAATACATGAGGTATTTTTAATGTTTAATACATGCTTAACTCTGGAAGCCAATGCTGGTAAAACATCAGTTTGGATCGTATTTTTAACAACATTTCCAAAATTGTGGGCTACAATGATCTGGTCAATCGTTTCAGGGTCGCACCCTGCATCTTCTATTGCCCTTCGGGCAGCAATGGCTGCCATGTCAGAGGAATCCATACCAGAATCTGCATAACGCCTTTCCTCAATCCCTGTAATTTTTTTAAACTTCTCTACTATAATATGTGGTTCAATATCCAGCGCAGAATTATCTTCTGCAAAAAAAATATGGGCGGTAAAATCGCCGTTTGTTTTAATAAAATCGGGTATATAACATCCTGTACCTGTAATTACAGTGGCTGTTTGATGCTGCATAAATTATTTTTAAACCTTTAAACGGAGGATTATTATATAAAGTTATCAGTTTTTATACTGCCAACAAAAGGATAAGGGCATCAAACAATAAAAAGCTGCTTAATTATCATTAAAATACTATATTTGCACTTTATTAATACAATACAATTAAAAAAATGGACACTAAACAACAAGGCACCGTTAAGTTTTTCAATTCTGAAAAAGGATTCGGTTTTATTAAGCACAATGACTCAAACAAAGAAACTTTCGTTCACGTAAGTGG
>JAYUYX010000077.1:0-15418 GCA_043752205.1 Chitinophagaceae bacterium
AAACCGATCCTGCACAAATATCGGGCTACATTAAATTAGCTGGCATGTATGAAAAAGCAGGAAGATATAATGAAGCCGAAACTGTTTTAACAGGCTATAGGATTAAGTATGAGGGTATGGGGCTTAATGTAATTAAGGATTTCTATAACAATATCACAACCCGGTTTCCGGATAATAGCGAATGGAATTTAAAAGCCGGTATTTTTCATTATAACATTGCAAAAAAAGACCCGGGTATATATCTTAATGATACTAAGTCTATCAATTCATTTACAGGCGAAACATTTTATACATTCCCGCAAAAGCCTCTTGGTAAAATACCAAAGATGGACATGCCCCGTTTAATAAGCTACGGAGTTGTAATACCCAATTTTAGATTTTATGAAGCATTAAAACCTTTTACTGATGGTATCATTTTTTTAAAAAAGGCTATTGAAAACCTGCCCTATGATGAAAAACTACTGGCAGATATAAATGCCAAAATTGCTGATATGTATGTTTGGCAGGGGTTGCCCGATTCTGCTGTTTATTTTTACCAGGCTGCTATTGAGCTTGACCCGGCTAATACGGGTACAAGGCTAAGCCTTATTGAGGCTTATGGTTTCGCATACCGGTATACAGAGGCTTTATCGCAGCTGGATTCTCTTGCAGGTAGAAATGAATTAAACCGGAGCAAACAACTTTTATATATTGCTTATGCAATACAGGAAGGAGACAAGGCCCGGGCAGAAAAACTTTTACTCGATGTGGAAGCACTTGATATGGGGATCCCCGGGGAAACTCAGGAATTTACAGTGCTTAAAGCAAAATACAGTTTAATGTTAAATGATATTAAGGGTGCATTACAAACCTATAACAGGCTTTACCAGTTGAATAAGCAGGATAGCATTACCATTTATACTATTGCAAGGCTCTATGCTATATCGGGTAATAAAACAGAAGCCTTTAAATGGCTGCAGATAGCTTTAAACAAAGGGTTTAACTATAAATATGTTATTCAGTTTGATCCTGCCTTTAAACAGCTCCGCAGTGACAGAAACTGGAAAAACATCTCCGCCGTCGGTAACTGGAAAAAATATAATCCCTTAAATGAAATTGAAAGTGCTGCGGACACAGAGGTAAAACAATAGCAATTTTAAAACCTGCCATACTGAATATTTACATATGGCCGCTGTCTGCCACATTTTATCGTTTTGGCATCATTGCACCAGGTACGGCTTGTTTTACGCTCTGTTTGTGCCTTTACCTGTTCAAAAATAGCTGTCCATGTTACATTGGTTTTGGAGAAGCTTAAATGGGTTTCTACTGCATTCCTAAAAAAGGTAGAAAAGAACCCCCCAAATACAGGATTACTTATGGCCAGTTGATAGGGCTCTGCTGCAGTAGCCAGTATGGTAGTAGGTGTTGTGTTCAAAAATAGATCATGGCAGTTTTGTATACTCCAGGTCAGGTCAAACCCACCTTTTTTACCACTAATGGCCTGATCCTGTACCATCGGGTTGCTGTCTGTTACATAAGCATTGCAGCAATCACTTAGGATGAGGTTTAACCGGGCGCCTTTTTTTATGATCATTTCCTTAATATCTTCCATACTTAAGGAATTGACCAGGTAACTTTTTTTATAATCGAGCCTCAGGTCGATATAAGGGCCAGGCCTGCCATCCTTAGGTTTACGGTATCCATGGCCGCTGTAATAAAATACCACAATATCATTTGGCCCGGGAGTTAAAAATGTTTTGATCTTATTTGCAACTGTTTCCTTATTATAATTTGCTCCTGCAACTGTATCAAATATGAACTGTTCAATGCCCAGGTAATCTTTTATCTTACCAAAGAAGGCAATGGCATCATTCATGTTCTTCCTGTCGGCTGTGCCTATTTTGGCATCTGTTGTATTGGCAACAAACAACAGGTATAGTTTAACATTTTGCTGGGCAGTGGTTAATGCTTTGGTATTATTGGTAACAAAAAGATTTCTGTAAAAAATGTCGTAAGGCTTAAAGTAGGTAAGTACAAATTCTTTGGTAAGATCCTGCTTCTTAATAAACGTAACATTATTGAATTTTATGCCGTCCGCCTTACAATCTGCAGAAGAATTGGTTACGCCCATGGGCTCAAATAATCCGGAGGCATTATCTTTTTTAAAATAGATAAAAGCCGGGAGAGGAATTCCTGGATCCTTACTGTCAATATAATTTACAGCAGCCAGTTTATAATAGATACGCTCATTGTTAAAACAGGCTGCAACCGCTTCGGGGTTTTCTTCTGTAACATCAAATTCAGCTAGTATACTGTCTCCGGGAGGAGCAATAAATTGTAATCTCAGTTTTCCTTTGCCATCATTGTTATCAATAAAAAAAGCTTTACAGGGTATAGTATCGGTTTTATTAGAAAGTGCAAACGATAACTCATAAATTGTTTGTGCCAGCAGCCCGGAAGCAGGAACACAGAAAACAAGAAGGAGTATGGCTATCTTTTTCATGCAGGTAATTTACTTTAAAATATATAAAAATTTGGGCAATTGATAATCTATTGTTGATATTATGAAAATTTAATTGTAAACTTATACTCTAAAACCTTACATATGCATAAAAGAACCAAAACAAAACTGCAATTTATTCTGGGCGGAATTTTAATGTTAACTATTGCTGTAGCCGCATGCAACGACAGTAAGACTGATAAGACTGAGATTAAAACAACTGTTGTACAACCTGTTGTTAAAGACACTATGGATTCAATACCCGGTAACCAGGCACCAACTCCAGGTGGTGGTGGTAACTAAGTAACGGTATCCTCTTCAGGGCCTTTTACCTTAAATTTTATTTTTCTCAACCTGATTGACCCATTGCCATGGGTCAATTTTTTTATAAGCCAGTTTTCAAGCCTGTGGTGACCGGGTATAATTATAGTGGCAATGGCAACAAATATCAGCATCTCATAAACAGGCGTATAATTTGTTAATTTAGCTACAGTGGGGTGGAGTAGCAGGGTTAAGTATTCAAATAAGATCAGCAGCGAAAGGATGCCCAGCGCTTTTATTACCCTGATATGTATCCTGATACGGCTGAGTAGGAGTGTTAACAGGAAAAATCCAGGAATGAAAATGCCGATAAATAATAATTGCAGCTGTTTCCTTCTTTCCTTTTCGGCAATTTTTTTATTCGCCTCAATTTCCTGCTGGCGGATGTTTTCATTGCTCGTCATTAATTGCAGTTCCCTTATCTTTTTTTTACTGTTAATAGAATCATTGAGCTCCCTTACTTTCACCAGGTAAAAATAAGCACTGTCAATATTGTTTAATATTTTATAATGATTAGCCATGAAATTAGCAGCGTCAAGTTGCTTGGGTAATATTGGCGCTTTTTCTGCTAATTTAAGAGATAGAGAAGCATAATAAATAGCAGAATCGTTTTTGTGTAATTGTTGCTGGTAAAGTTTTGCAAGTCCCAGCATCGCTTCACAAAGCACATCATCATTATTGGCTTTTTGCAGGTATGTAATTGCAGTACTATAATATAATAATGAAAAAGTAGCGTTTCTTTGTTTTGAATAAGTATGCCCCAACCCGGTCATAGCATTACCTATAAAATCATCATTCTTTAAATTGTTGGAGATTATAAGGGCTTTATTAAAGTAACTGAATGAGGAATCTGTATTGTTAAGCATATCATAGGCATCACCCAGGTTCATATAAATATAATATTTGGTATCCTCCCTGTTAATTTTCCTGATAACCGAATCTGCAGCATAGTAATATTTTAGTGCTTCGTTATAATCCTCCTGGTACCTATATACAATACCAATATTCAGTAATGCCATTGCCAGGTTATTCGGGCTATTTCCTTTCTCATCCAGTTTAAGTTTAAGTAGGTTTAATTCAAGTGCTTTGGGGTAATTACCCATTGTGTTATATATATAAGCCATATCGCCCAGCAATTTTGATTGCCCCTCGGAATATTTAATAGCAGTTGCCAGGCTAAGTGCTTGTTGAGAATAGATCAATGCAGAACCGGGGTCATAACCATTTACAATCCTGGCCAGTTGCCTGATGAGTTTAACTTTTGCTGTATCTGTTTTTTCTTTGTTTATTAAATTTTGCAGACTATCCACTGTTTTGTTTTGTGCTGTAATGCCTGCGGGCAAGAAAAAGAAGAAGAAGAGTATGAAAATTATCCAACGCATGGCTATGATCGTTTTGGTATAAGCAGTTTTTATCAGGCTCCTAATATACTTTATATAATTCAGTATGTAAACCAGGTTATTAAAAATTCTTACGGGAAGGTGGCAGGGTGATTTGCGTTAAAATACTAATTCTCAAATCATAAATAAAATATAAAAGGCATTTTAAGATAATAAAAGCCCTTAGTATACGTTCAGATTTTGCTTATCTTGCCAGGTAAGCTGAATATTTTTTAACCTCCAAGATGTTTTAAATCCAATGAAAATTAATCCCTCTTTTTTAAAGCAGCCTGCACTATTATTGATTGGTGCGATCTTCTTAGGTAATATAAGCCAGGCGCAAAAAAATGGAATTTTGCCTTTATCAGGTCTCCGGTTTTTTAATGAAGGTATATCTGCTGATGCAATAAACGTTAAAGTAGATGGAGCCCAGGTGCTGAGTAACCGTATAGCGTTTAATAAAGAAGTTGAAATTGAATTGCTGCAACCAGCAGGATTTACTTTTGATAATAATAAAAATATTTTTGCAGGCGCAGAACTTATCATCCTTTCTCCAAGGGGTGACGTGCTTTCTAAAATGCCAAATGTACTTACGGCTAATCAAACAACCGGCTTTTCTGCAGCTGCACAAAAAAAGATCAGTATCAAATTTATTGTACCCCAAACCTTAACCAAAGGCAATTTTAATGGACAGCTTAAGTTAAGATTATACGACCTGAAAAGTAAGAACCAGTTAAGGATGGAGATGCATGTAACCTATGCAAGGCCTGGGGAGACAGTACATGTTTCTAAAACTACTAAATTCATAAAATCTAATAATGCCGCAGCTAAAGCAATGAGTAATGGTTTGCAGGTTAAAAATATGATCATTAATACGGATACCAGTATTAAAGTTTCTCCTAAAATGGCTTATACCAGTTTAAATATTTCAAATATTGAAGGGTCTAGTTTATCAGACATTTTTGAGGGTAAAGAAAATTTTTGGGTGTATGATAGTGAAATGAACGAAATAAAAATTACAGATATATTGTTGAAGCAGGTAAAAGGTGCGCTGGAAAACAATACGGTAACTTATACCTTAAAAATCCCTTACAGGCCTAAAACAACATTGGCAAAGCTATACACAGTAAGATTCAGGTGGGAGAGTACAGATAAGACCCAGGTTATAGATGTAGTAGTTAATAACTGATCAATGTAATACAATAAAAAAGCCTTTTGAGAATTCAAAAGGTTTTTTTACTGTAAATTATTTTACAAAAATTACTTGCATTTATCTACAAAAGTCAAAATGTCCCGCAATGATAAATTTTTAGCATCCTGATAATTGTGATATTCTTCAGCAACCAGGTCAACCGAGCAGTCGCAGTATTTTTTTGCCTTTTCACTGCCAATAATTTTTCCAGCCATGTTCTCACAATTGGAGATAAATTCATTGATCTCCCGCTTTAGCCAATACTTCGCTGCAATGCGGCCAACTGTTTTACAGGAAACAATTGTAACAAGCGTAATGGAAATTATCAGTATTGCAATTTTATAGTGCTTCATATTTTTGATTTTAAATACAAGATAAATAATTTCTTAGTTATTGATCTGATTAATAAGTTAATGGCCAGATTTTGAAAACATTAGAACAGAAAATGTATAAATACTTAGTAGAAGTACACTGTATTTATTTATGAACAATAACATGGTGTTGGTATATTTTTTGCTAAATTCAATTCTAAATCCTTTGAACATGAGAACCATTGCTTACCTGGCTGTCAGCTGCATTACACTTTTATTTATTGCTTTGATACTTATTATTGTTCTTTTTATCAACCAGTAAAAAGAATTTATAATTCTGTTATAAGGCACCACTTAACTTGAGATCATACATACAGCATGCCTGGCAAGAGTGGTATGAATAAATAATTATACTTATCTCATAATAATTTTGCGGGTTTATCGTTTTAGGTGAAAACCCCAACCCAATGAAAAGAAACCTACCCGCCATTATTGTATTTATTTGTGCCGGAATGCTGCTTAATTCCTGCGCAGTTAGTAAAAGCTCAGGCAACATTCAAAAATCAGAAACAGGCATTGGCAATGAGTCTTCCTCAACCTGTTATGTTCAATTGAATGATGGAACCATACAACAGTATAGCTCCCTAAAATTAGTAACGGGTGTATTAACTACGCCACATCTGCTTGCAGATAATAAAACAGTGCTTAACAGCAAAGATATCATGGCTTACCAGGATAGTCGCTACTATGCTGTATCTGCCAAGATCATTACCACTAACAAAAAAAGCAAAGTTGCTGTAGAAGCATTGCCAGGTTTTGCTGTAAGGGTAGTAACAGGTAAAGTAAATGTTTATAGCCGTAAATATTATAATGGCAGCAACACAGTAGAAGAATATTTTTTACAACAAGGTAAGGACGGTTTTATCGTTTCTTATTCAAAAGATGTTTTAAAAAGTATGCTGAAAGAAGATTCCAAGGCATTGGAATATTTTAATAGCAGATCAAAGGTATCTCCCAGGTCGAGAAAAATGCTGGCAACTGTAGAAATGTACAATAACGGTCAGCTTTTTACTAAAAATTAATTATAGTTCTAGAAATATTAAAACAGGCAACCTTAATTAAAACGGGTTGCCTGTTGCATTAAACAAATATTTTTAATTGAGGGAAGCTGCGGTATTTTTAAAATCCACATCGCTGTAATCCTTAACTACGTTATACAAGGTATCTCTTTCAACAGGCTTCCTGTTTACCTGTTTAATTAAAGTGACCAGTTCTTCTGTACTCATAGCCGGCGATTTTTCTTCACTGCCTGCCATGCTGTAAATTTTGGTTGAGTCATCAATAGTGCCGTCAATATCATTTACCCCAAAAGATAAACTCAGTTGAGCATGCTGCCGGCCAAGCATGGGCCAGTAGGCTTTCAGGTGTGGGAAGTTATCTAAATAGATCCTGGCTATGGCATAGAGCCGCATATCTTCTGTAGTAACAGATTCTGCAACATGGCTCATGGCGTTATCCTGGTTGCGGAATTTGAGTGGTATAAAAGTATTGAAGCCTTTTGTTTTATCCTGCAACTCTCTTAACCGCCGCATATGGTCAACACGATGCTCATATTTTTCAATATGGCCGTAAAGCATGGTTGCATTACTGTGCAGCCCTAAATTATGTGCTGCTTCATGAATGGCCAGCCAGCCATTGGCATCTACCTTATCAGCACATATCTTTTCTCTTATTTCGGGGTGAAATATTTCGGCGCCTCCACCCGGTAAACTATCCAGGCCCGCCTCATGCAATTGTTTCATGCCTTCGGCTACCGTAAGTTTTGCTTTGCGAAACATATAGTCAAGTTCTACTGCTGTAAATGCTTTTACATGCAGGTCAGGGCGATGGGCTTTTATCTTTTGCATCAGCTCAATAAAATAGGCCATATTCATCTTTGGATGAACACCGCCTACAATATGCACTTCGGTAATGGGTTTGCCATCGTATGTTTTTACAATATCCAGCATCTGGTTAATGCTGAGTTCCCAGCCTTCTTCCTTATGTGCATACAAACGGGAATAGGAGCAGAATTCGCAACTAAAAACACATACATTGGTAGGTTCAATATGAAAGTTGCGGTTAAAATAGGTTTTATCGCCATGAAGTCTTTCACGGATGAAATTGGCGAGGGCACCAACAAAAGCTAAGCTGCCTTTTTCAAAAAGCAATAAGCATTCTTCATCTGTAATACGCTGGCTATTCTTTACTTTTTGGGCTATTTTCTTAAGTCCTGTATCAGTATTGGAATCGATTAAAATATTTATGGATTCGTTCATCAAGTATCTTTTTGCAAAGTTAGCTGATTGCAGTTTTCGGAACAGTATTTTTTAAGTACGGCAGCCGGATTTATACTAACCTTATATTTGCAAATGGACTTTAATACAGAATTCATTCGCTATTTCAGGGAACAGGCAGCAATAGTTGCCAAAGCTAATCCCAGCTTCGAAAAAGATCATATTACAGGAATACTTATCAGAAATACTTTAGCCGGCGGCCAAAATGATTGCCCTGAGTTATTGCAGGCAGTTAAGGAAACAGGTGATTTGGAATATACTATTGATACTTACATCAAAGCCGCAAGGATAATATTAGCTGAAGATCATCTGTGATAGGTTGAGGCCTGAAGCTATGCCATCTCCTTGATTAAGAATTAATCTATATCTTTCAAGTATAAAAAATAAAACAACCGCTATATGAATATCAAGTTCCGTCTTACTGCGATGAGTTTTTTACAATTTTTTATATGGGGAGCATGGTTAATAACAGTTGCAAATTATTGGTTTGGAACTAAACAGTGGAGTGGTGAAAAGTTCGGAGATGTATTTGCCACGTTAGGCTATTCATCAATAATAATGCCTGCGTTAACAGGCATTCTAGCTGATAAGTGGATAAATGCTGAAAAGCTGTATGGTATTTTACACATTTTGGGCGCAGGCTTCTTGGCTTGTGTCCCGTTGGCAGGTAGCCCTAACGCTTTTTTTGGAATAATCTTCGGAGCTATGTTATGCTATATGCCAACTATATCATTATCAAACTCGATTGCGTATACAATTCTTAAGAATAACGATCATGATGTTGTAAAGGTATTTCCTCCAATTCGGGTCTGGGGAACTATCGGTTTTATTGCAGCAATGTGGCTTACAAATTTATCAGGTAATAAGGCTTCAGGTAACATGTTTTATATTTCAGCTATTTCGGCAGTAATTTTAGGGATTTATTCTTTCACGCTACCCAAATGCCCACCGCAAAAATTAATTTCTGATAATGCAACATGGGACCAAAAGTTAGGATTGGATGCTTTTAAATTATTTAGAAATCCTAAAATCGCCATGTTCTTCATATTCTCTATGTTTTTAGGAGCAGCCCTTCAATTAACCAACATGTATGGGGACGTTTATTTATCGGAGTTTGAAAAAATACCTCAGTATGCCGACTCTTTCGTAGTAAAATATTCTACTATTATTATGTCTATATCGCAGATATCTGAAACATTATTTATCCTGGCGATACCTTTCTTTTTAAAACGTTTTGGAATAAAACAGGTAATGTTTATTTCTATGATTGCATGGGTTTTGCGTTTCGGGTTATTTTCATATGGGGATCCACATGAGGGTTTATGGATGATCATTGTATCATGTATAGTTTATGGAATGGCTTTTGACTTTTTCAATATTTCAGGCTCACTATTTATTGAAACTTCTACCGATCACAAAATGCGTTCGAGTGCCCAGGGATTATTTATGATGATTACTAATGGTTTTGGTGCTGTACTGGGGAGTAAAATAAGCGGATGGATGATTGGAATGTATTATACTGATTCAGCCGGAAACCGCGACTGGCATGGCATCTGGCTTGTATTTGCTATTTATGCGCTTATTGTAGCTATATTGTTCCTTATATTGTTTAAACATAAACACAATCCCAACGAAATAAAGAACGTGCAACATTAATTTTCAACTCAACTATTGTTGCATAAGAAATCCCCCTGAAACATCAGGGGGATTCTTTTTATCTTAGAAAGCATTATTATTTATGCTGCTCGATCTTTTTTATAAAGTTTGCTTTAGGTTGTGCACCTACCAGTTTATCAACTACCTGTCCGCCTTTTACAAAAAGGATAGCAGGGATACTGGTAATGCCATAGTTCATGGATATCTGCGGGTTATTATCAACATTTACCTTACCTATGTTTACTTTACCATCATAGTCTTTAGCCAGTTCCTCAATTACGGGACCTATTGCACGGCAGGGACCGCACCATTCTGCCCAAAAGTCAATAACAGATAATTTATCAGAGTCTAAAACGTCAGTTTTAAAGTTTGCATCAGTGAATTCAAGTGCCATAAAATTTATTTTTATAATTAAAATGTATTGTGAAAAGTGAATTGCAAATTTAGTTCCAAATAAATTAATATGATCTTATGACATATCCACAGCATGTGATGAAATATTAATGGCATATGGGTGGTCATTATGGCGGAAACCAGGTATTCCTTAGAACTGTTAATCCGTTAATCCGTAGATCCGTTAATCCGTAAGCAGTATGCTTTTTAAAGTCACTTTAGAATGTATGCCCCCCACGGATTAACAAATTAACCAATTAACGGATTAACGTTAAGCAGTCACCACGTTCACTTCGATATCTTTATTCTCGTTAAGATAAAAAGCAAGGTCATCATTCATGGTTAGGCTTTTTTCAAGACTGTACATGCCTACTTTAAATTTATTACGGCTGTCAATGATATTGAATTTGATAGAGGTCTTGCCGGGGTTTGCCTTAACATTGGCATCTATAAAATCCACCATCTCTTTATTTATAAACTGGGGCTCCACATCAATAACGACCTGTTTGGTGAGAGTTGATTTTACTGTCTCCAGCAAATGCAATTTGTTTAAACTGAATTCGTAAGACTGCCCATCGTACCGCTGCCTGAAAGCACCTTCTACCATAACAATCAAGCCCTTTTCTAAATAATTTGTGTATTTCACATAGTCTTCGCTCCAAAGCATAAATTCGGCTTTGCCACTATAATCTTCTAAACTTAAAACGGCAAAATTCTTTCCCTTTTTTGTCAGGCGGTGCTGTGCATCTACCACAAGGCCTGCCAAACGAAAACTCTTTGCAGGGTTAGGGTGCGTATTCACTGCCAGTTTAAATTCATTATAATCTGCCAGCGGCGTAATATTATAATGTTTCATTTCAAATTTATAATTATCTAAAGGGTGGCCGCTCATGAACATGCCGGTAACCTCCTTTTCATAATCCAATTGTACGGCCAGTGGCCAGGGTTCACAAATTGATAATTTGGGAGGTACAATATCCGGCATTTGCATATCGCCAAACAAGGTATTCGCAGAGTTTGCATTTTGTGCCTGGAACACCGATCCGAATTTTAAGATCTTGTCGAGCCCTTGCACATCACCGGGAGCCTGGTAAAAATATTGAGCCCTCGTGATACCTGTAAAACAATCGAATGCACCTGAGTAAACAAGACTCTCCAATGATTTTTTATTGGCCGAACGGTGGTTAACCCTTTTTGCCAGGTCGTACACAGAAGTAAAATGCCCATGTTTATTCCGCTCTTCAATAATATTCTCAATAGCATTTTCACCCACACCTTTTAAGCCGCTAAACCCAAAACGGATCTCGCCTTTTTTATTAACTGCAAAACCCTTCTGCGATTCATTAATATCGGGGCCAAGTACTTTTAATCCCATGCGTTTACATTCTTCCATAAAGAATGTGATCTTATCAATGCTGCCTGCATGATTCAATACCGCAGCCATATATTCACTTGGATAATGTGCTTTTAAATATGCTGTTTGATAGGCAACAAAAGCATAACAGGTAGAGTGCGATTTATTAAAAGCGTATTGTGCAAAGGCTTCCCAATCTGTCCATATTTTTTCGAGAGATTCTTTTGCATGTCCTTTTGCGGTGGCGCCATCAACAAACTGCACTTTCATTTTATTAAGAACGGCAATCTGTTTTTTACCCATTGCTTTACGCAATACATCTGCATCACCTTTACTAAAGCCTCCTAATTTTTGAGACAGTAACATTACCTGCTCCTGGTAAACCGTAATACCGTAGGTTTCTTTTAAGAATTCCTCCATATCAGCAAGGTCATATACCACCTGCTTCTTTCCATGTTTGCGATCAATGTATTCAGGTATGTATCCCATAGGGCCGGGCCGGTACAGGGCATTCATCGCAATAAGGTCATCAAATTTATCGGGTTTAAGCTCTCTTAAATATTTTTGCATGCCGGGGCTTTCAAACTGAAAGGTTCCGTTTGTATCGCCTTGCTGGTATAGCTTGTAGGTTTTTTCATCATCCAATGGTATCGTATCAATATCAATTGCTATACCATGATTTTGTTTGATAAGTTGCAGGGCAGTTTTTAAAATGCTCAACGTTTTTAAACCCAGGAAGTCCATTTTGATAACACCCGCTTCTTCAATAGAATTACCTTCAATTTGGGTAAGCCATAGTTCCGATTCTTTGGAAGTTGCTACGGGTAATAATTCTGTAAGGTCCTTTGGTGCAATAATGATGGCCGATGCATGAATGCCTGTATTGCGAACTGAGCCTTCCAATATCTCCGCCTCATGCAATATCCTGCTTTGCAGATCATCGCCTGCATATATCTGTCTTAGTTTTTTTACATTCTCTATATCTTCTGATTGCAACTGTTCTTTTTCCTCGAGTGATTTTTCACCTGCTGAGCCTGTCGAAGCATTAGCTTCTTTTATGGTGAAGGGTGCATGCAATAAACGCTTCAGATTTATGCCCGGCCTTTCAGGAACTAATTTCGAGATTGCCCTGCTCTCAGCCAACGGAAGGTCCATCACCCTTGCCACATCCGCTATACTTGACTTGGCGGCCATGGTGCCATACGTAATGATCTGTGCTACCTGGTTCTTTCCATATTTGTTTACAACATAATCCAGTACTTTCTGGCGGCCTTCATCGTCAAAGTCGGTGTCTATATCCGGCATGGATTTACGCTCAGGATTCAGGAAACGCTCAAACAGTAAATTGTATTTTATAGGATCTATATTGGTTATACCGATACAATATGCAACCGCACTTCCCGCAGCTGAACCACGTCCAGGGCCGATGAACACACCCATATCACGACCTGCCTTAATAAAGTCACCTACAATTAAAAAGTAACCGGCAAAACCCATCTTTTCAATAATACCCAGTTCAAACTGTATCCTTTCTTCCGTTTCCGGGGAAAGAATTTTATATCGCTCTCTTGCACCAGCCCATGTTAAACTGGCCAGGTATTCATCCTGTGTTTTGAAATTTGCCGGTACTGTAAAGTGGGGCAGGAGTATGTCTCTTTTTAAATTTAGCAGTTCAACTTTATCTACAATTTCATTAGTGTTGTCGATCGCTTCAGGGATATCTTCAAATACCTTGCTCATCTCTGCGCCTGTCTTTAAAAAGAACTGGTCGTTAGGAAAAGCAAAACGTTTGTTCTTTGCAAATACATCATCATCGGTAAATTCACGCAGGGCAGGGGTGCTTTGTTTTTCACCGGTGTTTATACAAAGCAAAATATCGTGTGCATTAAAATCTTTCTGATCTACATAATGCGAATCATTGCTGGCAATAACTTTCACATTGTGTTTTTTTGCAAACTTCAGCAATACCTCATTTACTTTTTCCTGTTCAGGAATTCCATGGCGCTGCAACTCTACATAATAATCTTCCTGAAAAATATTGAGCCACCATTTAAATTCATTCTCCCCTTCTTCCTCGCCTTTTTTTAAAATGGTTTGCGGTACCAATGCACCCAGGCAACAGGTAGTGGCAATTAAACCCTTGTGGTATTTATGAATGAGCTCTTTATCAATACGGGGATATTTTGAATACAGGCCTTCAATATATCCCAATGATGTAAGCTTAACTAAATTTTTATAACCTTCGGCATTTTTCGCAAGCAGTATCTGGTGGTGGCGTGGATCTTTTTCTTCTTTACTGAAAGTTTTACGATGCCTGTCCTGCGTTATATAAAATTCGCAGCCAACAATGGGCTTAACTTTTAAACTGCCATCATCATTTTTATGATTGTATGCTTCCTTTACAAATTCAAATGCGCCAAACATGTTACCATGGTCACTTATAGCCAGTGCAGGCATTCCATCGGATATGGCTTTTTTGTATAGATTCTTTATAGATGCAGCTCCATCTAATAAAGAAAACTGGGTATGTACATGTAAATGCGAAAAGTTCATAGTATGATCCGTTACTCGTTTCTGGTTGTGTTACTCGTTTTGGGCTAAAAATTAAAATAAAGTCAATAATAAACGTAAAAACGAGGATTCAGAAACAGATTTAACAAATATCGTTAACAATAAGATTGCTGTCTAATTCGTTTTTCCACAGGGCGTTAAGTTATTTATGATTTGAATTAATAAAACGTTAATAGCTTGTATTTACGGCATATGAAAGTTACCTTTGCACAGCTTTAGAGAACATTTATAATCAGCAGTTTGTAGGACAGGAATTACAGGAAACCGAAGATAATCAGCACAATCAAGGGCATTTAAGTAGGAGAACAACACAAGATTAAGTTGTACTTACGTTTTAAACTCAACGTTTACGTATGAAAAACTTATTTTTTGTTTCTGTAGCCATGGGCATTTTTTCAGGAACATCATTAACGGCAAAAGCGCAAACCTCTATTAACATAGATGGAATGAATACGTCTGTACCGGTAAAAAAGAATATTAAATTTATTGAGGGCATAGAAATAAAGGCAGGCGAAACTGTTTTGCCGCAACTAATCAATGCAAAACCGGCAGTAAAAATTGCAGCTTCTGCTAATAAAATAGAATCTGGAGTATCGGATATTGAAGATTGCAGCCCCATTCAATTTAAGTATGCCCAATTACTCAATATGGAAGTAGAGTCCATTACTAATTTTACATTGTATAATTTTATTGAAGAATGGTGGGGGACAAATTATAAATACGGTGGTGCCACAACAAAAGGAATTGATTGCAGTGCCTATTCTGGTACTTTACTGAATAGTGTTTATGGCTTTGTTGCAGCAAGAACAGCCAGGGAACAATACGAATTATGTGAAAAGATCGATAGGGAAAGTTTACAGGAAGGCGACCTGGTTTTCTTTAATACCCGCAGGGGAGTAAGCCATGTTGGTGTGTATTTGCGCAACGGTTACTTTACCCATGCAAGTACCGGTCTTGGGGTAACCATCAGCAGCCTTGATGAAAAATATTATGATAAAAAATTTATTGGTGGCGGAAGGGTAAATCTTAATAATAAAGAAGAATAAATTTTTTTAATAAAAATATATAAGGAGATTTTAATCTCCTTATTTTATGCCAAGTCTTTTCCGGGTGGCATGCCAAACGGGTATCAGGTCTGGTGATAGCTTAAGTATGAAACAGCCCGCTATATAAATTACCATGAACACAATACTTCTTAAGGCAATTCCCCAAAATCCATCTATAGTATCAAATAAAAAGTAGCAGCAATAAAAACTTGCAGCTGCCAGTATAATGGTATACAGTGTTTTTTTATCGAACGGCTGCAGATTAAACTTTCTTAATAAGAATAAATACCGGATAGCATTATAGATAGTGAACGTGATTAAATTAGAAATGGCAGGCCCCATTACACCATAATTATATTTTAACCAAATACTATTATGGT
>JAYUYX010000078.1:0-6437 GCA_043752205.1 Chitinophagaceae bacterium
AACTGAAACAGACATTGCACGACCTTCAACTTCTTTGTTGTTAAGGCCTAACATTGCATCTTTTCCTTCATCTTCAGAAGGCATTTCAACAAAACCAAATCCACGTGATCTTCCGGTTTCCCTGTCAGTAATAACTTTAGCAGAAGAAACTTCACCAAAAGCTGAGAATAATTCGCTTAACTCAGCATCGCTGGTGTTAAAGCTCAAATTTGAAACATAAATGTTCATAAAACTTAAAATTAAAATAAAATAAATAAAATACCTGTGCAGTAATGTAGGAAGCAAACTTAAAAAGACGAGAAAACTGTTACGTGGAGAAAACTTTGTAATAATTGAATCAATCCCTGTACTGTGTGCTCACAGCGTTAATGTACAGGGCAAAGCTATGCCTTAATAATAAGAGTAACTAATTAATTTTTGATGGATTGTTAAAGCGGGGAAAAAACTTCATCACAGGATAGATATACTGTACCTGTGATGAAGTTTGCTATTTTATGATCAGGGTTTCTTATTGCCCATGCCCATTACCATGCCTATTATAGCGCCGCCAATTGCGGTCATAACTACAAAGCCGCCTACATCAGCTGCCATAGCCATCTTACTTATACTGGTAGTGGTGGCATATGTCACACAATTAATGGCCACACCCATTAATAACCCAATAATACCACCGGTTACCATGCCATTTGCCATAGTATTTACATTTGCTTTTATAAAAATGTAAGCAAATAATAAACCCATTGCCAGGTTACCCAGGATCAGGTACAAATAATCAGGTTCAGCCCGTCCAAGATAGCCGGCTGTACCAGGATGGTTGGTCATAAAATCCATTAATAAAATCCCGTAAATAAGCCAGCCTAAAAGAAAGAATGCGATGCCGCCGGCGATACCGCCAAGAAACAATTTTTTGAAGTCCATAAGTTTTGGTTTTGGTGAGATAGAATAAGAACACGAAACAAAATAACACTTAGTTAAGCAAAATGCAAGTGGCTTTAGTTAATCATTTCCACAGTAGCTACCCATAAATGTTAGTAAGTGGGTATCGAGACTGCTTAGCGTCTCATTTTTTAGAAAAAGATTTATCCATTTGAAGGCCGAAGTAATAGCCTATTAAGGAACCCAGTACAGCACCCCCAATTAACCAAAGAGGCCAGTTAGATTCCTGCCCCGAGGCAAAATATGCTATCCCTGCTCCTATCAAGGCAAAGAATATAATTCCGATCATTACTGTACTTTTATTTTTTTTTGATTTAATGGCATTAGCCGGCGGACGGTGATCGTGGTGGTTCTTTCTTTTTTTAGACTGCGGCATTAAAAATATTTACTTGAATATACAATTATTTAGGGAGAACTATTCCCTTTCAAAATGTTTAATCAAGCCCTTTAAGCTCTTTCAGGTATTCATACTGCAGGTCTTCATGCATGCTGGCAATGGCTTTATCTATTTTTTTTAGCTGGTTCTGGTAAATATTTTTTATCACTAAATTTCTATTAATGGGTATTCCTGAAGCCTTAAGAGTGGTACAGAAAAAAAGCAGGAGTTTAACTTCCGTTTCGGCTGATGCTGTATAGCGGATATATTTATTCAACAGGCGCAGGATCTTTCTTAAGCTTTTCTTTACAAAATACAAGCTTGAGGTATTGATCTCAGCAAACTGCTCCAGCATGCCTGTTTTAATATTTTCAACATAAGCCAGTTCATCAAAAGCCTCAAACAAGAGATATGTGAGCAGTTCTTTATTCTCTTTTTTGAATTTTGCCAAACGCAGGCATAAATCAATCAATTGTGCTGGCGGTATATTGATCAATTCTGTTTTTAACTCGTGAATGGTAGCTGCTTTCATACAGCTAAATTACTGACATTTGAAGAAGTGTTTGTAATGTGGCCGGTACTGTAACTGAAAAAACCTTCAATATTGAAGGTTTCTCATAGCTTTCTCATGCCGAACACTGGCAAGGGTTATCATAGGATTGGGAACGGTTTTATAAGGGTTGGATCTTTAACAGCACAAAGATGCCCGTTTACAACTTCTTAAATTGTAGCAGTACTATTTATTTATAAGTAGAATTTATTCGAGGGGGCTATTATTGGAAAAGCAGCATTACAATTAAGAGAGTGTTTTGACTATTCTGCCTATCAATTGACCATTATGATAAACTTCCATTACATAATTACCCTTAGATAAACTTCCGGGTTTTAAAGAAAATTGCAGGCGTTTGGCTTCGCCCCTGGAATAACTAAAATTGAATTTATAAGATATTTTTTTCCTTCGGGGGTATTAAATGTGCCTGCATCCCAGGGCATTTTATGTAAGTAGAACATCACCTAAAAGGCTTACATAAGAACATGGACAGAAAAATCAGCTGATCACCACTTTTTCCATCACATCTCCCCCACGGATATCATCCACAATATCCAGTCCCTCTATCACTTTACCAAAACAGGTATGCACACCATCCAGGTGTTTGGTATTGTTACGGCTATGGCATATGAAGAATTGTGACCCTCCAGTATTTAACCCCCGGTGAGCCATGGACATAACACCACGATCATGATATTGCTTACTACCTTTTAACTCACAATTAATGGTATAACCCGGGCCGCCTGCACCTGTACCATTCGGACATCCGCCCTGTATCATAAAATCGGGTATCACCCGGTGAAATGCCAGCCCGTTATAAAATCCTTCACTTACCAGCTTTTTAAAATTTGCCACTGCAATAGGTGCATCATCATCATACAATTCAAATTTCATTACACCTTTACTACTGTGTATCTCACCCTGTGTTAATTTAATTTCACTCATTATTATTTGTTTAAGATTATTATATTTTGCGAAAGTAGCATTTACCTTTCATTTATAAAAAATCACTGTAGTAATTGCTTAATTTTAATATTGATTTTACATTGAGTAATAAAAGCATACATGCAGACAACAAACAGGAAGATCTTACCGGTTATTGTGATGGCCCAGTTCTTTTGTACTTCAATGTGGTTTGCAGGTAACGTGATTTTACCCGACCTGGTTGCAACTTCCAATATTTTGGCAAGCACATTAGGACATATCATAGCAGCAGTACAATTTGGATTTATTACAGGCACCTTTGTATATGCAACCTTATTTATTGCCGATCGTTTTCCGGCATCAACCGTATTTTTTTGCAGCGCTGTGCTGGCTGCCCTCGCCAATATATTGATGATTTTTTTTGGGTCGAACCTTACAGGTTTGCTGTTGATGCGTTTTTTTACTGGCTTTTTTTTAGCAGGGATATATCCTGTTGGGATGAAGATCGCGGCTGATCATTTTGAGAAAGGATTAGGTAAGGCGCTTGGATTTTTAGTTGGCGCATTGGTTGTTGGCACAGCTTTGCCGCATTTGTTCAAAAGCTTTGCAACGGCACTTCCCTGGAAAATGGTTTCATATTTTACCTCGGCTTTAGCCTTCACCGGCGGGCTTGCCATGCTGTTGCTGGTTCCCTCAAAATCTTCGCCAGGTAAAAGCATGTCAATAAATTACCGGGCAGTTTTCAGTAGTTTTAAAAACAGTGCATTTCTTAAAGCTGCGGCCGGTTATTTTGGGCATATGTGGGAGCTTTATACTTTCTGGGCCTTTATACCCTTTTTGTTACTTACCTATAAAACTATGCACCCGGGTATGCAGCTGGATATTTCGTTTATTTCATTTTATGTTATTGCATGTGGCGGGCTTGCCTGTGTTGCAAGTGGCTATCTTTCAAAAATATTTACTATTAAAAAAACAGCTTTTACGGCATTGCTTTTATCAGCACTTTGTTGCCTGCTATCTCCCTGGGCATTTCAACTCCCTGTAATTCCTTTTATAAGTTTCCTTATTTTTTGGGGCCTTGTTGTTATCGCAGATTCACCCCTATTTTCTACCATGGTAGCTCAACATGCTGTTGCTGCAGTTAAGGGAACTGCTATAACTTTTGTAACCTGCATAGGTTTTTCAATAACCATTGCCAGTATAGAGTTGGTGAATTATTTATCGTTGAAGTTTGATCCCCAATATATTTTCATGATCCTGGCCATTGGCCCGATAATGGGATTAGTTTGTATGCTGCCATTGTCAAACAAGCCGGCTAGATCGGGTTAGAAAGCATTTTATTATACAGATCATAATACTGCCTGCCTACTTTTTCATAATTATATTTTTCAGCAGCGGTAGTTGCGATGGCATTTCTGTCATACTTTGGGTAATTCTCCATAAGCGTTTGCATAGCTTTGGCAAGTTGTACCGTATCCCCACTCTCAACCAAAATACCATTGGTTACATCAATTGCTTCAGCGACCCCTCCTACCCTACTGCTAATGACAGGTAGTCCGCAACATAAACCTTCAAGAATAACACAGGGAAGATTTTCGAAACGGCTAAACAGCAGCAATGCCGATGCTTTTTGCATTTGCACAGCAACTTCTTTATAAGAGACTGGTTGCTGAAAAAATATGAACTCATTTAAAAGTTCATATTTATTTGCCATTGATCTTAATGTGTTGTTATCATCCCCAAGCATTAAAATCTCAAAAACATAACCCCTTTCTTTAAGCACTGCAGCAGCCTGCATAATTCCTTCAGGATTTTTTTGATAATTCATATAAGAAATATGAATGAAGCGAAATTTAGCAGGGGTTGAAGGTTTATAGTTGAAAAACTCAGTGCTCACAACATTTGGTATTGCACAGAAGGGTATATCAACAAAATTTTGTTTTACCGTTTCGCCAAGTCCCTTTGAGACCGGAAAGAAAAGAGCAGCTTTTTTCAAAATTCGTTTATTTAATGATCTGAACAGGAAATTTTTGTCGAAAATTGAAGGCACACATTCCCTGTAATAGCCTACCCAGTGTTCCGTAACAAAATACGGGATGTTCCATTTTTTCTTAACCCAAAGTGCAGCTACTCCCGCATTCATTGCCACATGCACATGAACATAATCGGGTTTGCCATAATTTTTAAAATAGTCTATAATTGCCTTCCGGAAATGTTTTTTATAATTAAGAAAAGAGATCAATCTGTTGAGAATTTTAAAAGGAGTTTTTGAAGAGTTGTAATAAATTAAATGTTCAGTTAAATTGCCTGTTACGATTCTTTTTACCTCGGTAGTATTAGCATAAAGATTTTCATCTTTCTTCACATAAATAACTTCAACTTCGCAATACTGAGAAACAGCCTGGGCATGACGTTGAATAAAATCCCCCGTAAATTTATCCAACTTGTTTGGATACCAGCTTGCAAACCACAATAGTTTCATTTTCCAGAATTTATTTTTTCTTTTTTCCTGTAATATTAAAACCAAATTTATCAACAGTTGTAATGTTTATTTCACTATATCCTCTTTTATAAAACCAGGAACCTGCCTCGGTATGTTCATGCTCCCACCTGAACTCCGGGGTGAACCAATCAAGGATATTCACCATCATCTCCCTTATATTTTGCTTATTACCTTTTAATTTTTTTATAATATAACTGAGCGGTAAAATAGTAAACATGTATAAATAGTATTGAAAGCCCAGCGGCAATTTAGAAGTTAGTTTACGGATAGTATTGAACATACGATGTATAAAGTCTCTGCCGGGATGGTATAGCCATACACTTAATTTACCGGTATCTTTTACGGTTGGCTCAATGCATGAAAAAGATAACTCTGTATTATTGGTGTGAATTAAAACTCCGCTGCAATGCACGATATCGAAATAATTAAAGAGCACAGGAGGAAACTGTACATCGCCCTGTATAAAATGAACATTTGCAAAGCTATTGCGGTTATAAGCCTCCTCAATGCAATTGGCAAAATCCATTGCAATGATAGAATGACAATTGGCTGCGATCAGGGTTTCTAATTTTCCATTGCCACAACCTGCATCAAAAATGATCTTCCCTTCCAGGCTTTCCGTTGTTTCACCTGTTTCTCTTAAAAACCTTGCAACCATGCCATCATCGCCTGCATCCCAGGTATGGTCCTTATCATAATTATAAACCGACCATTCCTTAGTGAAACTTGCCTTAGTACGTTTATTCTTCTTAACTGCATAGCTGACCAGGCCTTGATATTTATTCAACAGCTTTTCCTTTAGCGTATCATAATTGTCTTCTGCAGCGTTTAAAAATGATGCATGATCAAGGAAGGCTTCAACATTTAGCCTTGGGATACCTTTTATTACCGGGTAAACCCAGTCTTCTTCAGCATATAAAACTGCTTCATCTATTATCTCCAGGCTTTCTCCATTAAATACTTTATAGCTCTTTTTAGTGATCTTAAGCGTTAATGCTGTCCTGGTAACGGGACATCTTAATAAGGGAAGTAAAGATTCTTGCATTAACTAACCGGTGATTTGATAAAATAATTATTTAGCCAGGATCATCATGGAGTATCCGCCCCATTTCTTTGCACTCCAGTCCTTATTTATTGCAAAAGATATA
>JAYUYX010000079.1:0-33365 GCA_043752205.1 Chitinophagaceae bacterium
GTAATAAAGTATCCCTAGGCTTATCTTATAAATGGGACCATGAGATCAATAAAAAAAGAAATACAGATTATGACCGGCGGGAGTTCATTGCCAAAATAAACCTGGCAGGAAATATAGCTTTTAAGAAAGAGCTTAACCCCATGGATTTTCAATCGGCTAAACTGGAAATTGGCAGCAATGGTTTTTTAGGAGGTACGGTAAATAAGTCAACAGCAGCCATTACTGCGGAGCTGAATAAAATAAATCAGCAGCTGGCTGCTATTGAGGATGAAGATGAACTGTCCGCTTCTCAGTTATGGAATGAGCTTACAAAAGCCATGGGTATCACCAACCAGTATCATTATAATTTTTCTGTTGTGGGTGGATGGGAAGGATCGCAGGATTTTTCTAAAAGCCAGTTAGCCTATGGCGGGCAGCTGCGTTTTAGTGCTAAATCCTATGCTGATAAGAATATGCTTGCCAACTTAAACATATTGGATTATCCTTTTGCTTTGATCCGCTATCTAACCGGCACAGATAGATCATTGACTCCATATGGCGCAACTTTGCCCGTTGTCACTGTTGGGCTAGACCTGGTAAAGCCAACAAACGATACCGTTAGGAAATCCTTTACCGCCAACAAGCAATTTGCACGCTTTCGTTTTGAAGTGGGTTTTAGAACTTTGTTGGTTAATATTAATAATACCCCAATACATTTTAATACGGCCTATAGATACTTTAGGGAGTTAAATGCAGCACCTGCTATTAAAGCAGCATCATTGAACCAATTTTCCTTTTTCACTTTTTCTATAACCGGGGCTGATACGTATTTCATTAGTTATTCCTACGGGAAACTACCATTTGACAGAACAGATAATGCCATTTATGAAATGGGCTTCAAATTTAATTTATAAATGATCAGTTGTTTTCTCATGCTCATCCTTCAAAAACAAAAACTCTGCTTTGGTAACCCATGATATACCAAATGAAATAAGTGCCAGTGATTCAAACCAAAAAACCAGGTGATACTTTGCACTAAGCTCAGTAAGCCAGATCATGCCAATGGCGATACAAACAATACAACAGATCATTATAATACCGCAGGCCATATAAACCCTGTCTCTTTTGTCTTTTTGTTTTGTGCGTTTGCCCGGACCGGTTTTTCGAAAAAGATAAACAGAGAAAAATATAAACACCGAAAAAAGTAAAATCGCAAACACAAAATGCATAATATGCACAATATGGTTGGGGCTGGTGGTAGGAAAAAGCGCCACACCCAATGCAAACACGCAACCCAGGTTAGCTGCCCTGCTGTCTACTTTATCATATCCTTTGTATGTCATTAAAAAGAAACCGAGTACAAAAAGTACACCCACCAAAATATCTCCGGCTGTGCTGTTATCATAATAATCGCTTACGGAAAATTCTATAATAAAATTATTATAGGCAATTAAATTGCCGATGATCAACAATAGGGGTAATAATATACCGGTAGCACCAATTAAAATACGTAAGGCATAATAAGATATGATCTGATCGTTTTTTGCGGGCGTTTTAATACCTGGTAGTAAATCATTTTCCATAAAAGCAGTTTTGGCAACTAAAGTAGTCATTATTACATAATAATTAATAATATATGTATACGAATTTCGCCTTTTTGTTATCTTAAGATTATGATGAATTAAATTTTATGGCAAAATTATTACTGAAAATCAATGCATTGCAAAAGGTAGATAAAAAATACTTCCCTTTTTCTTTGGCAGTTAATGGCATTTGCAGTTACCTTCGCCGTCCAAATTTAAAACCACGGGGATGGCCGTGGATAATGTCGAAAGACGAAACTTAAAAAAAATCAAATGAGCAAATTACATTTCACTACAAAACATGCGAACGAGGCTACCGTTACACACAATTGGTACGTTGTGGATGGTACTAATCAAACCGTTGGTCGTATGTGTGCCCGTATTGCGGCAATTTTAAGAGGCAAAAACAAAGCCTACTATACACCGCACGTTGATTGCGGCGACTTTATCATTGTTACCAATTGCGAAAAGGTAAAACTTACCGGTAACAAAATGGAAGATAAGATCTATGATACTTACAGTGGGCACCCCGGTGGCCGTAAGGAGGAACCTGCTAAAAACCTTTTAAAGCGCAGGCCTGAAGTGCTTATAGAAAGAGCCATCAAAGGTATGCTGCCTAAAAACCGTTTGGGCCGCCAGATGTACAAAAAATTATTTGTATACCAGGGAGCAGCGCATCCACACGGAGCACAACAACCAAAAGAATTAAAATTTTAACCCTTCGCCACGCTCAGGGTGACAACTCAATTATTTAAAAATTCGAAATAAAATAATAAATGGAAAAGCAAAAAAACGCAGTCGGCCGCAGAAAAGAAGCTGTTACCCGTATTTTCCTTTCTAAAGGAGACGGAAAGATAACAGTGAACGGTAAAGACTATAAAGTGTATTTCCCGTTGGTTTATTTACAAAACCAGGTAGAGGCACCTTTAAAAACAGTTGACTCCTCAGACAAATTCGATGTAGTGGTTAACGCTACAGGCGGTGGTGTAAAAGGACAGGCTGAAGCAACCAAACTCGGTATTGCCCGTGCTTTGCTTGAAGTAAGTGCTGATTACCGCCCGGCTTTAAAGGCAGCAGGCTTATTAAAGCGTGACCCACGTTCTGTAGAGCGTAAGAAACCAGGTCGCAAAAAAGCAAGAAGAAGCTTCCAGTTCAGTAAGCGTTAAGAGAAAGAAGCCTTTAGCTATTAGCCATAAGCTGTTAGCTGATACATAAACTTAATAATTAAAACTGCTGTCGCTAATAGCTAAAAGCTTAAGCCTAACAGCTCAAACAATAAACAATGGAAAATAATACTTCCTTACAACAGCAACTTTTAGAAGCAGGTGTACACTTTGGTCATTTAAAGAAAAAGTGGAACCCGAAGATGTTGCCTTACATCTTTGCTGAAAAGAAAGGCATACACATTATCGACCTGAACAAGACCGTAGAGGGCTTACAGGAATCTGCTGCTGCTTTAAAAGCAATTGCACGCAGTGGTAAAAAGATCATGTTCGTAGCTACAAAAAAGCAGGCTAAAGAGATCGTTAGCGATTGCGCAAAGCGTGTTAACATGCCTTTTGTTACTGAGCGTTGGTTGGGTGGAATGTTGACCAACTTCAACACAGTTCGTAAGAGCGTTAAAAAAATGCAGAGCATCGAAAAAATGCTTGCTGATGGAAGCGCTGAAAGCTTAACAAAGAAAGAGCGTTTGACATTAACCCGTGATAAGGAAAAGATGGAGAAAGTACTGGGTGGTATTGCACAGATCAGCCGTGTACCTGCCGCTTTATTTATGGTTGATATAGGCCATGAGCACATTGCACTTGCCGAAGCAAAAAAATTAGGCATCAGCACTTTCGGTATGGTAGATACCAATTCTGATCCTAACAAAATTGACTTTGCTATTCCAGCAAATGATGATGCAACCAAATCAATCGCTATCATCGTTAACTATTTAACTGCGGCAATTGCAGAAGGATTGCAGGAGCGCCAGGCTGATAAAGATGAAGATGACAGCCATGACAGTGAAGAGAGTGCAGAAGCAAAAGCAGCACGTTTCGAATCTAAGGCAGATGGTGGTGATGACAGGAACAAACGTGGTGGTGGCAGAGGTGTTTCTTCTCAACCTAAACGTCGTGTAGCAGGTCCGGGCCAGGGTGGCAGAAGGCCGGCAGGTGGCGGTGGTGGAGCAAGATAATAACTCACCTGACAAGTTAAAGATGATTCGAGATAAAGATCGTGTTGTATAATGCAGCATCTCCTTACCAGTATTATCAATTTCTAATTATTTAATTTTTAATTATCATGAGTGTTACAATAACAGCAGCAGATATAAATAAATTACGCCAAACAACAGGTGCCGGTATGTTAGATTGCCGTAAAGCCTTAACAGAAAGCAATGGCGATTTTGAAGCAGCTATTGACTGGTTGCGTAAACAAGGACAAAAGGTAGCCGCAAAACGCAGCGACCGTGAAGCAAAAGAAGGTGTTATAATTGCGCAAACAACTGCTGATAAAAAAAGCGGTATTGTACTTTGTATCAGTTGCGAAACTGATTTTGTAAGTAAGAATGCAGAATTTGTTGCCTTTGCACAATCTATTGCAGATGCAGCTATTGCCAACAATGTAAAAACAGCTGAAGAATTAAATACTGTTACCGTAAATGGGTCAACAGTAGAAGAGCTGATCAATGATAAGCTTGCAGCAATTGGAGAAAAGATCGCTGTTTCAAAATTTGAAAGAGTTGACGCACCTTATGTAGCTTCTTATATTCACGGAGCAAACCGCATGGGTGTTTTGGTATCTATGACCAAAGATGCTGCTGACGCAGGAAAAGATGTAGCTATGCAGATCGCTGCAATGAATCCATTAGCAGTTGATGAAACATCTATTAGCCAGGAAACTAAGGATAGGGAAAAAGCAATTGCTATTGAAATGATAAAGGCAGAAGGAAAGCCGGCAGAAATGGCTGAGAAGATCGCCGATGGTAAAATGAACAAATTTTTTAAAGACAATACTTTAATGGCCCAGCCATTTGTAAAAGACAACAGTAAGTCTGTTGCCGATTATTTAAAGAGTGTTGATGCTGATCTGAAAGTGATAGACTTTAAGAGAGTTGCTTTAGGATAATAAGTTTTAAATATTTTAAGAAGAACCTTATAATTAATTTTATAAGGTTTTTTTATATCAAACCTGTACTTTTCATGCTGAGGTACGAAGCATCTCAACTTAATTAAAGCATTTAATATCTTACCAAGATGCTTCGTGCCTCAGCATGACAATCATTCTGTTTTTTCTACTTTCTTTTTTCCTCGTAATTTTAAGTTCATGGAAACTTATGAATCTCATTTTGAAGAGAATAAACAGGCCTGGAACAAACGTACAGGCATCCATAAGGATTCAGGTTTTTATGACCTGCAGTCCTTTAAAAAAGGGAAGTTATCTTTAAATGCAACAGAGCTGGAAGAATTAGGGGATGTAAAAGGGAAAAGCCTGTTGCACCTGCAATGCCACTTTGGGATGGATACCATGAGCTGGGAAAGAAAAGGAGCTGTTTGTACAGGTGTTGATATGAGCGATGCCGCCATTGATCTTGCCAAAGAAATAAATGTAGAGTTGGAGCTAAATACTGAATTTATATGCTGTAATGTTTACGACCTGAAAAAACATCTTGATAAAAAATTCGACATTGTTTTTACATCTTACGGCACCATCGGCTGGCTGCCTGACCTTGCTGCCTGGGCTGAGATTGTTTCACATTATTTAAAGCCCGGTGGCATTTTTTATATGGTAGATTTTCATCCGGTATTGTGGATGATGGATGACAACTTCGAACATATTAAATACAATTATTTTAATACTGAAATAATAACAGAAGAAATTTCAGGTACATATACGGACAGGTTGGCGCCAATTAAATCAATAGAACACAGCTGGAACCATCCTTTTTCGGAAATCGTGAATGCTTTATTAAAAAATGATTTACAGGTTGAACAGTTCAACGAATTTCCTTATTCGCATTACAATTGTTTCAATAACATGGAGCAAGCTGCTGACGCCAGGTGGTATATAAAGGGAATGGACAAAAAAATGCCCATGATGTATTCTATAAAAGCAAGTAAACGGGTATAAAAATATATCTTCGCAAAAATTACAAGACTTATGTTACCTAAGTACAAAAGAATTTTATTAAAACTTTCTGGCGAATCATTGATGGGCAATAAAAATTTTGGCCTCGATAGTGAAGTGATAGCAAGGTACGCACAGGATATAAAATCAGTATTGGAATTAGGTGTACAGGTTGCTATTGTAATTGGCGGAGGTAACATCTATCGTGGTATGAATGAGGCTGAGAGCGGTATTGAAAGAGCACAGGGAGATTATATGGGTATGTTGGCCACCGTGATAAATGGTATGGCCGTACAAAGCGGGCTGGAGAAAGCAGGTATTTATACCCGTCTGCAAAGTGCTATAAAAATGGAACAGATCGCTGAACCATACATTCGCAGAAGAGCGATGCGTCATCTTGAAAAAGGCCGTGTGGTTATATTTGGAGCTGGAACAGGTAATCCTTATTTTACAACTGATACTGCAGGTTCTTTACGTGCAATAGAAATTAAGGCTGATGTAATTTTGAAAGGTACAAGGGTAAATGGTATTTACACAGCTGACCCTGAGAAAGACCCTACTGCAACAAAATATGAGACTATTACCTTTAACGAGTGTATTCAAAAGAACTTAAAGGTGATGGATATGACGGCATTTACTTTATGTATGGAAAATAATCTACCTATAGTTGTGTTTGACATGAACACAGAAGGAAATTTATTGAAAGTGGTAACCGGAGAAAAAGTAGGCACCCTGGTATCGTAATAAATTGAACATAATTAAAAGGAGCTGCGTTTAACTGCGGCTCCTTTTTTTATTTCAGAAACTATAGCGAATTGAGATACGAAATGATTTCTGGTAAAGATTTTTTTATGGGTACCACCCGAACATGCTGGCTAAGGTTAGTGCCTGTTGGGATTTGAGTAACTGCTGTCTCGAAACCTAAATAATAATCATTACCCTGTTTGGAGATGACTACCACTGTAATTTGTTTTCCTACGGGTAGTTTTCCGGTAATGAATTTCCGGGTATTGATATCTCCCCTCATAGATACTACTGAACGAAAGTCTTTAAACACAGTGAATGCGAAGGTGTTAAAATTGGTAAAATATGCAGCAATATCTGCCATTACATTTACTTGAGAACCAGTACTCAGATTATATTGATGTGCAAGACTTATCCAATTAAGGCGGTTGGTACTGATCTCATATGCCTGTGGGCTAAAAGCTATTGTATTGTTTCCAGGATCAGGGTTAGGTAACCAGTTAAAGTTCCCTGAATTAGTTACTTCACCAACAAAGAAATTCATTTGCTGGCTGATTGGCAGATCAACATACCGGATATTGATTCTTACATTAGGAGCTAACAGAACAGGCTGGCCGTTTTTCTTTAGTTTGATAAAAATATCTCCTGCTGTTATTAATAAACTGTCATTATAGGTACTTGGTTTATCCAGGCGTATCATATCTCCTTTCTTTTTAACAGCTATTAATTCTACATCTACTCTGCCTGTAATTATCTGGCCTGAGTCATTTACACAGCAATTCGGGGGAAAAGAAATCAATAATCCGGAAGAAGATAATACGGTGGCTGTGCTTGCATTTACTTCAATACTATCGTAATAAGGCTGAAGTAATAAATTATTTTTAAGAACCGACACCGGCATAGTGATTGTAACTGCAGCATGCCAGGAAGTATCCGCCCCATTTAACTGTCCAGGATCCGGCACAAAAATATCCGTATTTTTTTGACAGGCACTTAAAAAGAAACCGCCTGCTGCTAATACCAATATGAATGTTTTTATATTCATCACCAATTTGTTTAAAAATGTTGTACTCTAACCAGATACCGCATCTGCAATTTTTGCTGCCTCATTTTATTTAAGATCAAGTCTTATCCCTAATCTTAATCCTGCAGTATGGTATTTTTGTTTTAATGTTAAATTCTCTTTGTTCATCGGCGAAAAATTATACCTGAAATAAGGCTCCGCCATAATGTGCCATTTGTCGCTCAATTTATAATACAACGAGACTGCGCCAATAAAACCTATGCCTGCATTGGTCTTAAACTGGTAAGGAGAAGAGCCTTTGCCCGTTGTAATGCTTACCGGGTTGCCTGACATATCCAGTACCTCACCTTTTTGCCAGCTATAAATATTTACAATGGCGCCGGCATTTATATTGGCGTGCAGTTTACCGTTACCAATTTCATATCCTGCAACCAATGGAATATCTATACTGCGGTACCGGTTGATGGTTGTTTTGTTACGTGTTCCGGTGGTTGTATAACTGCCAATGGTATCACCATTATTATTGATGATATAAGTTACCTGAATAACATTGCCCTGAGTAAAAGTAAATTTTTCATTTATCTGACTGTAGTTTATACCAGCCCGTACACTCATAGAATTGTTGAACACTTTGGTATACCGTATACCTGCACTAAAGCCTGATCTGAAACTTGTGCTCTCTTTTCTTTTTTGTAGATAAGCAGAGTTACCGGTATCATGTAAGCTGCGGAATGCATAATCAGGCCCGGCATAAAATTCAAAATACCTCTTATTACCTGCAGCATCTTTTTCAATAGTAGGACAATCCGGCAAAAACACCACCGGGTTAAAACATAGCGGATCAGGTTTACCTGTCTTGCGTTTTACAGTATATTTTTCGGCATTATAAGTAAGTCTGCCTAAAATTGTTCCCTGTCCCTCAAACTCATCTTCTCCCATGTCAGGCGATGTGGTATTAACTAAAATATTTCCCAGCCCTGTATAATATTTTTTATTTTGATAACCTGTGCGTGGTTTATTATTCTCCCCAACATTTTCTAAACCTGGGGCTATGCTAGTTGATTTAATACCACCCGGAGAAATTACAGGGTTGCTGTTTGTGAGATTTTTATTTTGATCAGTTTCAGTAAAGCCGGTATTTAAAACTTCAGTATTCAGTTGTTCAGCACTGCCAGGGCTATTTTGCGAAAGAGTTATGTTGTTAGATTGTGGGTGCTTATTATCAACAGCAATCTCTGTATGTATGGGAGGCTGAGTTTGTGTATAATAGATCCATGCACCACCACTGCTTAAAGCAATAATAAGTCCGAGCAAGAGTAATTTGTTACGGTTGTTAAACATGGAAACCCAGAACCCCGCAGGCCTTCTCTTATCTTTTTCAGCAATGATCTTTTCCCAAATGCGTGGATGCACATCTGCATTATAATTGCTGAATTGCTCTTTTATGTGTTCATCAAACTGACGGTTCATGTTCATACCGCAACTTTTTGTAATTGTAAAATTTGTTTCTGCAACATATTTCTAGCTTTTACCAACTGGCTCCTGCTTGTACCTGGCTGTATGCCCAACATCGCGGCAATTTCATCATGTTGGTATCCTTCTATTACATATAGGTTGAAAATAAGCCGGTATCCATCGGGTAAATTATTTATTAAAATCAGAAGATCTTTTTCTGTAAGGTGTCCATAGGTTGGGGGTTCCATAACATGTTCATCCCTGTCCTTTACCTCATATCCTACAACCTCTTTCTCATACCTGCGAAGCGAATATTTTTTTAAAGCCGTGTTTACTACGATTTTTCTTATCCACCCTTCAAATGATCCTTCAAACTTAAACTGTTGAACCTTGGCAAAAACCTTAATAAAAGCATCCTGTAAAATATCCTCCCCATCTGCACTGTTTCGGGCATAACGGTTACACACACCAAGCATACGGCCGGCGAAGCGGTTGAATATCTCCCTTTGGCAGGAGGCATCATCCTGTAAACATCCTCGTATGAGTTCGTCTTCCGTCAATTATAACTAAGTTTACATGGGGCTTTTTTGTAGTTTAAGATACCCCGATCTAACTATACGCTGCTTGTACAGGCTTTATTGCATAAAAGGTACAAAAAAGCGCTGATTTTTTTTGCTTTAAGGCAACAAATTCAATAATTTGAAGGCGATGCTTAAAATCTATCATTATTAATTATGTTATCAGAAGACCAGGTAAAAAAAATTATTTCTATCAACGATAGTCTGCAGCTGCAGCTTAATGATGCCAATGCAATGCTGGCTGCCAGGGAACAGGAAATAGATTTTTTACATGGGGAGCTTGCTGAATCAACCGCGTTGCGTAGTAAATTAGATGACCATCTGGAAGAAATTGAAAGCATTCAAAACCGGTTGGGTGAAAAACAACAGGCTGCGAGGGGTGCAGAGGAAAGAGAATTTGTGTTACACCAGGAACTTACTGAAATGGCCAGACTGAATAAAGATTATAATGAACTTATTCAAGACTATGCTTACCTCAGTAGTCGTTTTAAGGATATCCAGGCTCAGTTAACAAGCTTAGAGGAAAGAAATTTTCAATTGCAGCAGGTTGCCAACCGTATTGGTGAACTGGAAAGCCGGCTGGAAAATACCGTGCTTGAAAGAGATGATCTTAAAATAAGGGTTACGGCACTGGAATCGCAAAAATATTTAAGGGACATTGATTAATTAGGATTTCCCCATTGAAACATTTAATGCAAAGACTTGCTTAGCTGCGTCCTATTGTATATTTTACTCCTCTAAAACTTGTTGCATATGAATTTAATTGAAAGAGTAAAAAACATTTTGATTACCCCAAAAACAGAATGGGAAATAATCAATGGAGAAACTGCTACTCCACAATCCTTATTAATTGGTTATGTGCTACCCTTGGCAATTGTTGCTGCTGCCGGCTCATTATTAAAAGGGCTTCTGTTTGCCGGTACCTTTGGACTGAAATATTTTATAATTACAGCAGTGATAGCATTTATTGCTTCTGTGCTATCGTACTATATAACAGTTTTTATAGTTGATATGCTTGCACCCAGTTTTGAATCTGAAAAAAATATGGGTAAATCAGCACAACTTGTTGCTTATTCAGGTACTCCTTCTTATGTTGGAGGGCTTTTATCCTTTATTCCTATAATCGGGTGGTTAATTGTATTGGCAGCATGGGCATATGGGGTTTACCTGATGTACCTGGGTATAGGTCATTTAAAAAAGACACCGGAAGATAAGAAAGTAGTTTATATGATTGTGGCCTTTGTAATAATGATCGGTCTTTATTTTATTCTGGTTGCAATTTTAGGTGCTATATTATTTGCTGCAATTGGCCTAAGCGCTGGGGGCCTGCTTAGATAAGGTACTTTTAAATTATTTAAAAGCATCCTTGTTAAAGGATGCTTTTTTGTTTGAACTAATTAACTGAATTTTACCTTCGGAAATTTATCTGACATGAATAAACATATTGCTGATATAAGAAAGGATTACCAAATGCAAAGTTTACTGGAAAAAGATGTAGCCAGTGATCCATTTATTCAATTCAATATCTGGTGGGACGATGCAGTTAACAGCGAACTTGAAGAAGTTAATGCTATGACACTTGCGACAGCTTCAGCTGCTGGTATACCATCAGCAAGAACAGTTTTACTTAAATCTGTTTCAGATAAAGGGTTTGTTTTTTTTACCAACTACCAGAGCCAGAAAGGCAAAGAGCTAGCTGAAAATCCAAATGCCTGCCTGGTGTTTTTCTGGAAAGAACTGGAAAGGCAGATCAGGATATCGGGTAAGGTAGAAAAAATAACTGCGGCAGATAATGACGAATATTTTAATTCCCGCCCACGGGGTAGCAGGATAGGTGCATGGGCATCGCCACAAAGCAGCATTATTGCTTCAAGAGAAATTGTTGAGGAGAATATCTCAAAATATGAATATCAATTTGCGGAGGTACCCATTACCAGACCTGAAAATTGGGGTGGTTATATAGTAGTACCGGCCGAAATAGAGTTTTGGCAAGGCCGCCCAAACCGGCTGCACGACCGTATTCAATATGCAAGATTGGAGGCTGGGGGTTGGAAGGTTGAAAGGCTGGCTCCTTAAAATATATAATGTACGATGTACGCCTGAATTAAAAAGCCTCCGTACACCGTACATCAAATATTATAATCAGGCTTTTTTCTTAGCAGCAGCTTTCTTTGCAGCTGGTTTTGCAACAACAGCTTTCTTTGCAGGTTTTGCCGGCCTTGTTTTACCAAATGAGCCACTGAATATTTTTCCTTTTTTTGTTTTGATATCACCACGTCCCATAATTTTCTTTTTTATTATTTTATAAATTTAATTTTTTACAAAAAAAGCAAGGTACAACAGCACCTTGCTTTTTAATGTGTTTAATACAAGATTACATTTTAGCTGATAATTCTTTACCAGCTTTAAACTTAGCAACCTTCTTTGCTTTAATTTTGATAACAGCACCTGTTTGTGGATTGCGGCCATTACGGGCAGCTCTTTTTGAAACAGAAAAAGTACCAAATCCTACTAATGTAACTTTACCACCACCTTTTAAAGTTTTAGTAACTGCAGCTACAAAAGAATCTAAAGCAGCGTTTGCCTGTGTTTTTGTAATACCTGCATCGTCAGCAAGTTTTGAGATCAATTCAGCTTTGTTCATGATATTTTTTTTTGAATTTTTTAACTGCAACAAATATAGAAGGTTTTTAACTGCAACAAAATTTTTTTTAAAAAATATTTTGTTGCAGGGATGGCCTGTAAACCTTATAGAATAAGGGGTTTCAGCAAAAGGCAGGGTATATTTACACGTAGCGGGCGGCACCTAATTTTCTGAAATCCGGTTCTGTAAAGGGTTTCATGGGAATTGCTTCTATATCCTTTGCCCGTGCGGTTTGTAAAGGAAGTCAAAAAGGCATCTATATTGAGTAAAGCCGGTAAGCAATTGTTTTGCACAATTAGTTAACAACCTGCATTACCGACCTGAAAGCGATGAATTGATCACCCCATTTTTCAAAACTTTTTTGCCGCATGATGCCCGCATGGGTTTCAATATAGTTGTTATAAAAACCTTTGCTTTTAGCAAAATATTGTACTGCGTAAGTCGGGCCTTCGCTGTCATCAACTTCCAACAGGTGTAAAATAACTGCATGAGTAAAGCAGCCTGTTTGTATTATATCTGGTATATGCTTATCCTTTAACCATTGCAGCCAATCCTGGTGAATAGTGTTTGTAATTTTTATAGTAACGTTATAAATAATCATGTCAAATAAATTAAAATCAGGATCAGTTCTTTAATTCAACATACACGGGGCAATGATCGCTATGCTTAACATCAGGGAAAATGTCTGCATCTAGTAATTGTTTTTTAAGAGGCTCGGTAACAGTAATATAATCAATGCGCCAGCCTTTATTATTTTGCCTTACTGTAGGAAACCGCTGACTCCACCAGCTATATCTATGTGGCTCTTTATGAAATTCACGAAAGGTATCGATCCAGCCACTGCCCAAAAAATTTGTCATCCATTCACGCTCTTCGGGTAAAAAGCCACTGCTCTTTTTATTGCCTTTTGGATCATGAATATCAATTTCGTTATGGGCAATATTATAATCACCTACCAGGATGATCTTATTTTTTGTTTTTTTCAAGTCATTTAAATAGGCATGAAATTCCTTAAGCCATGTATATTTGAATTCCTGCCTCAGGTCGCCACTGGTGCCTGATGGAAAATACGCATTAATCAACCTGATATCACCAAAGTCCATCTGTAAAACCCTGCCCTCATCATCGCTTACTGCATTATCATTTCCTAAGATCACATTATCTGGTTTAATTTTTGAAAAAATGGCCACTCCGCTGTAGCCTTTCTTTTGTGCACTAAACCAATGGTGATGATAACCCAGTTCCTCGAGCTGCTTTACATCAACATCACCCTGGCTAGCCTTAGTTTCCTGTAAACAGATGATATCAGCAGGATCGGTCCTTAGCCAATCAATAAATCCTTTTTTTATAGCGGCACGAATACCGTTCACGTTGTAAGAAATGATACGCATTAGAAATAATTTATTATACTTGTGTAAATAAAGGTAACATGGAAAACAATAACCCGGCAGAAATAAAAGTTGAAAATAACACAGAAACAATTTTTAATGAGCAGGAATTTTCGATGGAAGGATATGACAAACACATCCGCCAGGCAAGAAATACATTGTTTATCGCCGCCGCAATTTTGTTACTGAATGCTATTATTTTATTTTCAAAGTATCCTTTTGATATTGAGATTATGTGGCTTGATTATTTGCTATGGACAGGTTATATTGGGGGATGTATTGCTTTGGCATTCTGGACAAAGAAAAAACCATATTACGCTATTGTTGGAGGATTAATCCTTATGGGTATTTTTATTATAGTTAACGCAATTATTGACCCCAGTACCATATTTGGAGGGATAGTTTTTAAAATAGCGGTTATTGTGTTTTTGATTAAAGGACTTGGTAACGCTAAAGACGCACAGCAAATGCAGGAACAATTTAATAAAAAATAACGCTTTACTCCAGTATTGGCCTCAACCATCTTGTAGCATCATCAATACTTATCCCTTTTCTTTTTGCGTAATCTTCCAGTTGATCTTTTTCAATTTTACCCACGCCAAAGTATTTACTTTCGGGGTGTGCGAAATACCAGCCGCAAACAGATGATGCAGGATACATAGCTAATGATTCTGTAAGGGTAATACCTGATGCTTCTTCGCCGCCAAGCAATTCAAATAATTTATATTTTTCAGTATGATCCGGACAGGCTGGATAACCCGGTGCCGGGCGTATGCCCATGTATTCTTCCTTAATTAACTGTTCATTACTAAGGTGTTCTTCTGAAACATAACCCCAGTATTCCGTCCTGGTTTTTTTATGAAGCAACTCTGCAAAAGCTTCCGCTAATCTATCTGCTAAAGCCTGTAAAATGATTTTATTATAATCATCAAGATTTGCTTCAAATTTTTTGATATGTTTCTCAATGCCCTGTATAGTAACTGAGAAGGCGCCGATAAAATCAGACCTTTCGGGCGAAATAAAATCAGCTAATGATAAATTGGGTTGCCCTGCAGCCTTTTTAACCTGCTGTCGTAAAAATTCTAATTTAACTATTGATTTTTGATTTTTTACTTCAACCGTATCAGCATCTGTTTTTTCAGCTTCCCAAAAACCAACAACGCCTTTTGCGTTCAGCCATTTTTCTTCAATTATCTGCTGCAATAATTGTTTTGCATCATTGTAAAGTTTTGTTGCCTCAACGCCAATAACGCTGTCGGTGAGTATCGCCGGAAATTTGCCATGCATTTCCCAGGCAATAAAGAAAGGCTGCCAATCAATATATTCAGCGATCTCTGCCAAAGAATAATTAGCCAAAACCTTTGTGCCCGTAAATGTTGGTGTAACAGGAGTATAATTGGTCCAGTCAATTAAAGTTCCATTCTTTTGAGCCTCTTCAAATTTTAAAAATTGCTTGCTTGATTTTTTATTACCAAAATCTATTGCCAGTTTTTCGTATTCCGCTTTTATATTCTGTAAAAATGCAGGCTTTTGTTCTTTGCTTAGTAAACTGCCGGCTACTGTAACACTGCGGCTGGCATCCAGCACATGAACAATACCTTCATCATACTGTGGAGCAATCTTAACTGCTGTATGCATACGGGAAGTGGTTGCGCCACCAATCATCAATGGCAATGTTATACCTCTGCGTTTCATTTCATGCGCCACATGTACCATTTCATCAAGTGAAGGCGTGATCAGTCCACTCAGGCCAATGATATCAACTTTTTCCTTTACTGCAGTATCTAATATTTTGTCGGTAGATACCATCACGCCCAGGTCAATAATATCATATCCATTGCAACCCAGTACAACACCCACAATATTTTTTCCTATATCATGCACATCACCCTTTACTGTTGCCAGTAAGATCTTTGCAGCGCCTGCAGTTTCTTCATTTATAGTTCCTGCTGCCTTATGTGCATTTTTCCTATCCTCTTTTTCCTGTTCAATGAAAGGGGTTAAAACAGCAACAGCCTTCTTCATTACCCTGGCACTTTTTACAACCTGCGGTAAAAACATTTTTCCTGATCCAAAAAGATCACCAACGATATTCATACCATCCATCAGCGGGCCTTCAATTACATCCAATGGTTTTGGATATTTTACTCGGGCTTCTTCGGTGTCTGCATCAATATAATCCGTAATACCATTTACCAATGCATGCGATAATCTTTTTTCCACCGGTTCGTCTCTCCACTTTTCATCCTTTATTATTTCCTTTCCCTTTGCTTTAACAGTTTCAGCAAAAGCTATCATTTTTTCTGTTGTCTCGTTATTATCATTATTCCTGTTCAGGATAACATCTTCACATAAAGCCCTTAAGTTGGGTTCTATTTCATCATACACTACCAATTGGCCAGCATTTACAATGCCCATATCCATACCGGCCTTAATGGCATGATATAGGAACACACTGTGAATGGCTTCCCGTACATGTTCATTGCCCCGGAATGAAAAGGAAACATTACTTACACCGCCACTCACTTTGGTAAGGGGCATGTATTTTTTTATTTCACGGGTGGCTTCAATAAAATCAACCGCATAATTATTATGCTCTTCGATGCCAGTTGCAATAGCAAAAATGTTTGGATCGAAAATAATATCCTGGGGTGCGTAGCCAACCTGCTCGGTTAATATTTTATATGCCCGTTTGCATATCTCTACTTTCCTTTCTTTGGTATCTGCCTGCCCTACTTCATCAAAAGCCATTACAATTACAGAAGCGCCGTAGCTTTTGCAGATGAAAGCCTGCTCAATGAATTTTGCTTCGCCTTCTTTCATCGAAATGGAATTCACAATGCATTTTCCCTGTACACACTTTAGCCCTGCTTCAATAATTTCAAATTTTGAAGAGTCTATCATGATGGGAATCTTCGCAATATCAGGTTCAGATTGAACGAGGTTTAAAAAAGTGGTCATTGCCTGTACACCATCAAGTAACGCATCATCCATGTTCACATCAATTACCTGTGCACCATTCTCCACCTGCTGACGAGCCACAGCCAGTGCGGCTTCATACTGTCCTTCACGTACCAGCCGTGCAAACATTTTACTACCGGTAACATTAGTGCGTTCGCCAACATTAATAAAATTTGTTTCCGGCCTAACGATCAATGGCTCCAGGCCGCTTAATCTTAAATATGGTTTGATAACAGTCATTCAATTTTAATTTAGTCTGCCATTTCAAATTCAATTACAGGCAATTGCCTTGGTTGAAATTTTGCTACTTCCTGTGCGATATGTTTTATGTGATCAGGTGTGGTACCGCAGCAGCCGCCAACAATATTTACAAATCCTTCCTTAGCCCATTCTTCAATGATATGTGCCGTTTCATGCGGCTGCTCATCATACTCACCAAAGGCATTGGGCAGGCCTGCATTGGGATACGCCGAAGTATAACAGCCCGCTATCTGGCTCAACTCTTCAATATGCGGCCTCATTTCTGATGCACCCAACGCACAGTTTAATCCAATGCTTATTGGGTTGGCATGCATCACAGAAACATAAAATGCTTCTAAGGTCTGACCGCTTAATGTACGGCCACTCGCATCCGTTATTGTTCCGCTGATCATGATAGGAAGCTCTGCAATATTATTTTGACGGAAATAATTTTTGGCGGCATAAATAGCAGCTTTGGCATTGAGGGTATCAAAAATTGTTTCAATTAAAATAATATCAACACCACCATCAACCAATCCTTTTATCTGTTCGGTATATGCTTCAGCAACAGTATCAAAGGTTACTGCCCTGAACCCGGGGTTATTTACATCTGGTGAAAGTGATAAGGTTTTATTTAAAGGACCTATAGCGCCTGCAACAAAACGTGGTTTACCCGGATCTTTTGCTGTGTATTCATCAGCAGCATTTCTGGCGCATTTGGCAGAAGCAACATTTAATTCATAAGCCAGTGATTGCATATCATAATCGGCCTGGGCAATAAATGTACTGCTGAAGGTATTGGTTTCAATGATATCAGCACCTGCATCTAAATATTGCCTGTGAATTTCTTCTATGATCTGTGGTTGGGTAATACTCAACAGATCATTATTACCTTTTACATCGGTATGCCAATCCTTAAAGCGTTCACCACGGTAATCTTTTTCTTCTAGTTTATGACGCTGTATCATAGTGCCCATGGCCCCATCAATAATAAGGATGCGTTCTTTTAAACAATCTTGTAATGTTTTCATTTCGCTTCAATTAAAGTTCAATAAATAATTGACAGTTGAAGTTGTGACCCTTCATTTCATTCAGGGCAGGCTCCACGATGATGACCATAGCTGTTCAGCCGACCTCAAAAATTACCATAAACTTATAAACGAGAATCAATCTGAGAGAAGTAATGCAGAATTGCTTTCGTTTATTAGTTCAGTTGGTAGAAATTTACAGGCCGAACAATAAACAAATCTGCCTGCACAGCAAAAGTAAACCATACAGGCCATATTACAAAAATTGTGGTGGTTGCACATTACCTTTTATTTGAAAGTTGTCCGGGCGAGCTTGTCGAACCCGATATGATTTACATGCATCCCGCCTTCGACAACTGAGGCTGACAACCTACAGGATTTCGTCAATAAGTAATGCAATTAAAAATCAAAACTAATACACTATGATGGTAGAAATTGCAGGAAGTTTTAATTACCGGAGACAATAAAATTCTCAACAGGAATACGATTGCTTATACTCTTCGCTAAAGTCATTTCATCAGCATATTCCAGTTCGCCCCCAAATGAAATTCCCCGGGCTATTGTGGTGATCTTTACAGGAATTTGTTTTAATTTTTTACTGATATAGTAGATAGTGGTATCGCCCTGTATGGTTGGGCTCAAGGCAAAAATAATTTCTTCGATTGATTCAGTAGAAATTCTATCAATCAATGCGTCAATGGTTAATTGTTCAGGACCTATGCCATCAAGCGGAGAAATAATACCACCCAGTACATGATATATTCCGTTAAACTGCTGCGTACTTTCAATAGCGATCACATCACGAATATTCTCAACAACACAAAGCATCTCCTGCTTACGCATGGTATTGCTGCAAATATTGCAAAGGCCTTTATCTGATATATTATAACAGCGGCTGCAGAATTTTATTTCATTTCGCATTTTAGAAATGATGCTGCTGAATTGATCTACTTCTGCTGCATCCTGTTTGATGAGATGAAGCACCAGGCGCAACGCTGTTTTTTTGCCAATGCCCGGTAATTTGGCAAATTCATTAACAGCATTTTCTAAAAGTGAAGAGGAGAAGATCATGCGGCAAAGTTAGTGGATAATGGAATAATGGATAATTGATAATTTTTTAAATTTAATGTAGTTGACGATATTGAATAGTACAATAAACGGGAGGCATTATCTATTATCAATTAAAAAATTATCAATTAAAGTTTTATGTCCCGCTCATTATCCCAATTGGCCCGTACAGCTAATTTCTGGGTAAGCAGGATAACTTTTTCTGGTTGTAATTTTTTTGAATAATCACCCGGGTCCCATTTACCATTATTATTATCATCAAATAATATACGGAGATCATATTCTCCCGGGTCAACAAACTTATTGCTCCACTGCAGGGAAGTAAGCGGGTAGCTCTTCTTTACTTCATCACCCTGTACAAATTGTAAAACAGGATGTTTAGCAAGGTCAACATTAGTGAATCGTAAAACTACATTACCGTAATCTGTTTGTTGCTTAGTAGTAAAACGGATAGTATCCTTTTTTGCAAGATAATTACCTGCTGAATCAACAATTGCAGTACTGTCCATAATTAAGCGGTAATCCATTGCCTGCTGCCAGGCATTGGTGAGCGTGATCTTTGTTCTGCTGCTGTCGATGCTCCACACAGCAGCTGGCACAGCATTGTAGTTACTGTCCCTTAAAATAAGTTTAGCAGATTCAAAAACCTGTATGGGATTATTAAAGCTTATTTCAAAGGGTTTTAACAGATCCTGTGATTGTGCTCCTGGTGCTAAAGTAAAAATTAGCCTTTTGTTTTTTACCGCAGATCTTGTTGTAGCAGGGGTACGGCTTTCTTTCTCTAATGCCGAAGCATACAATACCACGGGGTCCGTATCTGCAGAAACGGTAACGGCATTATTTGCAAATGCAAACAATTCTTTTTTTGAATTGTAAGTCTTACCGCCATCGCCATCTTTTAAAGCATATACTTTAAAATTGCCTGGGGGTAAATTCATAAAACTAAAACTGCCATCGCCACTTAGCCGTGCTACATAATCAGGTTTTCTCTTTAGCACTGCAGAGTCATCTGTATCGCGGTATAATGTGGCAATTAAGGTGCTATCCGCATTTCCTGATTCTGCAATGATAACTTTACCCATAAGCATTAAAGAATCTATCTGGTCACCTGTTGAAAAAACATAGGTAAAATCCTTTAACGGATTGCCTTCGTTAATGTCAACTATGGCATTACCAAAATTTATGCTGTAAGTCGTATTTGGCAATAAGGTATCCCGGAGCCTTATAGTTACTGTTCTTAATTTATAATCAATAACAGGATTTTTTTTAGGAAGGGGAGAGATGAGCACATTGGTCTGGGCCTCTTTAATTTCAACATATTCATCAAAATTTAAAGTGATTTTATTGCCCGAGATATTGGTGCTGTTTAGTTTTGGTGTTGAGCTTGTAAGACGTGGAGCGATACTGTCTTTGGGGCCGCCTGTGGGTGAGCCTATCTGTGCACAGCCTGAATTACTAACGGCTATTGTATACAGCACTGAAACAAGTAAAAGTGAAAAAATGATATGGGTAGATCTCATCAAATGCATTTAAAATACAAACTTAACCTGTTTGATTTGTTTAAAAAGTATAAAAATTACTAAATCTCCTGGTCGATAGGTTCGGCTTTTAATTCATGTAGTGCCACTGCCAGATTATTATCCTTGGCTAAATTGCACCAATGGCAATCTTCTTTTCCGCAGCCCGTATAAAAATCCCGGGCCTGTATCTTATGCCATACATCAGTAAGTTGTTGTTTTACGGTTTCAATATCCTGAGGATTGATGATGATCTTTTCCTTTCGGTATTCTCCTTTTTTATCGGGCTCTATAAAATCAAATTCGGTGCTGATCACTTTCCAGTCTTTCAATTGGTAGTTGTCAATAAGGATCTTATAAAAAACAGCCTGCCGCCAGTAATCCCCCCCTAGAGGGTTTTTATCAGATGGCGGCTTCATTTTTGGTAGGGCATTATCTATATTGCCCGATTTATAATCCACTACGTTCACTTCCTTACCAGTAAATTCCAGTTTATCTAATTTACCTTTCAGAGGAACGCCATTAACTACAATACCCTTTATGTTTCTTTCAACTGTAACAACTTTGTTCCATGTGTTTACATATTTATCATAGTATTGGGGTAATACAATAGAACCTTGCTCCATACGTCTATTAAATTCACTTTCTGTGAAATTTTCCCGATGCTTACACATGTACCAGTTAAAATCTTCGATTACTTCTTCTTTAAACGGGAAAGTTTCCTGTTTACTGTCCTGCATTTTCCTGAATAAGTTTTCCAGCGCATGATGGATAGCGCTTCCAAATTCTAATGTTTCACTTTTGCCTGCAGGGATACGAATTAAATTCTTATAATAAAAACCTAGTGGACATTCTAAATAAGCATTTAGGGCCGTTACATTCATAGAAAACTTTTCCAGGATAGCTACTATAAAGTCTTCTTCACTTTTTTGTATTTCAGGTGCTTTTTCACTGAATTGCAAAATTTGAAAGTCAATCATGACATCCAAAGGCACATCAATTTTTTCAATTGGTAATTGATGTTCTTCCAGGATTTCAGCAATGAACATAGATGGCTCTATTTCTTTGCCATCATTTTTATTTCTGGAAAAAGATATATAAAGGTGCTTTTCAGCTCGTGTTAATGCTACATAAAATAAGCGTCTTAATTCTTCATCTTCCGTAGAAGCCGGCTGTGAAGTAAACATGGTGTCAGGAAATCTATATCCACTACCAGGTTTCCTTTTTTTCTCCCAATAAGAGGCATTTGATCCTGATAGAAAAACATATTCAAACTCAAGTCCCTTACTTCCGTGGGCTGTCAGAAGATTAACAGCTTGATCGCTGCCCACAACCTGGTCTATGGATAATTTAATTTCTTCTTTTTGCATCAAATCAATTATGTCAATCAATTCAGACAATTTTAAAAATGGATTACGCCCAGTTTCATTTTTAATGAAATCAAAAAATCGGGTAAGTAATTGCATAAGAAAAATCTTATCTGCACTTTTCAGTACGTATTCAAGGACTCCTGCATTAAGAATGATCTTTTCAAATAATCCTTGTATAGTGAGGTTTGATGCATCTGAAATTAGTTGCTCAATGATCTGACTCATTTTTTTTAACTCAGCACTTACTCCTTGGTCAAACAAGTCTTTAGGAGGCCTATTAGCTCTGTCATACATGAGCTTTCTTATGGAAGCTTGCTCATCCTTATATTTCAACTTATCAGTTTCTACTGAAAGTTTGGCAATTTCAATAGGAGGGATCTTATAAAAATCAAAATGGAGAATTTCAAATAGCATTCTATCTCCGCCATAAGGTATATAATGCTCCGCATTTAGATAACGGAGAATTTCGATTACCTTTTTTATGAAAATATTTTCCAATAAGTTTATACTTCTCTTGCTATAGAAGGGTATTTTTTTCAGGCGGAAATAAGTTGCCAGTTCCTCGCCATACTTATTCTCTTTATAGATAACAGCGATCCTTCCCGGTTCAACATTTTGTTTTATTAATTCAAAGATCCGGTTTGTAATATCTGCCATCTCCTCTTTAGCAGTATTATATTCGTGCAGCACAGGTTGGTTTGTCAACTCCATTAATCCTATACGGGAACTGATCAACTCTTTGCTCAATCCTTCGATCTGTTTCACCAGCCTTTCTTCATTCCGGTTGATCAATGTTTTGGAAATATCCAGTATAGGCTGTGTGCTGCGGTAATTGCTGGTTAATACAACCGTCATCAGGTCCTTTGTATATTGTGTTGCAAACACAAGCATGTTCTCCACGTTGGCACCCTGGAAACGATAAATGCTCTGGTCATCATCACCCACAACAAACACATTGGGCCTGTCCCAATAATTGATGAGTAGTTGCACCAGCTTATTCTGTGTACCGCTGGTATCCTGGTATTCATCCACCAGCAGGTATTGAAATCTTTCCTGGTAATTGGCCAGTATGTTTTTATGTTCTTCAAAAACATTGATCACCCAGTTGATCATGTCATCAAAATCGTAGCGGTTTCTTTTCCGCATCAGGGTTTGAAAATTAGCAAACTCATTTACCGCAATCCCCAGCTTAACCATCTTCTCTTTTTCCTCTTCTATCTTATCGGTGCGTACATCACCTTTATTGAAATCTTTAACCTTGCGTTTGGCAATGTATTCGTCGCGGTTGGGCAGGTCATTAATATAAGCATCAATTCTTTCAGTAATGAATGTTGCTGTCCAGCCTTCCCGCTTCATAGAAGAAAAAAGGTTGCGAAGATTATTGATCTCGTAATACACATCGCCGCGGTATCTTTTAAGCGGGTGATTTTTTGGGAAGGCATCAATAAGCTGTTTGAACATTTCAATACTCTCCAGTTCCGAAACCGCATCGAGCGAATTCTTTTCAAACAGGTTCAGGTTATCCTGTATCACGTCATTACAAAAAGCATGGAAGGTGTAAATATTTACTTTGTATGCATCAGCACCAATAAACTGCTGCAATCTTTTACGCATGGCAATGGTGCCGGCATCGGTATAAGTAAGACAAAGAATATTTTCGGGCAGTGCATCTGTTTCTAATAAGATCTTTCCAATTCTAGCTGCCAGTATTTGTGTTTTACCGGTACCTGGACCGGCGATAACCATTACCGGCCCTTCAATGGTATCAACAGCTTTGCGTTGTTCATTGTTGAGCTTTAGATACTCTTCATCAAATTTCTTTTGCAATATTTCCCGGTAATGACGCATTGCCCAAAGATACTGGATAGCCTATATTTGATGGAAGTATTATTGAACAAAATAATCAGCTGCATGTTATAATGCTATGAGCAAAGTTTATTCTTTTAAAACTGTACAGAAGATACCCGTAAGCCTGGATAAAGCCTGGGATTTTTTTAGTAACCCCGAAAACCTGGCTACCATTACCCCGGATAATATGAGTTTTAAAACCATTTCAAAATTTCACGGCAATACCATGTACCCGGGGCAGGTGATCGAGTATAAAGTAAGCCCCATGCTGGGTATTCCGTTATACTGGATGACAGAGATCACACATGTAGCCGACAAAATATATTTTGTAGATGAGCAGCGCTACGGGCCTTACAGCATGTGGCATCACCAGCATCATTTTAAAACTGTTGAAGGCGGTGTGGAGATGATCGATATTGTACATTATAAACTTCCGTTTTGGTTTTTAGGAGATATTGCCAACAGCCTTTTTGTAAAACGCCAGTTAAAGAACATATTTGATTTCCGCTTTAAAAAAGTGGTAGAATTATATGGTCATCTTTCCTGAGTGATTACCTGTTCAGGGTATTGCATTTGATGAATTATATAATAATATTTGTAAGGTATTTCAGTTGCCTTAATAAAATTTAAATCATCTCAATGTGCAATAATCACCGCAATCCCCGGCATTGTATCTTACCACCATACATGAGCGATAAGCTGGATGAGTTGCTGGGCGACGATACAGAAGCAGAAAGTGCTGAACGTTTCCGTAACAGCCGTGCAGCAAAAGCTGACCAACCTGTTACCCGGGCTATTGATCTTACTAAGCCAGTAAAAACAAAAAAACTTCACCGTAAAGTATATACTGCTGCCGAATCAACAGATGATCCGGGCAGTTTGATATGGGAAGAAGGACAGGAACCAATGCCTGAATCGCAGGATGCAAAAAATGTAATAGCAGGGGCAGGGCATGTATGGAATTTTTACAAAAAGTTATTTAACCGTAACTCCATTGATAACAAGGGCATGCACATTAAGCAAACCATTTGTTACCGGGAGAAAAAAAGTAAACCTTATTTTAATGCTTTTTGGGATGGAAGGCAGATGTACTATGGATCAGGAAGTAAAAAATTTACCAACTCCTTTACTACCGACCTGGATATTATTGGTCACGAGCTTTCGCATGCCGTTATTGATTACGAGGCCCGGCTTTTTTACCGGAACCAGAGCGGTGCATTGAATGAATCTTTTGCGGATGTATTTGGCATACTCATAAAGCAATGGGCCAATAAAACTGCTGCACGTAAGGCGGATTGGCTAATTGGCAAAAATATATTGATAGGCCGCAATGCACTCCGATCGCTGAAAGCCCCGGGAAATGCTTTTAAGAACGATCCTGTTTTTGGAGATGATCCGCAGCCTGCAATAATGAAAGATTTTATGAAGATGCCCAATACTGAAGATGATGATTATGGGGGAGTGCATTACAATTCAGGTATTATCAACCATGCTTTTTACATAACCGCATTTGAGTTACATGGTAATGCCTGGGATAAGGCCGGCGCTGTATGGTATGCTGCTTTGCAGGATAAGGAATTGCTTAAAAGAAATGCTAGTTTTGAGCAGGCTGCAAATGCAACTTTACAAAAAGCGGTATTGCTGTTTGGTAAAGGAAGCCTGGCGGAAAAAGCGGTATTGAAGGGGTGGAAAGAAACTGGAGTGATTTGATAAACACTAATTGAACGAATTACACTAATTACACGAATTCTTTTGAATAAAAAGAGGTGCTGGAAAATAAAGTATCTAATTCGTGTAATTCGTTTTTTTAAATTCGTGTAATTACCCCGGCATCCGTGTTATATATTTTTCGATCTGCTTTATCTGATCAACAATTTGCGGTGTAGTGGGCTTAAAACCTTTTGCCTTTTTAAAATATTCTTTTGCCGCTCTGAACTCTCTTTTGTTCATCATGATAGAACATAACTGTAAATACGCAGCAGCATTATTTTCATTATCCGGTAAGCCCGCCCGTATAGCCTGGCGGATCAAACTTTCTGCTTGTTTAATATCACCCTTCTGCATCATTAGCATACCCAACTGTAGTTTATTGGGGCCTTCAGCCTGCTTGGTTAAAGCACCACCACTCAGTGCAAGACTTTTCTTCATGTTCTTCTCCGCACTCTCATAATCCTGGCTTACCATATCCAAATTACCTTTAATGGTATAATAAACAGAACGAACTGGTTTAATTAAAATACCCGGAAACCAGATTGAATCAACCACTTTTTTGGCGCCTTCCATATCCCCTTCTTCCATATAAGATTGGATAAGACGCATTGGGCCAAACAGGAAATGTCCCAATATAGCAACAACAGCAAGAAGGTATAAAACAAACGAGGGCCAAAAACTGGTTTGCATATGTGTAAAGATTGCTGCTGCCAGTAGTATAATTCCCAGCCAAAGGCGGTATTTAATGATAAGGGTGAAAAACTTCATTTTATTTTAAAATTAATAAAACAGCATTGGCCAAAATAGCCGGGTTTGCTCAAAATTTGATTGCGGGCAAATATAGGACTTATTGAAATATTGAAATAAGTATGCAACGAAAGCCGGCATTAATGGGTTTATTATATCACAGTCTTTTATTATATTTTTCTACCTATTCACTAAAATTATCTATTATGTACAGCAAGGTCAAAATTTTCGGCCATCCACTCCATGTAATGCTGGTAGGCTTCCCTATTGCATTTTATACCGGAGCGTTGGCATGTTTTATTGCTTATAATTCTAACCAGGATCCCTTTTGGTTCAAAGTGGGCTACGTGGCCAATTTTGCAGGAGTCATCATGGCTGCTTTAGCTGCGCTGCCTGGTTTTATCGACTGGCTTTTTATTCCCTCGGCAACAAAAGCAAAAAAGACAGGGATATTCCACATGCTCTGTAATGTAGTTGCACTTTTATTGTATGGCATTAATATATGGCTGATACAGGACCAGTGGAATGTAGCAGTCCCAGATATGGGCTCTTCTCTCATGCTTACCGGTGCAGGCTTTCTATTAACCATCATTGCCGGATTTTTAGGATGGACAATGGTGCAAAAGCATCATGTTGGCGTGGATATGACATCTGGCGATAACACAGCTTAAAGACAAGCCAGATATTAGCACCTACGGGGCAAATAAAAGAAGTTGGCTGGTGGGCCATTAATAATTATTTTTGCGCTCCTCCGCCGCTAAACCGGCATATGGTCCCGTAGTTCAATGGATAGAATAGAAGTTTCCTAAACTTTAGATGCAAGTTCGATTCTTGCCGGGACCACACTTAAGCTTTTTTTATTACTGAATAAAATGTTAAAGCAGTTTCATATCTCGAAAGAATTTATCAACTTGCGCTCTCAATAAGAACATTATGAACAAGAAACTCTTTATCACAGCCATATTTATAGCTATAGCTGCATTTACGATTGCCTGCTTGCCAAAAGAAAACAAGGATAACACTATTGTGCCAGCCACAACTGAAAAAGCTGACGAGGGTATTAAGTTTATCGAATCAAGCTGGAGTACTGCATTGAGCGAAGCAAAAAAACAGAATAAGCTTATTTTTTTGGATGCTTATACAAGCTGGTGCGGTCCCTGCAAAATGCTTAAGCGTAATACTTTTCCTGATAAAGCAGTAGGAGAACTATTCAATAAGAATTTTGTCAATATAGCGCTTGATATGGAAAAGGGGGATGGCCCGGCAATAGCTGAAAAGTACAATGTAACAGCTTACCCAACATTGATCATCACCGATGGAGATGGAAACATCGTTACCTATACCCGTGGTTATGTAGAGCCTGCCCAACTCATCGAGTTTGGCAAATTTGGCCTTTCAAAAAAATAAAATAAAACCATATTCTATTGAAAGCAGCATGACCTATGCTGCTTTTTTTTATGTAGCAGATCGAAAGTATTTTTTACTCCGGCATCATTAATGCCTAATTTTAAAAACATAGCAACCAATCATTTTTTTCAGCATGGAAAAGAACAGCGCATTTACAAACGACCTGGTACATGAAAGCAGTCCTTATTTACTGCAGCATGCACATAACCCGGTTAACTGGTATCCCTGGGGAGATAAGGCTTTAGAAAAGGCAAGGGCCGAGGACAAAATGATCATCATTAGCATTGGTTATGCAGCCTGCCATTGGTGCCATGTAATGGAACATGAAAGTTTTGAAGATATTGATGTGGCAAAAGTGATGAATGAACATTTCATCTGTATAAAAGTGGACCGGGAAGAAAGGCCTGATGTAGACCAGGTATATATGGCTGCCGTACAGATCATAACGGGCAGGGGTGGCTGGCCATTAAATGCGATAGCATTGGCAGATGGGCGACCTTTTTATGCCGGAACTTATTTTCCAAAAGATAAGTGGATAGAAATGCTGCTCTATTTTGTGGAACTCAAAAAAACAAAACCTGATGCACTTATTAAAAGTGCAGAGCAGGTGATAAAAGGAATAGATTTATCTGAGCTCGTGGTCTTTAAAGAAAGCGGGAAAGATTTTTTACCAGAAGACCTGGATAAGCAGTTCAATAGTTTACATGCTACGCTCGATCTTACCAAAGGCGGCGCCAACCGGGCGCCAAAATTTCCTATGCCCTGCAACTGGGAATATTTGCTGCACTATTATTACCTCAGTAAAAATGAAGATGCATTAAAAACGGTAAGGATCACTTTAGATAATATGGCATGGGGTGGTATTTATGATCACCTGCAGGGGGGCTTTGCCCGCTACTCAACCGATGTAAACTGGCATGTGCCTCATTTTGAAAAGATGCTCTACGATAATGCACAACTGGTAAGTTTATATGCGCATGCCTTCCAGGTGACCAAAGATCCGCTGTATAAAAAAACAGTTTATGAAACTTTGCAGTTTGTACTGGAAGAACTCACATCTCCGGAAGGCGGATTCTTTTCATCACTTGATGCAGATAGTGAAGGCGTGGAAGGAAAATATTATGTATGGACAATGGCAGAAGTGGAAGGTGTGTTGGGAACTGATGCAGCAATCTTTGCTGCGTATTACAATATCACGGCAGAAGGTAATTGGGAGCATGGTAACAGTATTCTGTTGAGGAATGAAACGGATGAGACTATCGCTAAACAGTTTAATTTAACTGTACCTGATCTGCAGCAAACAATTACAACATCAAAAGAAAAATTGATGCAGGTGCGAAACAGAAGAATAAAACCCGGGCTTGATGATAAGATCCTCAGCAGCTGGAATGCTTTAATGATAAAAGGATACACAGATGCTTACCGGGTATTTGATGAGGAAGCGTTTTTGAATGCTGCCATTACCAATGCCAAATTTTTATTGCAAACGGCCATTGCACCAAACGGAGAAATGACCAGGAATTATAAGAATGGGAAACCATCTATTAATGCGTTACTTGATGATTATGCTTTTGCCATTACTGCTTTTATTGAACTGTACCAGGCAAGCTTTGATGATCAATGGCTTACTGAAGCTGATACCATCATGCAGTATGCACTGGAACATTTCTTTGATCCTGTATCACAAATGTTCTTTTATACACACAACCAATACGCAGATCTTATCTCCCGCAAAATGGAAGTATCTGATAATGTAATTCCATCCTCCAACTCACAAATGGGTAAGAACCTTTTTTTACTGGGTCATTTTTTGGGTAACGACAGTTATATCGGCAAAGCCAAACAAATGCTGGTGAATGTGCAGGAAGATGTACAGCGTAATATTTACTTTTACACTAACTGGGGTAGCTTGCAGGCTTTATTTACAGCTCCGTTGTACGAGGTTGCCATTACCGGCAGTGATTGCATAAATAAGCGGAAGGAATTTGATAAACATTATTTGCCCAATGTTATTTTCTTAGGGGCCAATACAGAAAGTAAACTTGCTTTGCTGAAAGATAAACTGGTACTAAAGCAGACAACTATTTATGTATGCAGGGAGAAGGTTTGTAATTTACCGGTGATGAAAGTTGAAGAGGCGTTACAACAGATAGGAAATGATCAGTAGAGCCGGTAGTTATTAGGCTAAATAAACTTTCTTGAATAAGCCTTTCCCAGGCACCCGAACAACCTCCATAACACGCAATTGTTGGAACTAAGCCTACGTGTGTAAAATGAACTTCCGTTTGATTTTTTATTTTCATTTATTTCAAAAACTATTTTTGTGCCTGTCCATTCTGTTTTATCGGCAAAAAAATTCAATTTGCTGTCGGTTACAAGCCAAACCACTTTTTCGTTAGGGATAAATTCTACTAATTTCTGTCTTGAAAAATGAACATAGAAGCTGCTAAAAAATCATTTGAAACAAACCGCAAAACAATTAATGAAGTAATGTTTGAAGTTGGGTACACCGATGTAAAAGCATTTCGGGAAGTTTTTAGGAAAATTACGGGGATATCTCCGCTGGAATATTAAGGCAAATATTATAAAGAGTCAGCTTTGAATGTATAAAGATCGTTTTAGGTTTCTACTAACGTTCGGGTATTTGCAAAGCCGGGAATTCATTGAAGTCAAATTTCTCTATTTTAAATTTTTTAATACTCTTTTTAGAGCCATAACATATCCTAAATGAAGTCCCTCGTGAAATAATACAAAAGCGATCGCATCGTCAATGTTGGTAATTTCTATTCCATATCGGTTTGTCCACGGCGTATAGCTTGTAAATATATTTTGGTTGTAGTCATGCTCAAATTGTTCAATGGCAGAGATGAATAACTCTTTTATCTTGTCAATATCTGTGCTTTCAACAAATTCATTGGGTTTTGTTTCAGGTTTGTAAATCAAAAAATATTGTTCGTCAATAGTCATTTTCAACCCCGCTCTAACATAGCAAAGGCCTTGTTGTGTAGCCAGAAGATGCCCTAAATTCCAGGCGATATTATTGTTAAAACCTGACGGAATTTCGTTTAGCTGTTCAATAGTTAAATCTCCAATTACATTAAAAAAATTTAGTCTCGTCTTTCTTAATGTTTCAATTCTTGTTTCCATTTGTTTGTTCATTTTATAAATGATTTGCAATATCGCTAACTTTTTTTAGAGTGTTCCCTTTACGCTTGGAGGCAACCCCATGTTGTAGTGCTGGCGTTCTTATTTTGGTTGCTCAAATTTGCCTGTGTTTTTTAATAATTAAACAATCAAGTACAATTGCAGATATTTTTGGAAATAAAAGAACTGTAAAATAAACAAAATATGAGACTGTCACTATTGGTTGCAAAACTGAAACAAAAAGTGTATTGTCTAAAGGACTTTGTGGAAATATAAAATTCTGTATCAAATTCCATCCAAAATGCATTGCAATTGGTAAATAAAGCGAAAACGATTTTGCAAAAGCATAAGCTAATACAAGACCAAAAGTAAATGTATAACTAAACACAATAAGCATTTGTAATCCGTTACCAAATACGCCGGCATTGAACCAGTGTAAAAGCCCGAAAATTATTGCTGAAATTATAATTGCCCATCTCTGTCCAATTTTTTTTATCAGGATATAAAGTCCCACACCTCTGCAAAGCAATTCTTCAAATAAAACGGATTTAAGTATTACCCAAACACCTGTAAGTACAAACCAAATATTTATTTTTGGATTCAACCCAAATTCCTCTTTGGCAAAATACATTCTCATAAAAAACCCTGTGGAGCAACATACAGCGGTTACTACGAAAAGGATTGCGAAATATTTCAATCTATCTTTTGTAGCTGTTAAACCCAAAACTGATAAGTTTTCTTTTTCAAAAAGCCAAATCAGTAACCAGGAAATTGCAAGCAGTCCAATTAATTGTAGCATTTTAATTTTTTGTATTGCAGGGAGTGTTATATACGTTTTGTAGTTGTAGAATTAACCAACTGTTTGCCCCGAACCGAACCTGCCTGCCGGTAGGCCGGGCTAAATTTATAACTAAAAGCCGAAGTTTAGAACTACTGCCCAACAGCATTACCTCCGCTGAATATAGAAGCTGGGATATGTACTGCCGATGATTGTTTCAACGTCGTGACCCAATTGCACAAAACCTGAGCGGCAGTTAGTGTTTGGGGCGCTCATAACTTTCACCGTTTTCTAAGAGCACTATACCCATAGAAGTTTTGAATTTTGTTTTTACGAAGGAGTTCATCTGGTAATTTAATTTCCGCTTTACTGAAAAATGAAGATGGGGTCGTAATACTTGCCCAGTAGCACCGCTAATACCTATTTGTTGTCCCGCTGCAACACGTCCACTTTTTACTAATACTCCATTTTTTTTCAAGTGCCAATAACAACCGAAACTTCCATCATCATGTTTAATGATTATGTAGTTAGCTTTGTTTTTATATTTTGAAAAAGGCCCACCTTCATCACTGTCGTCCTTATAGCTGAAAATTATACCTTCTCTAGCAGCATATACCGGTGTGCCAATTGGCATTTCAAAGTCTAAGGCTGCAATGTGACTATGTGAGAACAGTCCACCATAACCTTGAACAACACGATGCCTATCACCTTTGTCAAACGGAAGTTGATATTCATAACTGTCAGTATTTTTTGTAACAGAAGTACTATATGAGAAAAGGAATACAAGTACGATTGTTAAAATAAAGGCTACAAACAAAATCGTTTTAATTATCCTCTGAAAACGTTTCTGTCTTGCCATACTTTATTGAAGTGAATGCTGCTAATCTAATTGTCTACAACGGTTACGGCTTGGCGATGTGGTGGAATTTGAAAATCGTCCGCCCGGTACCGCAGCCCAATAAAAATACAAAAGATGAAGCTAACAAACAAAAGCCCAACAGAATTACGTCCGCCGAAACTGCTGCTGATAGCGATAAAATGATGAAGCTAACAACGTCCAGCCACCATATTGCCAAACCGCCTGTTGTAGGCAGTTTTATTGTGTCACACTTATGGTTTTTTGAATTGAAAAATATTGTCTAACCGAAAAATAAAGTGAAATAATATAAAACAAACCAAAAATTGTTGTCGGAATAATGAATGCTAAATAGTTGAATTTTTGTATTGGGATTGCGGTCAGTCGTCTAATGAGTGGTGAAGCTAAAAGTATAAAACCAATTATGTCTAATAGCAAAATTTTAAAAGTTCTTGTCGAGTTAAATATTACAAAATTGATTGTCAAACCGATGATACCCAAAAATGCAAAGAGCTGGTCAAAGTTTCCAAAGTCAAACAACGTAAATAATAGCCATATAAAAAATGGTAGTCCAATCATACTTCCCATTAGAATTATTAGAAGGTAAGAAACTATTGAAATGATTTTGGCTATTTTATATTTCTTCAAATGCTTTCAAATTTTGTCAGTATTCTGGGTAAAACATATCAAACTTTATATTCTCAATTTTCAGGTCCTTTCTTAAACTGTCAAATGAATTTTTGCTAAGTGGTCCGTAAACTGGTTTGTCTTGAAATGAGTTGTTAGAAACCGTAATGATGTAATAATTTGTAGTGTCTGTATGAACTGTAACAATATTTCCTTGTTTGATGGGTTGTTGTTTAGCAATTATAAAATTTGAGTTGTGACCTATTTCTGAAACATAAGCTGGTACAATTTCTTCGCCCTTATTTATGCTCCTTGTTTGAGGAATATCAATCCAAACAGTTTCATAATCTCCAATAATTTTGTCGCTATCACTGTCAAACAAACAACTTGAAAGAAATACTGATGAAAAAATGGTGATAAGAAATTTCACTTTCATAATTCTACGGTCTGTCTAAAAAAAATGTCTCGTCCTGATTTTGGTTGACTCTTTTTGACGTTATCCACAGCGGGGTAAGATTACTGTGTTTACGTTTTGAGTTTAGTTGTTCATCTTTGTTTT
>JAYUYX010000080.1:0-15207 GCA_043752205.1 Chitinophagaceae bacterium
CTCAGGGCTGGGTACCTTTTGGTGTAGATGATCCGGATATGAAAAAATTCAGTGTTGTTTTAGATGTTATCAAGACCATTACGTTTGATAAAAACTATAACATGCTGGATATTTATGCTGTATCATTAAGGATAGAAAAATAAATAGCAAAGATAGAATCAATTTAGCAAGATTTCTCCTCTCAGTCCTGTTAACCGCCAGCACAATATCCTGCTGTGAGGGGTATTGATTTCCTTTAACCAGTCTACGGCTTTTTCAAAATGATAACTTCTCATTTTCTCCCGTTTCATTACAACTGCTCAAAGAAAAAATCGCCAAACAAATTTGTCTTGTATAAGGTTAAAGCTCTAATAATCAGGTTATCTTAAACAGGGTAAAAAAAATAAATTATTTATGGCAAACCAAAAACAATGTAGCTACGTATTTTGTTTCATACTAAACAACCAAAAATTAATTTTATGCAAAAGAATCTTTTTTCCCTGTTATTAGCTGCGGCTTTTACAACAGTTACATTTGTTGCCTGTAATGACAGCAAAACAGCAGAAACCACAACAGACACTACTGCTGTTACTGCTACAGAGCCTATGAAACCTGCAGAAGAGGCGGGTGTAATGGTAGGAGGTGCCAATATGGTAGCTTCAAAAGATATCGTTGATAATGCTGCAGGTTCAACCGATCACACAACCCTGGTTGCTGCTGTAAAAGCTGCTGGTCTTGTGGAAACATTAAAAAGCGCTGGGCCTTTCACCGTGTTTGCTCCAACCAATGAAGCATTTGGTAAATTACCAGTGGGTACAGTTGATAACTTATTGAAACCAGAGAATAAGGCAACACTTGCAAAAATACTTACCTACCATGTAGTGGCAGGTGCTTTAAAGTCTACAGATTTAAAAGATGGACAAAAATTAAAAACTGTTCAGGGCGAAGAATTAATGATACATTATAAAGATAACAAATGGATGGTGCATGATGCTAAAGGTGGCATGGCTAACATTACCATTGCAGATGTTATTTCGAGTAATGGTGTTACTTACGTGATTGATGCCGTACTGATGCCAAAGAAATAATTACTATTATAGTTTTGTGTTAAAAGGGGGTAACGCTTGTTACTCCCTTTTTTATTTTATTGCTAAAATAAAACCCCGGCTAGGCCGGGGTTTTATAAGAATGCGCAAATTAATACCTAGGCCTTATTGCATTTTGGCATAGGGCAACAATTAGCGGGCTTGCAATCGGAAGGTTTGCAGCTTTGCTGAGTACATTGTTTGCTCTTTTTAGTTTTTTTTGCTTTTTTATTATTGGCAAATGCGCCTGTTGCTAATGAACACACGATTGCCAGCATTAATATTTTTTTCATAATGTTATTTTTTAAGAAATGAATTTATTAGTGTTTAAAGGGAAAGTCCATTGGGAGGCTTCCAAACATTGGCTGTGTAAGAAGAAAGATGACCAGCGTACTGCAGCCCGTATATTTTTTTAAAAGTAAACTGCCGGGCATTCCACTCGTATAGTTGCTGAAAAATAAACGTATAACATACGGGGCAGGTGCTACAATCAGGTTTATCGGTACAGTCATCCGGAGTTTCTGATCCTGTATTTTCATCCGCACATGGGCTCTCCGCTTTTTTTTCTACTATCATGCAACAGGAGCTTTCTTTAGCCGAAATCATTTCACACGCATTCTGCATAGCAGGAATAAAGCTTGCAGTTTCAGCTATAAAAACTGAAAATGGAATCAATAATATAAAAGCCTGTTTTCTCATTGCGTGTACTAAAGATAAAAAACAAAATAACATATAGCTATTACCGAACTGATTTTGTGATGAACGGCTCAGGCTTGTGGTAAGACGGCTAACGATAAGCCCCGTGAATCGTTTTTTTTTAAAGTAAATAAATAGGTTTCATTCTTTTGTATTAAATCAGGGTTTATTCATTTTATGCCAGGGAAAATGTTTGTAAGAAAATTGTAGCATAATAAAAAAGCCCGTGCATTTGCACGGGCTAAAATAATGATACAAAAGATTACTTTTTACTTCACAATTATTTTAAGCATTTCCTGTTCGCCGCTTGTTTGATTATTTATTTTTAAGTAATATAGGCCAGATTTAAGATCAGTTAATTGCATACTTGATGTATTAACATTAACCCATTGTCTTACTACTCTTCCTGATCCATCGATCAGTGCAACATTGCGGTTACCGCTTTGATCATTGAATAAAAGATTTGTTCTTCCATCTAAACTTGGATTAGGAAAAACCACAGTCTTGCTGTTTGCTTCACCACGGATAGAGCGTACTTGACTTATCTGTTGCCTGCCGTTAATATCAACCTGCACAATACGGTATTGAGTTATACCTTTCTCGTTATTAATATCCATGTAGGTATAATTAAGATCTGTATTACTGTTTCCGTTCAATGCTTTTGAATTTACAAAACCTACAGTCTCCCAGGTAGCTCCTGTTTTACGTTGTACATTAAACCCACGACTATCCTGCTCTGTAGCGGTTATCCAGTTTAATAGTACGGTTTGCTTGGCACGTGCTGCTGCAAATGATTTGAAATTAACAGGAAGAGTTCCACCAGCTATTTCTGTGATAAGTACATCATCAATAATAATTCTTTTTGATCCGTTTGTACTGCAATTAATATAGCTTATGTCGAGCACAACATAAAATTCAGTAAACGTGGTCAAAGTGGCCGTTACCACAGCTGAAATCGAATTTTGACCTGAAATAGTTAAATTCAACGGAACGGTATCGCTCATTCCAATCAGGTTGTTACCATCAACAGAGTACAGCAAAACCTGTCCGAATGCACTGCAGGTAGGTGAGAAAAGCTGGTCCTGGCATCTGAATTGATTACCGCTATAAGCAAAGCTTTTAAAAGATACGGTAACAATACTTGATGTCTGTACAAATCGAAGTGTATCAGTTTTAATTCCTGTTTTATTACCACCGCTACTTCCCGCACTTGGATTTGTAGCTACACCGGTGTCTTTTACACAGGTGGCATTTGCAGTATTGCGGTCATACTCTTTGATAGTGGCGGCAATTAAAGTCCAGCCGGGAGGAGTTCCGTTACTGAAATTTTGAAACATAGGGAGGTTCTGACTCTGGCACAAAAGTGTGCATACTGCTAACGCAGCACATAGTAAAGTAGTTTTCATGTGTAAGTTCTTTAAATGTTAAAAAAATGTAAGCCGTTAAATTATATTTAGGGATAACTTAACAATTCAATAAAGGCAAAGTAGGTGCCAACGCAACATGTATTTTTTTTAATGATGCGTAAACATTTGTTTTATTACTTGATATGAAAAAAGGTGTGGATAAACATTTATTTTGGCCAATAGGTAATTGTAGATTTATATACACTTATTGGGTAGCAAATTATCGAGAAAAGCAAAAAGTGGGTAAATGATTACATAGTTTTAATAATAAAAGCAACAGTTTATCGTTGCTTTTATTATTCTTTAGATTTAAGTGTTGCGTTATTTCATACTGTCAGGCATAGGTTCGGCAAGTTTCTTATCAAGCATTTTAGTGCTGTCTTTTATTTCCTGCTCTCTTGTAGACGATGTGATTGAGTCTCCCACATTTTTTTCTGTTGTAGTGGTAGATTCTGTTTTGCTGCTATCTGAACAGGCGGTTAAACCTAAAACCAAAATAGCAGTTGCTGTTAATAATTTTTTCATTTGCAATTGTTTTGATGATTAAAAAGTAAAAGTAATGATTGAATATGAATATCGCTTCTGAATTTTAATAACCGATTACTGGTTAGTAAAGAACTACCTTCGGCTTCAATCATGCTATGAATAAGCAATTTGACCTCCTCATCAACTCTTACCTGAAAAATAAAGTAGGCATTGCACCGGCTTTTTTAACGCCTGAACTGTCATTAGGGCTTCAACAGAATATAAAGCAATTACAACAACAGGAAATGTTTACCGCTGCCGGTATTGGCAACAATGATGTAAAAGATATAGGGCAAAAAATGCGTGGCGATAAAATTTACTGGTTAGATGAGTCCCATGAAAACGCTTTCGAGAACGAATTCCTTCAGCAGGCACAGGATTTTGTTGATCATCTTAACCGGACCTGTTATGCCGGTATAAATGCCAGTGAATTTCACTATGCAGTTTATGAAGAGGGAAGTTTTTATAAACGCCATATAGACCAGTTTAAAAATGACAGCAATCGCAAATTCTCACTAATCACGTATTTAAATGAAAACTGGCAGGAAGAGAACGGTGGACAGTTACAGATATATAATAATGATGTGGTGGAACAAATTTTACCCCGATCTCAAACAGCAGTACTTTTTAAAAGCGACGAGACCGAGCACGAAGTTATCCGGGCCAATCGCAGCAGGATGAGTATTTCTGGATGGCTAAAACGTATCTGATAATATTTTAGGGTATTGTTATGTTTGTTTACAATATCACTTCAAATATTTCTTTCGAAATAGGTTGTCCTAATAGCTGCTTTTTTATGTATGAACAACATTCAGCAAATATCTCCCTGATTTCATTTGAGCTAAAACATGGGATATAATGCAGGCGAAGAGGAGCCACCTCGGTACTAAATGAACATTACAATAATTCTGTTACGCTGCACAATGGTTTACTGCAATTCAGTTGCAACTAATTAGCAATACATATAGTAAGATAATGGAATGATACCATTTTGGTAAAATCGTTGTGCTAACCTTGTCTTTACTTATATTAACCACTAAAGACAAATACTTGTATTTCAAGTTAAATATCGGGCTATGTGTGGAAAACTATACCCATATTTTTTCACATTTAATTTTTTTTAGAAGAGGAACATATAAAAAAATAAACCAGTTTACATAACGGAGAATCTGTATAGGATGTAAGCATTACGCATTTTTTATTTACATATTCGTATAAAAAAAAATTATGGCACGTTTTTTTAAACAATTGCTAAAACTATTATTATGAAACTATTTAATTATTTGCCGGTTCTATTTATCTCGGCAGCGCTCTTCACATCATGCGATGATAAAAAGGATGATGCTGCAGCAGCAGACGTAAAAACAGAAGAAACAACAACTACAACAGTTGTTAAACGTGCCGGGGAAGGTACACGTACAGTAATAACTGCAGATAAATTACCTGCGCCAGTTGTTACTACCTTCCAGGCCAAAATCACTAAGCCCGAAGGTGTTGAATGGGTAGTATATGATCCGGTTGAAGCTGATAACTGGGATATGCAAAAGGATTACTATTTTGTAACCTACCGTTCAAACAACATTCCTTATGAAGCATGGTTATCTCCAGAGGGCGAGTTAATTAAAGCTGAGCCTAAGATCTTTTTAGAGAACAGTGGCGATCTGCCAACTGAAGTTGTAAGGTCAATCATGGAGAAATACCCTGGCCACACAATTGTGGAAATAGAAAAAGAGAACGAAGACAAAACGGTTAATTATGAAGTTCAGCTTAAAAGCCCGGATGGGGCAAAAGTAAAGGCGAAATTTGCAGCAGATGGTACTGTACTTAAAGCAAAGTAATTTTTTAATTACTTACATATTTACAAAAGGGCTGCTATTACTAGCAGCCCTTTTGTATGCGGTTAATAACTGTCAAAATATATTAAATTTTTTTTATCGAATTTATTAAAGACCCATTAGTAAAAAAACTACAAATGATTTCTCTCAATCATTACAAAATACCATTTAAGCAAGTCTCATCTTTGTACTGTTAAAGACATCACATATCCCGAATTAAAATCCAAAACGTACCCTTAAAACCAGCCAGTTTTTGTATCATGAGTTAACAACTATTTACCCGGAGAAAACCCTCTTTATTGAGGGTTTTTACTTTTGCAGATATTTAATATTGGCAAATACTGAAATTTGGTAGAGTTTTTGGTAATATTTGAAAAAAATGTATGCAAAAAGCTGCCGTCATAATCTTACTCTTCCTTAGCCTTTGTATCATCAGTTGCAGTAAAAAGACCAATCCCGCAGCAAACACAACTCCTCCCACGGAAACAAAAGTTGTAACCGCAAAACCAAAGAAACTAGCGACCCCTAAAATGATCACCGTAAATGATAAATATGCTAAAAGAAGTGTTGATGGCAGATATTATTATGATCTGCAGGGAAAAAGGTATTGGCGTAACAACAGGGATGGAAAATATTATCTCTTCAATAAATCTATGTTCGAGGATCCGGATTTTAAAAGCACAGTGAAACAATGACAGATCCACTTAAAATATTTTGCCGATCACTAAAATTAAATAGGCATAGCTTTTGTTTAGTTCTTTCCATGAAAAAATCAATTCTCCCGGCATGCATATTTTTTGCGTTGTTAATTTCTTGTAACAACAATAGTGAAACTACAAGTGATAGTGAAAGTAACAGCGACAGCAAAAAAGAACAATCAAAAAAAATGTCTAAGCGTGATCTTAGCATCAGTACAGCCAATGCGTATAACAACCTTTTCTTCGACAGTACCGTAATGGTAAAATTCTTTGCCGATGATAAGACGGATGAAGACCTGGTAAGGCGCATGACCAGTTTTTACAATACCCGTAATTACCAGTTTGCCTGGTTTACTGATAATGGTTTAACCGAACAGGCACGTGGCTTTTGGAACATGCACAATTATCAGACTACCTATGCTAATGACAGTGCTTTAAAAGATAAAAGCCTGCAGACTAAAATGAATGCCTATGTAGAAGAAGCCGATGGCTTCAACGTAGGAGCCACTGACCCTGCTATCATAAAAACAGAACTAAAACTTACCAAGCACTTCATCATGTACACCCTCAATAATTTTGAAGATGGTATGGTAAAACGTAAGGAGATGGAGCGTTTTGTTCCACGGAAAAAAGAAGACCCCGTAATGCTGGCCGATTCGCTCATTTCAAAAAAACACAAAGATGAAAAATATTATGCGGATGCTAATACTGCGTATAAACTTTTAAAGGGTGAGCTTGTAAAATATGTTGCCATTGCTAAAGCAGGTGGTTGGCCTACAATCTCTGTTTCTGCAAAACAATTAAAAAAAGGAAGTTCATCACCGGCAATATTGCAATTAAAAAAGCGGCTGGAATTAACCGGAGATATGCCTGCTGATACCACAGCTGTTTACAATGAAACACTTGAAGCAGGTATTAAAAACATACAGCTAAGGTTTGGTTATACCCCTACAGGAATACTTACCGATCCCCAGCTAAAAGATATTAATGTACCTGCTATAGACCGTGTAAAACAATTATTACTCAATATGGGCCGTATGCAGTGGATGGTAAATGAACCCAAAGGCCAGATGATCGTTGTAAATATTCCTGAGTTTGTATTGCATGTAAAGGAAGGCGCTACCAAAGTATTTGATATGCCCGTAGTTGTAGGTAAGGAGGCTCATAGTACTATGATGTTTACTGGTAACCTTAACCAGGTTGTGTTCAGTCCTTATTGGAATGTGCCCTCCAGCATAGTAAAGAATGAGATACTGCCGTCTATTCAAAAGAATCCCAATTACCTGGCTTCTCAAAATATGGAGAGTACCGGTAATGAAGGAGGTTTGCCTGTTATAAGGCAGCTACCCGGCCCTAAGAACTCATTGGGAAAGGTCAAATTCCTGTTCCCCAACAGTTTCAATATTTACTTTCATGATACCCCGGCAAAATCGCTTTTTTCAAAAGACAAACGGGCATATAGCCACGGCTGTATCAGGTTAAGTGATCCTGTAAAAATGGCCACATACCTATTAAAGGATCAGTCGGAGTGGACACCCGAAAAGATAGATGAAGCCATGAACAGCGGAAATGAGAAGTTCGTAAAACTCAAAAATACGGTGCCTGTACTCATTACTTATTATACCGCCTGGGTTGATGAAGCCGGCCTTTTACATTTTGCTGAAGATATCTACGGACACGATAAAATTCTATTAGCTAAGATGTTTAATTAATAATGGCAAAAAATGGTTACAAAGCATAGACAAACAGCTATTTATGATTTATATTATAAATAGCACAATATAAAAAATATAGCCTCGTTTTAACATAACGGGGCTTTTCTTTAACATCATGCTAGTATTAGAAAGACGACCTTTGCACTTGTTAAACGGCTTTGAATAACTTCTTTAAAATCCAACACACATGACATCAGTTATAAAGAACAAGCTATCCGTACTTTTCACCAGCATCCTCATCGTTCCCCTGCATTTTGTATTAATATCAGCGCACAACAAGCCAGTTTTTAAAACAGCACCTGTTGCAGCTATAAATACAATTGCAATTCCTGCAGCTGTTATAACAAATACAAGTTTATTGAATAATATTGCAAGCCTGTACGATAGTATGGAGCTTGACCTTAAAGGCCTATCTCTGCAAACCTTTGAGTATGCCATCAAGGGTTTTAACCACCTGGTGCAGACAGGCCAATTGGTAAATGACCGCATCATCTCTATCGCTGATTTCAGCCAGCCATCTTCTAAAAAAAGATTGTTTGTAATTGATCTTGAAAAAGCAGAAGTAGTTTTCAATACCTATGTAGCACATGGCGTTAATACGGGTGCATTAATGGCAAAGAATTTTTCTAACGAACCGGAAAGCCTTAAAAGCAGTCCTGGTTTTTATCAAACATTGGGAACGTACATGGGCGGCCACGGTTATTCATTAAAATTAGAAGGTCTTGAAAGGGGTATCAATGATAATGCTAACCGTCGTGCTATTGTTATACATGCGGCTGCTTATGCTAATGAAGGTTTTATCAAGGCACAGGGTTTTCTGGGCCGCAGCTGGGGATGCCCTGCATTACCTGAAAATGTATGTAAGCCTATTATTAATAAAATTAAGGGCGGTACATGCCTGTTTATTTACAGTCCTGATAAATCTTATATCAAGCGCTCAAAGATCATCAACGCATAATTCTGATAACTCTAGAATAAAACGAGCCCCTTTTTAAAGGGGCTTTTTCTATACTTTTTTTATCCAAATAATAAAGAAGGCATTTCACAATGCCGGGTATATAATAAATAAAATGGCAGGTTTTATCATTTATACTTCATGATTTTTATTATTCTTTTTTGCTTCTCCAACCCTTCGACTCCGCTCAGGAGAACCAAAAAAAGAGCCCGCCAAACCCCGCCTGACCGGACGGGCAGGGATTACACCCCGTTTGCCGGAAGCAGCTATGTGCATCGGTTGTACTACTGTGGCTTCAACATTGGTTCGCTACTCTTAGGCGCACAACCTTAAATAGATTGCTCAAAGTTTTTGGTTTGACGGATACCCACCTTTCTTTTTTAGTTAGAGAAACTGCGACCATGGTTGCTCTCCATTTTTACTTTTGCTATTAGTTAGGCTGCCATCCATATTAGAGAAAGAAGTTTGGTGATTCTAAAGGCTAGGTGATAAATGATATTTGTTATTTGCTGCTTTTAAAAAAAGTTAAGCGGTACCGTGGCGATGGCCAGGCAAAACGGGCGGAGCCATCGGGCCTGCCTGCCGGTAGGCAGGGTTTGCCTTGATCTTTTTTTTCGCAAGCTCCCTCTCGCTTGCCTATTTTGTATCAAGACAAAAAAGTAAAAGAAAGAAAAGAATTGATCTTCCTATAGCAGCACATATGCTTTTTCAACCGCTCAAATAAGTGGTTACCATTAATCCCCATTAAACCTTAAATTTGAAACACTTAAGAAAAGCTTCAATATGAAAAAACAACTTTTTATTCTTGCCTTACTTGCAGGCACAACAATTAGCGTAACTGCACAATCCGACAGGAAGGTAGTATCAACAGCCGATTATGATAAGGCTACAAAAGCTTTAGGCTTCAACACCAGTAAACTGGTGTACCGGTACAATGTAAATCCCACCTGGCTACCCGATGGTAAGTTTTGGTATTCGGTAGCTGTTGATGGCGGCAGGGAATACGTGCTGGTCAATCCAGCTGATGGCAGCCGCAAAACAGGCGCCGATAAAAAAGCAATACTTCCTGATGATGGTCCGGCCCCACGCAGGGGAGGTGCATTGGAAAGTGTTAGTCCTGATGGTAAAAAAGCAGCGTTCATTAAAGACTGGAATCTTTGGGTACGTGACATGGATACCAAAAAAGAAACCCAACTCACCTTTGATGGCATAAAAGATTATGGTTATGCTACCGACAATGCCGGCTGGACACATAGCGACCGCCCTATCATGCTTTGGAGCCCCGACTCAAAAAAGATAGCAACCTTTCAACAAGACCAGCGCCATGTAAGTGATATGTATCTTGTAAAAACAAAAGTTGGTGCGCCTGAGTTAGAAGCCTGGAAATATCCATTGCCAGAAGATAAAAAAGTGATACAGATAGAACGTGTGATCATTGATGTAGATAACGCAAAACTGATCCGTTTAAAGATTCCTGCTGATGACAGGAGAGGATCCCTCAGCGATGATATTTCATCCGGCGGGCCCTATGATGATAATGAATGGAATGCCGATGGAAGTAAACTGATGTTTGTTTCTACCAGCCGTGATCATAAAATAGAAAAAGTACGCATTGCAAATGCGATGACCGGTGATGTAAGAGAAGTGATGGAAGAAAAAGTTGCTACGCAATATGAAAGCGGGCAGGGAACCATCAACAACCGTTTTTTAGATAAGACCAACGAGATCATCTGGTACAGCGAGCGTGATGACTGGGGACATTTATATTTATACGATGCCAATACAGGCAAATTAAAAAATCAAATTACCAAAGGCGCATTTGTGATAACGCAGTTATTAAGGGTTGATGAGGCAAAGCGTGTGTTATATTTTAATGCCAATGGCCGTGAGGCAGGACGTGATCCATACTTCAGCCATTTTTATAAGATTAATTTTGATGGCACAGGTCTTACCCTGTTAACACCGGAGCTTGGTAACCACAATGTCAATATCTCTCCTGATGGAAAATATTTTACTGATAATTATTCGCAGCCCAATGTGCCGCCGGTTTCTGTGTTAAGGGATATGAACGGTAAATTAATTTCAACCCTGGAGAAAACAGATATCAGCAAATTACTGGCAACAGGATGGAAGGCACCCGAGCCCATCAAGGTTCGCTCGGCCGATAATAAATGGGATCTCTATGGCCTCATGTTCATGCCGGCTAATTTTGATAAAACAAAAAAATACCCCATCGTAAATTATGTGTATCCCGGCCCGCAGGGCGGGGGAGTTGGTACCCGTAATTTTGGCCCTGCCCGTGGCGATCACCAGGCACTGGCCGACCTGGGTTTTATTGTGGTGATCATTGATGGCGCATGTAACCCCGACCGCTCCAAATCTTTCCACGATGCCTGTTATGGTAATATGGGCGACAATACGCTGCCCGACCAGATCGCCGGTATTAAACAACTGGCAGCAGCAAGGCCTTATATGGATTTGGATAAGGTAGGCATCTGGGGCCACTCCGGTGGCGGCTTTGCCACTGCCGATGCCATGTTTAGCTTCCCCGATTTTTATAAGGTTGGAATTTCCGAGAGCGGCAACCACGATAACCGCAACTATGAAGACGACTGGGGCGAAAGATATATTGGCCTTGAAGTAAAAGGCACTGATGGAAAAACCAATTATGAGAAGCAGGCCAATCAAATAAATGCCGGTAACCTCAAAGGCAAGCTTATGCTGGCCCATGGCGGTATGGACGATAATGTACCTCCTTACAATACTTACCTGGTAGTAGATGCATTGCAGAAAGCCAATAAAGATTTTGATCTGGTACTGTTCCCCAATGCCCGCCACGGTTATGGCGCCGATGCAAACTACATGACCCGCCGCCGCTGGGATTATTTTACAAAGAACCTGATGGGTGCTGAGCATCCAAAAGAGTATAAGATAAATACTACTGCGGCTGCACCTGCCCCGCCAACGGCGGGGAAAAATGAAACCCTGCCTGCAGGCCGTAAGAACAATGTAATCAAGCGCATACCGGTATCAGTATCCAACATTACACTGAATATATTTGATAACGGAACCGTTGACGGCGATAGCATCAGCGTGTTTTACAATAATAAACTGCTGGTGGGTAACCGCGGCCTTTCAACAAATCCTATTGTGGTTAACCTGCAGCTGGATGAAAAAGCGCCGCAGCACGAGATCGTACTATTTGCACATAACCTGGGCAGCATAGCGCCTAACACTGCATTAATTGTAGTAAATGCCGGCAAGCAACGTTTTGAATTGTATAGCAGCGCAAGTTTAACGGAGAATGCGGTGTTGGTGTTTGAGTATAAGGGGAAGTAGTAGTAAACGTACTGTCATGCTGAGCCTGTCGAAGTAGGTATTAGCAAACGAAATAAATAATTTACAAAGCTGGTAAACGTTACCGGCTTTTTTTATTGCGTGAAGCCGAAATCCTGAAGATTACCTATTTGAGGTATTGACAAAGCAAATAGTTTAGTTTATGTTGTGAGATATTAATTAACTAATATCCCTCAAGTGAACTTTTATTGAAGAATAGGTAGCTTTAAATCAGAATCATAGGATTACATTTAGATTTGAATGAGGATCAGCAAAAATGGGAAAAAAAATAATTACTGTAGGACCAGCAACAAGTATAAACAGCTTAGTTTATTATTTAGGTACTCAATTTCTTCAAATTAGGAACGATTATATTCACGGAAGAAGACCAGAGTTTTCATTTGATTTTTCAGATATGAAAGGTCGATCAATAAGCTTACCCGCTTTAGCTTCATTATTATCTGTAGGAAAAAAATTAAAAGATTTTATTGGTTATCCTATCCCTGTGCATATGAAATGGGATCCTCAGGTAATTGCTATTCTCCAAGACAGTCATTTTATTCCAATTGCAAAAAAATTAAACATTTTTTCTTTCTCCGATGTTTTTGAAGGTACAATTAGATTCAATAATGAATTTCTTAATCCCAACACACGTTTACTTTACTTTGGTGACATTAAACCAATTTCAAATATTCCACCTGAACAAATCGGAATTGAGAAAGCAATTCATAAGCAAAAAATTATTAGTAATCTACGAGTACGGTGTGCCAATATCTTTAAAGGTTTTGACGACACTTTAGAAAATACATTGTATAACACTCTTTTAGAGCTAATAGTTAATTCATTAATGCATGGACAAGAATTTGCCTTTGTAGCGTTACAAAGGACTTCAAAAAGCATTACAATTTCTGTTTCAGACTCTGGTATTGGATTCAAAAAAAGCCTTTTTCAAACTTTTAAAATACCGCATTTTAAAGAAATAAGTGATGCACAAGCCATATTTATTGGGAGTTTAATTCAAAAAGATATTCATGGTTTAAGATTGGCAATTGAAGAGGTTCTAAATTATGATAATGATAGTCTAGATAACACTAACGAAGGATGGGTTACACTTTCATCATATGATGCTGAAATTCGATGGCAAAAAAAGAATTGGCGTAAAGCAATTGCTTACTTTGATCAAATTGATTTAAAAAAACATACACCGGATCTCTCGAATGTTTTTGGTTCTCCTCTAGAAAAAATTGTTGATAGGCAAACTTTGGAAGAAGGATATTACAGAATTTATAATCATTTTTTAATAGGCACTAGAATAAGCTTTGAAATTAGATTTTAATATGCCAACATTATATATTTCTTTTACGGACTTTATTTATTTAAGACTAACAGCTGTCATTTGGATTAATAATGGCCTTGTCAATGTAAATAATTTGCCAAAAGCATCGGCAGACTATTTAAAGTCTATATATGATGAAATTGAAAATAAAAAGCCTGTAATAATAGACTGCAAGAATGTTTCTAATATTATTGACCACTCCTGGGATCACCTATTTCAATCAATTGGAAAAAATAAACGAAATATTTTCTTTATAAACTCAATTGCCATAGAAGAAAAAATTGCTTCCTCGTACAAAGAATTCTGTAAAGCTGGTAAATATCAAGTGATAGATCATTTTGTTTCTATCACTTTTACAGATGACTTTGAAATTACTGATTCAGTGTTAAAATCTATATCGCAAAAATTAAATGAAAATTGCGACAAATACATCCTAGAATCTTTCTGTAAGTATGAAAATTTGGAATACAAGTTATTGTCTTCTACACCGTTTTATGCGAATGGAGAATACACTGCAAGCAAATTGATTTCAAATAGAGATACCTTTGTATGGCTATCTATAGCATTTTCTGATTTTGTGCAAGAAGAAATTGAAAAATATGAAATCGGAAAAAATAAAGGATATCCGCTTAAATTTCTTTCCGTAACATTACGAAGCACACCTTTTGCAAGTGCTCTTAGTCTTCTTCTAAATTATCCCCTTCAAACAATCGAATTTCTTGGACCACAAAGGAATTTTTTAAACTCCAAAATACAAGACCGACAGGATAAATACGAATATCTATATATTGGCGATTTTTCTTTTGCTGGAACTGAAATTAGAATTACACAAATGTTCGCATATATGAATAATGGCAAACTAACTCATGCATTCACATTAGGTTCATTATTCTTACCCAATAGATTTTCTGATTTTAAACTTCATTCTTTAGTGGATTTAACAAAAAATAAAAATGCTGACTATAAACTTTTTTGATAAACTTATATGAATAAATTTAGAATACTTCATCTTACAGACTGGCATATTGATACTCCCTTAGCAATTGAAGAAAAGCTCAGAAAAGGCTTTTATAGAGATTATATCAATAGTCTCTATAATGAGATGAAAACTCAAAATAAAGAAAATATCGATTTATTGATTTGTTCTGGGGATTTCATAAACAAAGGGAAAGTTGAGAATTTTGACCATGTTAAAGAGGTTTTAGATTACATTTTATCAAAATTTTCTCTTGGACCAGAGAACGTAATTTTAAGTATTGGAAATCATGACATGAAGGTTCTAAATCATTTGGAAAGTGATAGAACGTCTTTCGACTCATTCTCTGCCCAATATGGGATCACAAAAAAATTAGTAACTAATAATTTATTTTCAATTAGCGAACTGCCAAATGGAAGATTTATAGTTGAATTAGATTCTGTTTACAATGAAAAAGGGGAAATAAATAATGAAAAAGGGAATCATCATTTAATTAAACCTTCGGAATTACTAGAGGCAACTTTGGATTTAATTGTTACCTCCGTTGAAGAAAAGATAAATGATCCTAAGCAAATTATTATCGTGACACATTTTCCTATGAGTTTGAACGATCGTATGAAACAAATTCATGAAGAGACAGGCTGGGTTGAAAAACATTTGTGGAA
>JAYUYX010000081.1:0-15137 GCA_043752205.1 Chitinophagaceae bacterium
TTTTACTTACTTTTGCGCCGCCTTTATGCAGTTAATATACAATTTATTCAGCCAGCTTACTACTCCTAAAAAAGTGGTTATTACAATGCACCAAAAACCCGATGGAGATGCCATGGGTTCTACTTTAGGGCTGTATCATTTTTTAACCAGGCTTGGGCATAGCTGTACGGTAATATCGCCTACTAATTGGGCCACATTTTTAAACTGGATGCCCGGATGTGACAAAGTTCTGGATTATGAAAGCCAGGGTACTAAGGCTGACGTATTGATAGGGGAAGCTGAGTGGATCTTTTGTTTAGACTTTAATATTCTTAGCCGTACAAAACGTATGGAGGAAAAATTACGTGTTGCTATAGGAGATCGGATATTAATTGACCATCACCAGGAACCACAAACTGAAGTTTTTGCATACGGTATAAGTGATGTACATAAAAGTTCAACTGCTGAGTTGGTTTATGATTTTATCATGGATTCCGGTAAAGGAGACCTGATAGACCCTATCATGGGGGAATGTTTGTATGCAGGTGTGATGACAGATACAGGTTCATTCCGTTTTCCTTCCACCAAGGCCAGTGTTCATAAAATGGTATATGATCTTAAAGAAAAAGGATTGGAACACAGCCATGTGCATGAGGAATTATTTGATAATTTTTTAGAAGACCGTTTCCGGTTTATAGGCCATGTATTATTGAACCGTATGGAAGTGTTCTACGAATACAATACAGCACTTATTACTATACCACAGGCCGATCTTATTAAATTTAATGTAAAGACAGGCGATACAGAAGGATTAGTGAATTATGCGCTAAGCATCCAGGGAATAAAACTGGCATCAGTTATCATCGACAGGGGGGAAGAGCGCAAAAGTTCATTCCGGAGCAAGGGAGGTTTTGATGTAAATACCTTTGCACGTAAGTATTTTAATGGCGGCGGACACTTTAATGCAGCAGGGGGCTTTAATAAAGAACCGCTGGAAGAAGTGGTATTAAAATTTAAAGCAGCCATAAAAGAGAATATGGAACAGTTAAGCAGTTATCAATTTTAAACACAATAAACAAAATACACACAATGAAACAATTTTTTTATCTGTCTGCAATTTGCATGTTGGCTTTAACAGCCTGTACAGGTTCTTTTAAAAAAGGAGACAAAGGCCTTGAGTATAAACTGATATCCTCAGGTAGCGGAAAAACTATCGGGTATGGCAACTTTATGCAAATACATATAAAGCAGGTTTATGGCGGCACAAAGGATACCGTTTTATTAGATACAAGAGAATTTATGCCACGTATCCAGATAATGGATTCGATAAATACACCACTGGCTTATTTTAAAGTTTTAAGTAAGATGAGAAAAGGTGACAGCCTTGTTATCAGGTTGCTTACTGATACCGCATTTAAAGACGGAAAGGAAATGCCCCCTTTTATGGTCAAAGGAAAATACCTATATACACATGTAACCATGGTAAACTTCTTTGAAACAAAAGATCAGGCAGACAGCGCTAATAAAGCTGAAACAGCCAGGGCAAAACCCATGTTTTACAAAAAGCAAATGGAGTCACTGGAAAAAGAACTGGCTACAAAAAAACCCCAGTTAGATGCAGAGTCAAAAGTAATTGAAGAGCACCTGGCTAAAAATAATATTAAATTTCAAAAGGGCAAATGGGGTACTTATATTGTTATGACTACTGAAGGTACTGGCGAAAAGCTAAGCGGCACAAGTGTAGCAGTAGTAAATTATACTGGCCGTACGCTTGACAGTGGCCGTGTATTCGATTCCAATATTGATCCTAAATTTAAACATATGCAACCTTATGATGTTAATATTAGTGCATTTAATGTTGTATTGGGTTGGATAGATGCGTTACTACAATTAAAAAAAGGATCTAAAGCAACTATCTATGTTCCCGCTACATTAGGTTATGGTGTACAGGGAAATGGAGATGTTATAGGTCCAAATAAAAATCTGGTATTTGATATTGATGTTATTGATGCCATCACAGAAGAGCAGTTATTAGCAAAACAGCAGGCAATGCAGGAAGAGATGATGAAGAAAATGCAGCAGGAGCAAATAACTGCACCTGATTCTTTGAAGAAAGGCAGTAAGTAAAATAGAAAAAAAATTATAAACAAGGCGCCCTGAATTTTCAGTGCGCCTTGTTATATGCATTAAAAAGTATAACCGCTTCTTTAGCTTCTTTTACATCATGCACCCTTAATATATTGGCGCCATTTATTAATGCCATAGTATTTAAAACTGTTGTGCCATTTAAAGCTTCAGCAGGAGTAACAGCAAGTGTTTTATAGATTGTACTTTTGCGGGATAACCCCACCAGTATAGCCTTGTCTAAAATAGAAAAGACTACAAGAGACCTTAATAATTGAAAATTATGCTCAATAGTTTTCCCAAAACCAAAGCCTGGGTCCAGTATTACATCCTGTATTCCCGCCTTTGAACAGGCATCCAGTTTAGCAATAAAAAAATCAAGCACTTCTGTGATTACATCTGTATAAGCAGGTTTTTTTTGCATATTTGCCGGTATTCCCTGCATATGCATACATATATATGGCACCTGCAAGCTTGCGACTGTTGCCAGCATTTCCGTATCCAGGTTGCCTGCGCTTATATCGTTTACAATAGTAGCTCCTGCAGCAACCGCAGCCATAGCAACGGTACTATTATAAGTGTCTATTGATAAAATAATATCGGGGTACACAGCATGAATACTTTCAAGCACAGGTAAAACCCTGTCTGTTTCTTCCTGTGTAGAAACAGCTGCACTTCCGGGTTTAGTGCTTTGCCCCCCAATATCTAAAATTGAAGCACCATCAGCGATCATTTTTCCTGCAAGTGATACAATTTCTTTAGGGTTCAATTTCAAATGCCCTTCATAAAATGAATCAGGCGTAGCATTTATGATACCCATTACCACCGGCTCATCCAGGTTTAAAAGTTTTCCTTTACAGTTTATGCTCTTCATCAGGTCTTTTCAATTATTTTTGAGTTATTATCACACTAAGTTACAAACGGGCATTGATAAATGAATACTAACCAACAATACGATACAGCAGTTGAGAGCTGCAAGACAATTTTTTTAAAGAAAACCAAAGACTATGGAACATCCTGGCGGGTGTACAGGATCATTTCTGTAGCTGATCAGATCTATATAAAAGCAAAACGCATACGCAACATACAAGAAACAGGTGTACAAAAAATTGATGACGATATTATTAGTGAATTTAAAGGCATATTGAATTACGGTATAATAGGATTGATACAACTCGACATTAATGATGATGAACTGGAAGACCTGCCTTATGAAACCGTAGAGCAATTGTATAATTCAAAAGCGGAGACTGCAAAACAATTAATGCTGGATAAAAATCATGATTATGGTGAAGCGTGGCGTGAGATGAGCCAGGAAAGTTTTGTTGATCTGATTTTGGCAAAGATCTTACGCATTAAACAGATATTGCTAAATAAAGGACAAACCATCATTAGCGAGGGGATTGATGCCAATTTTTATGACATCATTAATTATGCTGCGTTTGGATTGATATTGATTGAGGAAGAGGTACACAAAGGTTAATTACGATGCAAAAAAAAATATTTTAAGATATGAAGCAAGTTGTAAACATTGTAAGGATTTTAGTAGGCGTACTTTTTATTTTTTCTGGGTTGGTTAAAGCCATTGATCCATTGGGGCTGGCCTATAAAATGCAGGAATTTTTCGATGTATGGGCGGCTGAAGGAATTATGAAGGGTATGATGCTTTGGTTGAATGAACAGGCATTGATGTTCTCTATTTTAATGATAACCTTAGAAGTAGTTTTGGGTATTGCGTTGCTGCTGGGTTGGAGAACAAAGCTGGTTTCCTGGCTTTTATTATTATTGATGTTGCTGTTTACTTTTTTAACCAGCTATGTATTGTTCAGTGGTAAAATAAGAGCCTGTGGCTGTTTTGGAGATTGTATTCCGATTACACCTATCCAAACCTTTACAAAAGATATTATACTGCTGTTAATGGTGCTGCTGATACTTTTTAACCGAAAGTACATCCAACCTGTATTCTCTAATAAGGTAAACACGATCATTTTTCTTATCGGCCTGTTTGCTGTTATGGGATTGCAATGGTATGTGCTAAAGCATCTCCCTATAAAAGATTGTCTCCCCTTTAAAGTTGGTAATAATATTCTGGAGCTGCGTAAGATACCTAAAGGGGCAGTGGCGGATAAATTTGATTACACATTTATATATAAAAAGAATGGGGAGGAAAAGCTATTTACGGTTAAAGCTTTACCAGATAGTACCTGGGAATTTGTAGACAGGAAACAGGTGCTGGTAGAGAAAGGAAAAAATAATGTGCCACTTATTAATGATTTCATCTTAAAAACGGAAACAGGTAACGATACTACCGAAGCTATTCTTGGTCAGCAGGGCGAGTATTATTTATTATTCGCTCAGGAATTTAAAGAGCAGAAAGATACATGGTATGCAGACTTTAACCGGTTTTATAAAACCAGCAAACTGCCGGTTTATATTGTAACTTCCGATCCTGCTACTGCAAAGAAAGTGTTGCCTATTCCAGGACTTATTATTTTAACGGGCGATGTAACATCCATTAAAACAGCGGCAAGGGTTAACCCTGCGTTATATTTAATGCATGGTGCGGTGGTTAAAAATAAATGGGCAGCAGTTGATCGCTTTTAATACTATCACCAAATAAAATTCATTCAAATAAATAATTTGCCATACCTGTTAAAAAAGATTTTTTATTCATTGTTGGTACTGCTTGGTGTGGTGGTATTGGTCTTTATCATGTTTCAGGGTTTCGGCGATCCGGCCCGGATGATAGTGGGGCAGACAGGGGATAAGAAAACAATGGATAATATTCGAAGCGACCTTTACCTTGACCAGCCAAAATGGAAACAGCTTGTATTATATGTAAATGATGTATCCCCAATTTCTGTTCATAGCAAATCAGATATTGAAAAAAAACAGTTGAAAGGAATATTTATTGGGGGTGATACAAAATTTGGCATTAAACTGCCATATCTCCGTAAAAGTTATCAAACTAAAAAAGAAGTAGGTAAAGTTTTAATGGAAGCTTTACCAGGAACGTTGATACTGGCTATTGCCGCCATGTTGTTTGCCATCATTATCGGAATTTTATTGGGAGTAACAGCGGCTGTAAAAAAAGGAACCTGGATGGATACTACTGCTGTATTTTCCAGCATAGCAGGTATATCAGCACCATCATTTTTTATGGCCATTATTATTGCTTATTTTTTTGGTGTGGTATTGCATGGCTATACCGGTTTAAATTTAACCGGCAGCTGGTTTGATATTGACGAAGTAACCGGCGAAAAATATTTAAGTCTCAAAAATCTTATACTTCCTGCCTTTACATTAGGCATAAGGCCCCTGGCCATTATAACCCAGTTAACCCGTAGCTCTATGCTGGATGTATTAAACCAGGATTATATTAGAACTGCATATGCAAAAGGATTAAGTAAGAATGCAATTATTTACAAACATGCTTTACGCAATGCACTTAACCCGGTAATTACTGCTATTACCGGATGGTTTGCCGAGTTGCTGGCAGGTGCTTTTTTTGTAGAGTATATTTTTGGTTGGAAAGGAATCGGGAAAATTACCGTGAATGCTTTGGAAAAACTTGATTACCCTATTGTAATGGGCTCGGTATTATTAAGCGCCTGTATTTTTATTTTCATTAACCTGCTGGCCGATGTATTATACAGGATCGTTGACCCAAGGATCAAATCCCTATGATCTTTATTTTTCCAGCATACCGTCATCGATCCATTTTTTAAACACAGCAATTTCTTCTGCAGGTAATTTGTCGTGTTTAAATGGCATAAAGCCTCTGTCAGTAGGGTTCAATTGTATTCTCTCCAACATTTCAGGGCCGTATTTTTTTGAAGATTCATATTCTTCAAAGCTTGCTTTTCTTCCACCTTTTGTGGGAAGATGACAAGGTGAACATTTTGCCTGTATCAGTGGCACCATATTGATCGTATAGGTTGTGGGTACATACTTTGTTTTACCGGGACTGTTTTTTTTAGAACAAGCTGCAAAAAAAATGATGGCGGAAAGTGCTGCAAGAAGAAAAATACTTTTCATGTAAAAGGTTTAAGAAATAATTTCAAAACAAGATAAAAAAATTAATGCTACCGGCAACTAATTTTATAGAGAATTAATAAAAAAGCAGGTACGTAAAATTTTACATACCTGCTTTTTCTGCTATTGAATTAAATTTTTATCCTGCAAAAATATAAGCACATTTATGTTCCTGTGCACGGCCAAGAGCCCACACACCTGAGGGAACTATCTGTACCCCTGGCAATATCCCCGATAACCAGTCCTTCTTTACATCCTCATGATTCAGTTTCATATTTTGTGCTGCAACTGCACTGTAAACTGTAATAGCCATATTACATACACAGAACATAGCACCGCTGTCCTGCAATTCATTTATGCCAATGGGTACAGGGCCTGCTCCCGGAATACTGAATGCAGGATTAGGTTTCCAAAACATGTTCCGCACTGCCGGGGCATTGGTAACACTATCATTGATCTTAAACATTTCTCCAAATTTATATTTTGCCCAAAGCCTGTCTTCCATGGCAAATGGAATAGCGCTGTGCCTCCAAACAGTTACTACACTGCTGTCTTTTTCAGGTGTACCGGTAGCAGCATTGGTCATTAAAAAAACCCTGGCCCATGCAAAAGGCATTATCAATTCATTTCCAGGGTGTGGTTGTGTAACATCATATACAACCCTGTGCTTGCCATTAATTTTTTTAAACCAGTCATCGGCGTCATTCGGATCATTGTGATTATTTTCAACCGGCGATAATGCCCCGGCCTTTGCCAATGCTGTAGAGCCAAAAGCTGAAATCCCAAGTGCTGCCGCACCTGTTGCAATTGTACTTAAAAACTTTCGGCGTGGTGAAGTTTCGTTTGTGTTTTTTTTCATTTTAAAAAGAATTGAAGATTAAAAAATAAAAACATACATTTTAAGGACTGTTAATCTACAAACAAGAAATGTAATTTGCAAACATCCCGTATGAATTATTTGTGCACTTTTTAGGAAATTTAATAAGCGCAGGCCTGGTTTTATTGATTTATCAGCTTTGATTATTGAGAATTCTTACCTTTGCAACTTAAAATTTTAAGTAGATGAAAGAAGTATATATTATTTCAGCAGTTCGTACACCCATAGGAAGTTTTGGGGGTACATTAAAAGGATTTTCAGCAACACAACTTGGATCTATCGCTATAAAAGGCGCAATAGAAAAAGCAGGTATTGATCCCGCAGCGGTTAATGATGTATTAATGGGGTCTGTGATACAGGCTAACCTGGGACAGGCTCCTGCCAGGCAGGCAGCAAAATTTGCAGGATTGCCTAATGAAGTGAATTGTACCACCATTAATAAAGTTTGTGCCAGCGGCATGAAAGCCATTGCACAAGCAGCTCAAAGTATTTTATTAGGAGATGCCGATATTGTTGTTGCTGGCGGTATGGAGAGCATGAGCAATGTTCCTTTTTATGTGGATAGCATGCGTTGGGGAAATAAATATGGTAATACACAATTAATTGACGGTTTGGCTAAAGATGGCCTTACTGATGTATACGATGGTAAAGCGATGGGTAATGCTGCAGAGCTTTGTGCATCAACCTGCGGTGTTAGCAGGGAAGAGCAGGATGCTTTTGCCGTAGAAAGTTACAAACGCAGCCAGGCTGCTACAGAAGCAGGCAAATTTGAAAATGAGATTGTGCCGGTAGAAATACCTCAACGAAAAGGTGATCCTATTTTATTTGTAAAAGATGAAGAACCATTTAATGTAAAATTTGATAAGATACCGGAACTGAAAGGCGCTTTTCAAAAAGATGGAACCGTAACTGCCGCCAATGCATCTACTATGAATGACGGTGCTGCGGCCCTCGTTTTAATGAGTAAAGAAAAAGCAGAAGAACTAGGCTTAAAACCAATAGGAAAGATCATTAGTTATGCAGATGCTGAACAGGCTCCTGAATTATTTACTACCACGCCTGCTATTGCTGTACCAAAAGCGGTGGCTAAAGCAGGCTTAAAAATGGAAGACATAGCTTTTTGGGAGCTGAACGAAGCTTTTGCAGTTGTAGGCATAGAAAACAGCAAGCGTATGAAATTAGATCCTGCTACAGTGAATGTACATGGCGGTGCGGTTTCACTCGGTCATCCATTAGGCTGCAGTGGTGCCCGTATCATTGTAACACTTTTGAATGTTTTAAAGCAGAACAATGCAAAGTATGGAGCAGCAGGTATTTGTAATGGGGGAGGTGGTGCCAGCGCTATGGTTATAGAGAATATGTTGTAGTCAAAAAAAATCATTAATTAAAATAGTTACATATTATCACTATGGCATAGCATTTGATTTTTTATTTGACCATCAGTCAACTTAAAAAATCTTATTAATGAAAAAATTAATTTTTGGACTACTGCTATTATTTTCAGTAACAACAAAACTGGTTGCCCAGGAAGAGACAGGGAGAACAACTACTAAATATTGGTACTATCCATCGCAGAATGTTTACTTTAATGATGTTAGCGGTACTTATTGGTTTTATGATGATGCCAGTGTACAATGGGTAGAATCCAGCCGGTTACCTTTTACATATACAATGAATGATAAAGACCCCCGCTATGAGTTATATTACAAAGGCACTAGCGTATGGAAGCAGAATAAACAACATAAAATAAAGTACAACGTAAAAAAAGATGACACGGTAAAACAAAAGAATAGATAACAGTACTTATTGTAATATAGAAAAAATGTATAAGCCCTTTATGAAAGGGCTTTTTTATTAATTACTGAATGTTAAGATCAAAAAAAATGTGCATAGCAGGTTTGCCAGGAGTAGCTGCGCATGATGCAGCAATGTTATTTGTTTACAGGTAGCACCACAACAAATTTAGAGCCCTTATTCTTTCGGGCACTCTCTGCCCATACTATACCATTATGTGCTTCTACAAATACTTTTACTATGGAAAGGCCTAAACCTGTTGAGTCCTCCCCACCGGTAGGCCTTGCACTTAAGCGACTGAATCGCTTAAAAAGATGCTTCTTATCTTCTTCAGTAATTCCGGGGCCTTCATCTATTACTTCCAGAGTAACCTGGTTATTCTTTTCTTTTAGTACTATGCTGATCTTAGTATTGGCAGGAGAATATTTAATAGCATTGTTGATCAGATTATCTGCAATTTCTACCAGTTTGTTTTCATCTGCAAATAACTCTACCTGCGTTTCAATTTTCAACAGCAGCTCCTGGTTCTTATTTGTTGCCAGTATCTGGTTTGATAATACCACGCTCTTCAGCAACTCTGCAAAATTCACTTTTGTAAAACGTAGATAAATGTTATTCGCTTCCATCCGGGTAGACTCCAGCAATTCATTAATAATCCGGGTTGTTTTGCCTCCGGCTTTAATAATATGCTGGCAAAGCTCAAGTATAGTTTGTGTACCACTATTTTCTTCTTTTATAAGTTCTGCAGCCATTACAATAGTGGTAAGGGGAGTCTTAAGATCATGAGCATAAATACTTAGGATCTGGTTTTGATTGTGAACGGCTGTTCTAGCTTCCAGGCGTAATTCCATTTGGGCAATTACCATATCGGCAAGAGATTGTAAGGTATCTTTCTCAACCTCTGTAAGTTTTCTTGGATGTTTATCCAGCACACAGAGAGTGCCTAAATTATATCCCTCTTTCATTTTTAATGGCACGGCTGCGTAGAACTTCAATCCGAAATCACCAGCAACCAATGGGTTGGCTAAGGTTCGGGGATCTTTTATCGCATCTTCAACCAGGTAAATATCATCAGATAAAATAGCCGATGCACACAAGCCGGGATCATGAGAAATTTGCGGCACATCAAGTCCGTAACGTGATTTAAACCAGATTCTATCTGTATCTACTAAAGAAACCAGCGCAATAGGAACATTTAGCAGTTTTGCAGCTAACCGGGTTATTTTATCAAAACTTCCATCGGGGGGTGTATCTAAAATATCATAATGCTTTAGCACCTTCATTCTTTGCAGCTCCCGTTCTGCAATTAGTTTATTATGGGTCATAGAATTTGTTTAATGATTTCCCAAATATCATCATGGCTAATTTAACACTTTATCTAATATTATGCCATGTTATACATGAAAATTTCAGTTATATTTTTTACAACGTATCCAGCTATCTAATTAATCTGGCACCATTTTTATTCTGTAATTATTACTTCCAATCAATCTAATTACGTTATTATGAAAACAATTATCCTGTTATGCCTTATTACACTGGGTGCATGTAAGGCAACACAATTTCAAAACGGTACTTACCGTGTAGCCACTGCTAAAAAAACTGCAGGTGGAAAATCCCTTGTTCAGTTAGAAGGATTTAAAAAAGAATTTATATTCCCTACCGATACTTTAAAAAAAGGGGATTTGATTTATTTTGCGAAGCGGGAGAAATAAAGCGGCCCAAAACTAGGTTATTTTATCACTGCAACTTCCTGGAGGGCTGAGGTAGTTAGATATTTGGTAATTATTAAATTAGCATGAGCTACCTTTAAAACTTGGCATAATTATTAAGTATACATAAATAAACAAGCCTCATGCAGTCAACTCCTGAAAAAGAAATAACAGGTACAATAAATATTGTAGAAAGGAATGTTAGGGCTTTAATGCACAGAAAGGAGCAAGACCTTAAGAAAAGAAGCCTAACTGAAAAAATTATAGCTAACATTACTTCTTTTGTGGGCAGCATGGCTTCATTTAATATACACCTGTTTTTATTTGGCGGATGGGTATTATGGAATATAGGCTTAGGGGGTTTAAAACCTTTTGATCCCAGCTTTATCATCCTTGCCACTTTTGCGGCTGTAGAAGCAATTTTTCTAACAACCATTGTTTTAATGGGGCAAAAACATATGAATGCCCAAACGGAGAAATGGGCAGAGCTTGATCTACAGGTTAGCCTGTTAACAGAGCATGAGGTTACCAGGATCTTAACATTAATAACAGCTATTGCAAAAAAAATGGATATTGATGTAGGAGAAAATAAGGAGATAGAAGCTTTATCAAAAGATATTCACCCCAATCATGTATTAGATACGATGGAAAAGGCTTCTCAATAGGCTTAGATTAAACCGCCCGATAATATACTATATTACCAATATCTCCCTCAAAGAATAAAATTATATGATTTACAAAGCAGTAAATTAAAATGCTTTTGCTTTTTAAATTTAATTAATTATTTTACATTTATAAACCAGCAAAATGAATAAAACAGGCCCTATTATAATTATAGAAGATGATGAGGACGATCAGGAACTTTTAAAAGAAGTTTTTAAACGCCAGGGTTATCCTAATGAATTATATTTTTTTGTTGATGGAGAAAAGGCCCTGGCATTTTTAAATGAATCAGGAGCAATACCATTTCTCATTCTTTCTGATATTAACCTACCAAAACTTGATGGATTTGCATTGAGAGACAAAATTAAAATGGATGCAGATCTGCAAATAAGATGCATACCCTATATATTCTTTTCAACTGCTCTTAACCAGGATGCGGTAGTTAAAGCTTATAGTTTATCTGTGCAGGGATTTTTTGTAAAACAAGATTCCATAAAAGAGCTGGAAAAAACCATCCACGCTATTATGGAGTATTGGATAAGATGTGCAGCCCCAAACAATTTTCTTTCTTAAAGGCTTTAGCTAACCTAAAAGGAATCCTGCAAGTAAATGCCGGGCGGGTACAGCTTATAGGTTTTCCCGATGAGCGTATAATATACCCCTTACAGTAGGTGGTTTTTTATTATATCCATATAGAATATAGATACGCATGATGTTTGAAACATAGTAAGTCTTGTAACCACTTAATTGTTCCCCATGTCAGACTTTGATGTATTAAATAATATCTCCTTATCATCGTTGCTTACAAAGCAGCATACTTATTATAAAAAATTTATAAAAGACGGTACTAAAGAAGAATTAGAACTTTGTAAGAGTTGGATCACGCTTCTACAAAAGGAAATAAATTTACGTAAGCAACCAGCAATAAAATTATAAACTCCGATAAGGGTAACAGCTAAATGCGGCGTTGGTGAAAACCCAGCGGCGTGTAAGTATCTACCACGGCAGAAAAAGTTTATTTTTGCATACATTCCAAAATCTATACAACCAATGCAAGACCTTAGAGTACATGGAAGTATTTTCTTTCTATTAAAAAAATTTGTAGATAATAATTTTCCTGAAAACACCTGGGATCTGCTTAATAAAAAGGCAGGCACAAACACAATCAATTTTTCTGTAACAGAAAATTATTCCCTTACTGCAATGAACGATCTTGTTAGCAATGCCTCTGCAATGACTGGCATTCCGGAAAACGAGCTAATGGAAAAATTTGGACAATACCTGGTTACTGATTTGTTTGCTTTGTATGGCGAGTATATCAGGCCCGAATGGCGCACTTTCGACATCATTCTTAACACCGAACCTGTTATGCACGGTGCTGTGCGAAAATTAAATAGTACAGCTAATCCCCCAATATTAAATGTTACAAAAGTTAACGACAAACTGTTGATCATCGATTATCATTCCCGTAGAAAAATGGGGTCACTGGCAATTGGAATTATAAAAGGAATAGCACGGTATTATGAAGAAAGTGATTCCATCATTATAACTCCGATGAGTAACCCTGATGATGAAAGAGTTCAGATCCGCCTTGACTTTTTATAGGGTAAGGATGGGGTTACGCATTTCTAAGGGTTGCCAACCTTTGGAAGGTTGGCAACCTTAATCTTCAATAGCTACTTCGCAATTATAATAGAACACAGCAAGTTCTTTATGTGTTTTTATAAATATTTCCTGATTACCAAACCAATCTATTACTTCATCCCGTAAAAGTGAAGTAGATTGATCCGTAATAAAACTATTCCAGGAACTCCACCGAAAGTTGGTAAAATCCTTAGCCAATTTATGTTTGGCGGCATTGTAAACTGACTGTCTCTTATAATACTCCCCCTTTTAAAAGGCTTATAAAACAAATTGCCCTGCCTGCCATGCTGTTTATTAAATGCAAGCGCATAAGACTGAAAGAAACGTTTAAAGCTTTGTTCTATTAGTTCGCTAAGTGTTACAGGGTTACCAATCTTTCAAAGGTTAGCAACCCTCCGCCTTGCGACCCGCCACCTCTTTAAGCCATGTTTCGTTAAACCCGAACCGAGGCGAAGTGGGGGAGATGGCTGTGCTGCCAAACCTGCTGCAACAACAGCAACAATAATATTATTTAAAGTGTGGTTTTCTAAAAGCTAATCTTTTGCCATAGGTTAATTGCCGCCATATCCATTCAAGAGGTCCATAAATAAAATAGGTAAACCACCAGTTGCTGAAAAAGATCTGTAACAGAAACAATACAAAAGCAATGGGCATATACAATGCCGGGCCAAACCGGCCACCTAAACCCAGGCCAATGCCGTAATAGATTAACACACCCATTACTGACTGCATAATGTAGTTGGTAAGCGCCATGCGGCCCACCGGTTGTAACCACGAAAATATTTTTGAAAACCTGCCATTTAAATACCATAATGTAAGTGTTGCAACATATCCAATGGCCAGGGGCGCAACATTTAATGCATACATAAGTGTATCCCATATGCCTTCAAAAGCGGGTAGCGATCTTTTATCCAATTCAAACCACGCAAAAGCCAATCCCGCAGGTATACCAAGCCCTAATCCCCAACGCTGCAATTTGATGAGCAGTGGTTTATGATCTTCAAGTTTAAGATACAGCTGATTTCTGCCAACATATAAACCCAATAAGAACATGGCAAACACTTTCATTACCCGGTTGCCATCAAGCCTAAATTGCCAGCCCCACCAAAAACCCGATTCTGACCATTTAAGCAGGTCGGCATAACTGTGGTGTGTGATAAGCCAGTTTCCCGGATAAAGACCTTCAATGCCATTTTTCTTATCAACAGCCATTGCTTTTTCCAGGAAAGGGTTAGCTATGTTCCACTTACCGTTTGAAATGATCTTAAGTGTATCAAATAACAGAGGCGAAAGAATTAAGATCAATGACAACCATAAAAGCGTTTTGTTGCTGCTGTTGCGAAATAACGGCAATAACATACCTGCAAGTGCATAAAAGAACAATATATCGCCGTCCCATAAAAGAAAAGAATGACAAAGACCAAACAGGAGAAGAACGAACAGGCGCCGGTAAAAGATAGGTAAGCCATTATTGTTTTTGTTTTTATTACGCAGAAAAATGATAGAGAAGCCAATACCAAATAGCAAAGAAAAGATAGAGTAGAATTTGCCTTCAATAAAGGCATGGCCTAAAAAATTCAATACCCTGTCAGCTGGGGCGGTAAAAAAAAATTCCCTTTGCGCCGGGGAATGGAATATATATAATGAAAAGACTGCTGAGTTTGCCAGTAAGATACCCAGCAAGGCAAAGCCGCGGAGGGCATCAAGTATGCCTGCTCTTTCATCTTGTAAAGCAGGGGAGGCAATGTTTTTCATAATTCTTAATTATTGTTTTTAAGTTTCACTGAAGTTTTTTTTGCTGTTGATAGTGTGCTTAGCCATGGTTCGTGTGACACTAACCACATTTTTTATGATTTTCGGTCGTGGGACACGAACCGAGGCGAATGACCTTTTGTTATGCGCAAACTAAAAGTGGCTTTATTTCCTCACCTGTCCAGATATTAGCTTCCACCAATGATAAGCTGCTAAGTCCAAATTATAATTGTAAAAGATATTTTTTTCATCACTTAATTCACTTTCTCCAAATGTAAATGAGTTATAACTAGAGTTGACGTCATAATATAAAGAATACTTAGGTTCGTGAAATGACATCGAAGCGCTGTAAGTTATCCTCTTTTCTTTTATATGTTACTCCAGTCAAAGCCAATAAGATTAAAAGGACTACGAAACTTCCAAAAAAAGTGATGAACTGGTTTATTGAACTCACGGCTTCAGTCAATGGCTGTATCAGATCATGCTTAGCCAAAAGCTGATTGATGTATTCATTCAAAGTAAAAAATGAACTGACCAATAATATAGGCCAACCGTTT
>JAYUYX010000082.1:0-6302 GCA_043752205.1 Chitinophagaceae bacterium
TTAAATCAAAATGAAGGTAGCCCAATTGCCTTTATAGCAGGAGCTTCTCCCATTATTCCTGTATATGATATTAAAGGAAATTATGGAGGCGGTTATGCAGGTCCGGGAGATATCGGTGCAAAAAACCCTGTTGCATTGCAGCGGTACACTGCTGATAACTATTATAAAAACTGGAGCATACAAGCAACCGGATTTGCAGAAGTAGATTTTTTAAAACATTTTACTGCACGTTCTGCCCTTAGTTATACCACAGTTAATGACTATGCAAAAACTATCAGCCATAATTTATATTTTGATATTATTGGCCATAACCTTCCAAATGGTGTTAGTGAAAGTTCAGGCTACAGTATACAGCGCCAGTTTACAAATACAATTGTGTACAATCAGTTATTTGGTAAACATAATATTAAAGTGTTGGGCGGGGCAGAACAAATTCGTGGAAACGGAGGTGGTTTAGGCGGCGGAGTAAATAATTTATTTTCATTAAACCCCAATTATGTTACCTTAAGTAATGGTACAAGTAATGTTGCCAATTACAGTTATGTATCTCAGCCCTTTGCAATAAATTCTTATTTTAGCCGGTTAGATTATGCCTATAATAGCAAATATCTTCTAGGCGCAACTATACGTCGTGATGGTTATTCTGGTTTTGTTGGAGACCAAACTTATGGCAATTTTCCATCCATTTCTTTAGGCTGGCGTATATCTCAGGAAAATTTTATTAAAAATATTAAATGGATAAATGACCTAAAACTTCGCAGTAGTCTTGGTACGGTAGGTTCTAAAGCAAATGTACCAGGCAGCAATGCTTACTCAACCTATAGCTCTGGCCCTGCAACTGGTGCTTATTCATTTAATGGTACTACATTAGTTAACGGATTTTATCAGGTTCAGTTGGGCAATACAAAAACTCATTGGGAAAGTGATAAAATATTTAACATAGGGGTAGATGCAACTCTTTTTAATAACGCTGTAGATTTTACTGTAGAATATTATAAAAAATCAATTAGCGGTTTGTTATTTCAGCAGCCTTTGTTAGCAACTTATGGTGCAGCAGCTTCTCCGTTTGTAAATATTGGTAATATCGAAAATAAAGGGATAGATGCTGTTGTAAATTATCATGGCAAAGCAGGCAAAGATTTTAAGTATAATATTGGCTTAAATTTTACGAGCTATAAAAATACAGTGGTTTCCGTGCCGGGAGATTACTTTGATGCATCTTATTCGTCAAGAGGCTATTACTCAAGAAACCAGGTAGGACATCCGGTAGGGTCATTTTTTGGATATGAAGTTATTGGCTATTTTTCAGATGCGGGAGATGTAACACGTTCCCCCAAGCAGCAGGATGCAGCACCGGGTGTATTTAAGTATAAAGATGTTAACAATGATGGAAAAATAACACCAGATGATCGTACTTTTTTTGGTAACCCAAATCCAAATTTTACTGCGGGTTTAAACCTGAGCGCCAGTTATAAAAACTTTGATTTTTCTATGTTTATGTATGGGTCTCAAGGCAATAAGGTGATGGCATACCGTCCAGGTTTAACCCTTGATCAGGTTAATAACTCCTGGACACCCGAAAACTTAAATCCAAAGTATCCCATCGCTTCAGCTGCCTCTAATTTTAGTACTTATAGTGTTATAAATTCATGGGGTATGGAAGATGGATCTTTTCTTAAATGCCGGTATATTAACCTGGGTTATTCCTTTCTTCCCTCTATTGTAAAAAAAGCAGGTTTAACTAAGTTACATATTTACGTACAGGTAGTAAATGCGTTTACCTTAACTAAATACAGTGGATTAGATCCTGAATTAACGCCCTCTTCTTCTAATCTTGGACCTAATCAACAAAGCGCAGGTTTCGGTGTAGACTATGGCAACTATCCTAACAATGAAAGAAAAATCATATTTGGATTTAATGTGACGCTATAATTAATAATTATAAAAATAAAATTTATGAAAAAAAATATTGTATTTCTTGGTTGGTTTATTATCATAACTATAGTTATCTCCTGTAAAAGAGAATTAGTTATTTCACCAACAGGCGTATTAAGTAATGAAGTACTGTCAACCAAGGCAGGAGTTGATGGGTTGCTGGTTGGCGCATATTCTTTATTAAGAGGGTACAATCCTGCAGTACCCAATGATGGTGTTCGCCAGTGGACTCAAGCAGCAAGTAACTGGATTTATGGAAGTGTTGTAGCTGATGATGCACATAAAGGATCAGTATCTTACGATCAACCAGAAATTGCCAGTATGGAATCATACAATACTACGCCTGTAAATACTTATTTAAATGATAAATGGATTTCTTTGTATGCCGGCGTGCAGCGTGCAAACGATGTGTTAAGGATATTGCCCCTAGTAAAAGATGGTTCTTTGACAGATAATCAGTCTAAACAAATTAATGCTGAGGCTCGATTTTTAAGAGGTTTTTATTTATTGGAATTGGCTAAAATGTATAAAAATATTCCCTATATAGATGAAACCGTAACGTATAGCGCTGCTAACGGTAATGTTACCAATACAGAACCAATATGGCCAAAAATTGAAGCTGATTTTAAGGCGGCTATTTCAGTTTTGCCCAATGCACAACTTCAACCAGGGCGGGTAAATGTTTGGGCAGCTAAGTCTTTTTTGGCTAAAACCTATATGTTTCAGCATAAATATACAGAAGCCAATGTGGTACTTAAAGATGTTATAACCAATGGTGTAAACTCAAGTGGTGTAAAATATAATTTGGGACGTTATGCAGACAATTTTAACCCATCTACAAAAAATGGTTCTGAATCTGTTTTTGCGGTTCAGTTTACCGTGCATGATGGAGCAAATGGTTTAAATGGCAATAGCGGTGATCTTTTAAACTTTCCGGCTGGTGGGCCTGCTACCTGTTGTGGTTTTTTTCAACCTTCTTTTAGTTTTGTTAATGCTTTTAAAACAGATGAGGCAACAGGGTTGCCCCTATTTGACACTTACAATAATTCAGATTTGAAAAACGACCAGGGTTTAGTTTCCAGTGCCCCATTTACACCTACTACCGCCCCGGTGGATAGCAGGTTAGATTGGACAGCTGGCCGCAGAGGAATTCCTTACCTCGATTGGGGAATTCATCCAGGTAAATCTTACATTACAACTCAGGATGAAGGTGGTCCCTACAGTCCTATAAAAAATGTTTATTACAATGCCCAAAAAGCCACTACAAGTGACAATGGTGGAGGATGGGCACCTGGTCAGGCTTCGTCTAACAATTATAATGTTATTCGTTTTGCAGATGTAATATTATGGGCTGCTGAATGTGAAGTAGAAATTGGTAGCCTTGCCCAGGCAGAAACTTACGTTAATTTAATAAGAAAAAGGGCTGCAGACCCTACAGGTTGGGTACACACGTACATTGATAATAATAACCCAACAAAAGGGTTTACAAACATACCTGCGGCTAATTATAAAGTGGGTTTGTATAGTGGACAATTTTCAGCAATGGGGCAGGCCTATGCACGGGAAGCAGTACGTTTTGAAAGACGCCTTGAGTTTGGAATGGAAGGTCATCGGTTTTTCGACTTGCAGCGTTACGACAAAGGCACAGGCTACATGGGCGATGTTTTAAACGCCTATATTCAACATGAACTAAGGGTGCCTAAATTTAACCCGGTAATATTTTTAGGGGCTACTTTTAAAAAGGGAAAAACAGAAATTTATCCGATACCACAAATTCAAATTGACTTGAGTAATGTGGGAGGACAAACCGTATTAAAACAAAACCCTAATTATTAATTTCTATATTAATTTTACAGAATTGATCTTGCTTTTGAAATCATCTAGGTCAATTTTAATTATTCAATAACTTTATCATCTTCACTCAATTCCTTTAAATGCAGGGAATTGTGTGAGGATATACTGTTAGGACATATTTGTTTTGCAAAGGCCAGTTACTTAATCACAATGATCTTATGACAATAAAAATTATAAAATTGAATTATGTGCGATTTTTTTTACTCCATGAATAATTAAAGCCACTTTAAGAGCCGATCCAAAAGTTCCTTGTAGATTCAAACATATTCATTGAAATCGATGAAATGTATAGGATCTAATTAATAACCGATATATGATAAGAGCACTAATTACAGGATTAATTTACCTATTCCTGTTTTGTTCCTGCAATAATGCTGTCACATTATTTCAGAAGGTTCAATCTGAAAAATCTGGAATACATTTCAATAATATTATCAGGGAAAACGACTCCATTAATCCACTTGATCTTGAATTTCTGTATAATGGTGGTGGTGTAGCTGTTGGTGATTTTAATAATGACAACTTACCCGACCTCTATTTCACAGCAAGCACAGAATCTAATAAATTATATTTAAACAAGGGAGGTCTTACATTTATTGATGTTACCAACGAATCTAAAGTTTCAGGAGGTGGTGTATGGAGTAATGGGGCTTCAGTAATTGATATCAATAATGACGGACTGCTGGATATATATGTATGCACTACTATAAAGAAAAGCCCCGAAGAACGAAGAAATTTGCTTTACATAAACCATGGCATGAATGAAAACAATGTGCCTGTTTTTACTGAAATGGCCAAAGAATACGGTTTGGCAGACACAAGCTATTCCGTACAGGCGTCATTTTTTGATTTTGATAATGATGGTGATCTCGACATGTACCTCGTAACCACGAAGCTGGCGCAACGAAATGGCGCAAACATTAATGGATCCAATACTAAAAATAAGGCCAACACGGACGTAGATAAATTATATAAAAACGAATGGAATGACAGTTTGAAGCATCCTTTTTTTACCGATATCTCAACAAGTGTCGGTATCAATGAACCTGGCTATGGATTGGGTATTACCATTGCTGATATTAATAAAGATGGATGGATGGATATTTATGTTACCAATGATTTTTACAATAGTGATCATCTTTACATTAACAACAAGAATGGAACTTTTTCAGATAAGGTCAAAGACTATTTTAAACATACAAGTCAGAATGCGATGGGTAACGATATCGCTGATATTAATAATGATGGGTTGCTGGATATTGTTGCCCTTGATATGAATCCGGAAGATAATTTCAGGAAGAAGAAAAATATGAATAGCAATAATTATTACTCATTACAAAAAATGCAGCAGGAAAATTTAATGCTCCAATACGTTAGAAATACAGTTCAGTTGAATATGGGTCCCAGGGTTTTAGAAAATGATTCGATAGGCGATCCAGTATTTGCGGATATTGGTTTTTATACAGGTATTGCTGAAACCGACTGGAGTTGGAATCCCTCAATTGCAGATTTTGACAATGATGGGAACCGAGATATCCTTATTACAAATGGTTACCCCAGAGATGTGACAGACCATGATTTTTTATCTTTTAGAAATATATCTTCAGACATTGCTTCAAAAGCGCAGTTAATTGAGCAAATACCGCAGATAAAAGTTAACAATTATGCATTTCAAAATAAAGGAAATCTAAAGTTCGAAAATACATCTGCTAAATGGGGGTTTACTGATCCCTCCTTTTCTAACGGTGCTGTATATGTTGATCTGGATAATGATGGGGATCTTGATTATGTGATCAACAATATTAACGAAGAAGCCTTTGTTTATGAAAACAACCTTAATCAGCCAAATCAGGCTAAAGGCAATTTCTTAAATATAAAATTTAAAGGTAGTAATCTTAACATTAATGGACTGGGTGCGTCTGCTGAAATATATTACGCTCAAGGTCAACTTCAATATGCTGAAAACTTCCCGGTTAGGGGCTATCTTTCCTGTGTGGATACCAAACTATTTTTTGGTTTGGACAATACCGCATATGCAGATTCGGTAATAATTAAATGGCAAACAGGACAAATAGAAGTTCTCCGAAACATTAAAGCGAATCAGAACATTGAAGTCGATATTAAAAATGCCCGGCCGGCCGTTTCCATCTCTGCTATAACTGGTAAAACAACAGGGATGTTTACGGACATTACTACAATCGCCGGCATTAATTACCGGCATCAGGAAAATGAATTTATTGATTTTGATCGGGAAAGATTAATTCCTCATAAATTATCTCAATATGGCCCAGGTTTAGCGGCAGCCGATATCGATGGCAATGGGCTTGACGATATTTGCGTTGGAGGAACAAGCCAATATCCCGGAAAATTCTTACTCCAACAAACCGATGGCACTTTTCAGACAAAAGATTTCTCATCATGCGGAATTAAAGATGCGGGAAGGTATGAAAATATGGGATTATTATTTTTTGATGCAAATAATGATGGGTATGAAGATCTTTATTGTGGTTCAG
>JAYUYX010000083.1:0-6291 GCA_043752205.1 Chitinophagaceae bacterium
TGAGCAACATTAAAAAAAGAGCCGATTCATTGTCGGGCAAATTCATTTTAAATTCAGCCCCGGGTAAGGGTTGTGAAATAATAGTCGAAATTCCACTGAATATGACCGTGTAAAAGGGTATGATATTTTTATAATCGATTTCATTAAAAGATTTTTTAGCCCCGGCATCTCATTTAAGCTGTATGATGATATGCCAGTTAATTGGGATTAGTGTAATGGGTTTAACATATTGCGAAGTTAGTCTGTAAATCTCCGTAGCTATATTGATTCTGTGGAACAAAAAGCTGTGGCAGCAAACAGCATTTCAGAAAAACTGAGAAACTGGCGCAAAAAAGCTCAATGGTATGGCCCATTTATTGAATGTGATGATGAGCTCTTAAAGGAAGTTGACAGGGAAACTGCTTACCTTAAACAGAAGCCTCCTTATTATGGCTGGTAATTAATCTATCAACCGTTGCTATAAGGTCTGACTATAGCTTTAGGATGTCTTTAAGCTTGTATATAAATTTCAAATCTTCTATAAAGCGGTTCGAGATTTCACCATTGAGGGGCACAAGCCTCCCGAATTAGCGGGAGGCTTTTTTTATTTGTGAGAGAAAAATGCCCGGGGTAAAAGGCTGCTGGTTACAATGCAACTTATTTCAGTTAATTTTACAAGTAAATAAAAAGTTAAACCCCTTCTATGAAAAAATATTTTTTAGTTATCAGCATTGCTATGGTTTTATGCCTGCAAACAAATGCACAGACTTATAAAATTGATACTGCTACGATTTTTTTTGAACTCAAAGAGCGGCCAAGCCTGTATGTAAAATACGATGCATCGCCAAAGGCCGTAAAAAAAGCATGGGATAATTTTTTTAGTAAGCATTACAGTGTTAAAGTAAAAGGTATTGGTTTTTTAACAAATAAGGAAGTTATTACTGCTACCGATGTTAGCCTTACTGCCATTACTGATAATAAAATGAACATGTACGCCAGTGTTACCGATGCCCCGGGTGAAAGATCGGAGTTTAAGTATTTTACTTCTATTGGTGTTGATACTTTTATTGGCCCTGTTAATTACCCTATTGAATTTGCTGCCATGAGGAAGATACTCAACGATTTCAGCATGGAATTCTTAACGGATTATTATGGTTCGGAAGCATCAAGGTTAACAAATGATATTAAGGAGCTCGAAAAGGACATGAGGAAGAACAGTAAGTCAATAAAAAGGAATACAAAAGAGGCACGAAAAAAATCAAGTGAAGTGGCCAGCGGACTGCAGGCAAAAAATACTTCGCTGCAGATGGAAATTGAGCAACATAGGTTAAAGATCACAGAACTTGCTAAGGAAATAGAAAACATTAAGGGTAAGCAGGCAGGTTTACGCAGGAATTAAAACCTTATTTACTTTTTTTATGTTTTTTATACTGCGTCATGATTTTTGCATTGCAGCGTTTGAAATTATTAGGTTATGGAAAAATTGAAAAGGGTGTTGATAATGGGAGCAGGATTTGCCGGGCTTAATCTTGCAAAAAAACTCCACAACAAAGGGTTTGAAGTTTATTTAATTGATAAAAATAATTATCATCAGTTTCAACCTTTGTTTTACCAGGTAGCCACTGCAGGCCTGGAGCCAGGCAGTATTATTTTCCCCTTACGAAAAGCTTTTCAGGATTACCACAACTTTCATATCCGCATGGCAGAACTGGTTGAAATAGTACCAGCAGAAAACAAGATCATCACCACTGAAAAAGAATTTAGTTTCGATTACCTCGTTATTGCCACGGGTGTTACCACCAATTATTTTGGTAACAAGATAATTGAAGAACATTGTATACCTATGAAGTCGGTAAGTGAAGCATTGTACATGCGTAACCGGTTTTTACAAAACCTGGAAGATGTTTATTATGCTGATGAGGAGCAAAGAAAAAGATTGAGGAATGTGGTGGTGGTAGGCGGAGGTGCAACAGGCGTAGAAGTAAGTGGCGCATTAGCCGATATGCGTAAGTATGTACTGGAGAAAGATTATCCTGAAATGGATTTTTCAGACATGAAAATATATTTGATTGAGGGATCACCAAATTTATTAAGTGCTATGTCTGGCGAAGCCCAACAAAAATCAAAAGAGTTTTTAATTGAAATGGGGGTGGAGGTAATAACAGAAACATTTGTAAAAGAGTTTGATGGTAAAACGGCATTGCTGAGTAATGGAAAAACCATTGAAACAAATACATTGATATGGGCTGCAGGTGTTGCCGGTAATAAAATAAAAGGATTGCCTGATACCGTTTTACAAAAAGGCAACCGCATAAAAGTTAACCGCTATAACCAGGTGGAAGATTTTGAAAATATTTTTGCTATTGGCGATATTGCTTATATGGTAACAGAAAAATATCCCAATGGTCATCCACAGGTGGCCAGTGTAGCTATTGACCAGGGAGGATTACTGGCTCAAAATTTAACTGATCTTAAAAATAATAAAAGACTTACGGAGTTTGAATATAAAGACAAAGGAAGCATGGCAACTGTGGGCCGAAAAAGGGCAGTGGTTGATCTGCCTAATTGGAAATTTCAGGGGGTATTTGCGTGGCATACCTGGAACCTGGTTCACCTGTTTTCAATTCTTGGTGTAAAGAACAAGATCATCGTATTTATTAACTGGGCATGGAATTATTTCTCTCCAGATCCTAACCTGCGGGTTCTAATAAAGCCATTTGTAAAAAAAGATAAGGTATTGTTAGATAAAGAATGATGAGATATTTTCATCATTTTATCCTGTTATATTTTTTCAATACATCAATTACCAACTTATGAGGCAGGCCAATCATTGATGATTGCTTCCACAGCCTGTACTGTTGCATTGAATAACGGGTTAGTAGATCAACGATGCCTTGAAACTGATTGTGTTTTTCATATACTATTTAAGTTTTGGTTGCTTGCCCTCTCAAACAGATATTTATTTATAAGCAATCTTATCCTTTAGCCTTAAAAAATGCTTCTCGAACAAATGATAACTGGCATAACTCATTAGTATGGTCAACAAAAACAATCCTGAATGCAACAGAAGCTTTTGATTTTCTGATAAGCGATCCCCGCCTGCCCAATTGCTAAAATGGTAAAGGATGGGATGAAAAACATACATAGCGTAAGAATACTTCCCGAAAAATAAGAATACCCTATTGGAAAAAAACTCTCCTAACCGTTGACTCTTTAGAGAATAGATCAGCAGCGCCCCAAAAAGTAATGAAATAAGCGTAAACGTAAAAGGAAGTTTTATAAACGAGCCTTGCTCTTGATAGCCTCCATTGATGATCAAGTATCCTGTGGTGTAGATGAAAAACAGTACAGAGGTACAAATTAGAATCAGTTCAATGTGTTTGAATAATATATCCTTATACTCCCTAATTAATATTGCCATAACTCCACCTATTAGCAAACCATCCAGGTGTGCTAAAGGAAGCCCATATACCAAGAAAATATTCTCAATGACAGCCCGTAAGTAAATGCCCAATAGCAGTAACAGAAAAGAAACAAAAATTAACCATTTCCGACTACAGACGGCTACAATGAGTGGCCAGAACAAGTAAAATTGTTCTTCAATAGCAAGGCTCCAAAAATGTCCTAATGGCAGGAAAAAACCCTTTTGAAGTATTAAATAATTTGATCCATGAAACCAATAAAAGTATTGGAATTCCTTAAACCATGCAAGAGGACTGATGTACAAGGATAAAATGGCTATTCCAATCAAAACAGCATAATACAAAGGAAGTATTCGTAGTGCCCGTCGTGAAATAAATACTCTGTAATATCCCTTTTTATGTTTCGTATCCAAGAGAATTCCTGTTATTAAAAATCCTGATAGAACAAAGAACAAATCTACTCCGGCCCAACCAAAGTATAAATAAGGGTAAAGAGATCCGAAATTAAAAAAATGGACAAGCAGAACAAGGATAATAGCAATGCCACGCAACCCGTCTAACTGTTTTATATGTTTCGGAAGCGGGTTCAAAGTCATAAAGTAATATACAATTATTATTAAATCCAGCGTCCAGTAAAGTGCCAATTAAAAGATTGATAAAGCGGGTCACTTACTGAATTTAAATATAAGGACAAAGGTAGTATGGCAACAGTTGGTCGTAAAAAAGTAGTGGTCGATCTGCCTATATCGAAGTTCCAGGCCGTTTTTGCCTTGCATACCTGGAACCTCGTTCACCACTTTTCAATTCTTGAAGTAAAAAATAAGATCATCATCTTTATTAACTGGGCATGGAATTATTTCTCACCCGGTCCTAACCTGTGGGTTCTAATAAAGCCTTTTGTAAAAAAAGATAAGGTTCTTTTAGATAAAGAATGATCATCTCTTTTCAAATTGATCACAGGTAAATGCCTATCACAAGTGCTATCATACAAATTATGGTGAGCATGATCAGCAACGGCATAATAAATTTAAACCAGGTCTTCAAGCTTATATTTACCATGGCCAGCGATGGCAGAATGAGGCCGGTAGGCGCCAGGAACGACATCAGGCACATGCCGTACATATATGAATTTACAATTTCCCTGCCCGGTACATTTACCAAAATGGCCAATGCTCCAATGATGGGCATGGTTAATACAGCCATGCCGGATGTGGATTGTATGAAAAGAGAAAAGATGACATAAAATGCAAGCAGCAACAGGATAAAGAATGCCGGTTGTATGCCCTGTACCATATTGGCTGTATAATATAATATGGAATCACTTACATGCCCTTCATTTAAAACAACAGTAACGCCCCTTGCCACACCAATAATAAAAGCAACCGACAGTAAACTTTCTGCACCTTTAATAAATTCACGGATAAATATTTTTTCATTCAGGCGTGTTATTACAGCTATAAGGATGGAGCAACCCAGGAACAGCGCAGACATTTCTGTTGTCCACCATTTTAAAAATACTACACCGGCGATCATGGTTAAAAAAGTTGCGATATAGATCAGCAACAGCAATTTTGTTTTCATTTCCAGTTTGGGTGTAAGGGTTTCGTTGCTGACGTTTACTTCATACAACGGTTTTACTTCACCGTCAATTTTGTACACCAATGAAGAAGTTGGATTTTTTTTTACTTTGGCGGCGTACCTTAAAATATACCAAACCATTAAAGCTGTAACAATTACCCAAAGTATTAAGCGTTCAGTCAAACCGTCCATCCAGTTAATGCCTGCGGCATTGGATGCAATGATAGTGGAGAATGGATTGGAAAAAGCGGCAATGCCACCCACGGAAGTGCCCCCGAAAATGACTGCCAGCGGAACCAACAGATCGTAACCAGCTGCCAGGAATAGTGGCACCAGTATAGGATAGAAAACCAAAGCCTCTTCAGCCATGCCATACGATGCGGCAAAGAATGAAAATACAGATGTAAGAATGGCTATGAGCCAGTGTTCACGGCCCTTCATAGTATGTGCAAGCCAGGTGATGCCTTTTACCATGGCACCGGTTTCGTTGAAAACAAACATGAAACCGCCCATGATGAGCACGAATAAAATAATGTCTACGCTATCAATAATTCCTTTGATAGGAGCCTGTAAAATAGCGATGAACCCCTGTGGATTTCTTTTTTGTTTTATAAATGTGCCCGGCACAGATACTGGCTTTCGGATATCGCCGGCAATAAATTTTTCCACTTTGATCTGGATGCCCAGGCTGTCTAATGTTTGCTGTGTAAGTGGCAGTGCAATTTCATTAGTATCTGTAACCATGGTAAATGTTTTACCGGTCACTGATAATTTATTGTACTGCCCTGCAGGTAAAAGCCAGGTACCCACTGCAGCAAGAATAATAACCATCATCAGAATAGGGATAGGCCCGGGGAACGATCTTTTTGTTGCCATGTGTTTATTTTTCTTTTTCTAATTGTGCAATCGTTTTCTTTGCGGCTGCCAGCCTTATCTTCTTATTCTTCTCTACCAGTTTAGCCGTTGCCCATTTTTCTACTTTATGATGTAATGGAACTAATAATGCAGCAATACAAACTAATGCCAGTAACATTAAAACAGGGGAGTGGTTTGTTATCCTTTCTAAAAAAGGATGCAGCAATAAATTGAGGAATTCAAATACGATCAACAAAGCAATTACACCAAAGAATTCGATTAGTTTTGTGTTTGTAATAAAGCTGCGGCTGAGTAACAGGTAAAGAGAAATCAAAATTATAATGCCCAGGACGATCAATGCATATTGAATGTTCTGCTGCCGCTCAGCTGAAATTGCTTCAATATCTAATTCCCGTTTTATAGATAATAATTGTTTTTGCTGAATATTAGAAAGCTT
>JAYUYX010000084.1:0-2381 GCA_043752205.1 Chitinophagaceae bacterium
CAACCGATATAAAAAAATCCCCTGGTAATACCGGGGGATTTTTTTTATATGCTGGCAATAAGCTCTTCTACTTTTGTTTTGATCAGATCTCTTACTTCATTGAACGCTCCCGGTTCCATATTTTTTGGATCGGGTATCTGCCACTCTATAAATTTTTTAGCAGGCATCCAGGGGCAGGCATCACCGCAACCCATGGTTACCACAGCATCAAATGGTGCTAATGCTTTTACTTCATCAAGGCTTTTGCTATCGTGTATACTGAGATCATAACCCAGTTCTTTCATAGCTGCAATGGCTTTGGAATTTACAACACCGCTAGGTTTACTGCCGGCACTATAAGCTTCTATACTATCCCCGCCCAGCATTTTTGCAAATGCCTGGCTCATTTGTGAGCGATTGCTGTTTTCGATGCAAACAAAAAGTAATTTTTTTTTCATGTAGATTTTTTTAAAAGCTTTGCCAAAGTTTAAAACTTTGGCAAAGCTAATTTTTAGCAGCAACCCATATCGATTATGCCGCAGCATCCGTTGTTTGTTGTACAACAACCCGGATCTTTCTGATTTGTGTTCATGGCTTTACTTTTTATAGTGAGAAAATAAATTTTACAATTAACAACAGCCGCTTCCAGGCTCGCAACAGTTTCTGTCATCCTTTGCTGGCTTTTCAGCAAATACAGTGATACTTGTAATTTTTGTTTTACCATTTTTGTACGCTGCAATTTCCCCTTCATCTAAATAATTGGCTAAAATACTGTCGGGTATAATAATGGCTTTATCTTTTTGCAAAACAACATTTCTAAACCCGGCAGCTTCGATCATTTCCAGATAAACCTGTTTTTGAATGGCACCTGAAACACAGCCTGCGTAAAGCTCTGCCACTTCTTTCCACTTGGCTGGCAGTTCTCCTTCCAATACAATATCAGAAATAGAAAAATGTCCGCCGGGCTTTAATACCCTGTGTATTTCACTGATCACCTTGTGTTTGTTAGGCACTAAGTTCAGTACACAATTGCTTACAATCACGTCGGCATAATTTGATGTTACCGGCATATCATCAATATCACCCAGCCTAAACTCAACATTATTAAAGTTCAGCTTTTCAGCATTGGCCCTGGCTTTGTTAACCATGGCTTCTGTAAAATCAACACCTAATACTTTGCCATTTTCGCCAACTATCTTTCTTGCAATAAATGCATCGTTACCTGCACCACTACCAAGATCAATAACAGTATCTCCTGCTTCTATCTTTGCAAATTCGGTTGGCAGTCCACAACCCAATCCAAGATCCGCATCTGGATTGTAACCTTCCATGTTTGTGTAATCATCGGACATGATGTTATACACTTCATCAGCCCCACACGATGATGTGGCTCCACAGCAGGAGCTTGCATTCTGTGTTTGACTTTGCTCGGCAATGGCTGCATACTTTTGCTTTACGAACTCTTTAATGGCCTCCTCCTGACCTCCTCCAAAGGAGGAGGAAAATAAGGATGCGGTCTTTTTTTCATTGTTCATGGCTATACTTTTAAATTATTAAATACTTTTAACAACATGCTTTTTCATTCTGCACTTTCAGTTTATTAAACAAGAAACTGAATTCTCCCATAAATTTTTCAAAGGCTTTCCAGTTAATGCAATAACAACTGCGTGGACCATCTACATTCCCATCAATAAGACCTGCGTTTTTCAATTCTTTCAAATGTTGCGATACGGTTGATTGGGAAAGCGGCAGCACTTCCACTATTTCACCACAGATACATCCGTTATGCCGGGCCAGCAATTTTAATATTGCAATGCGGGCCGGGTGGGCCAGTGCTTTTGCAAATGCTGCCAGGTCCTGCTCTTTTTGTGTGAATGCTTCTTTTTTGTGGATTGCCATGATCTTAAACACTTAGTTTTTGAAAACTGCAAAACAAAAAATTTTGTAAAGTTTTAAATGGAGTAATATGATTTGTAGTTATACATTTTATTTTTAAAAACCATTTTTCCAATGTATTACTAAGCAATTTTTCATTGTATTGCTGTATGGGCAAGCCGCTGCATTTTTCAGGGCCGTGGGTAGAGAAAGTTCCTATTATTAATTTGCCTGAAGATGTTATACGTTGTTGAGCAATTGACAGATAATTTCCTACTTCATCAGCAGTGGTTAAAAAATGAAATGCCGCCCTGTCGTGCCAGCAATCGAATTTAATATCAGTTTTAAATTCCAGAACATCGGCAACAATCCAGTTCACCTGTTTAGCTTTGTTGCCCAGCCGGGATTTGGCTTTACTAATAGCGATTTCTGAGATATCTAAAATGGTAATATTGCTGTATCCTAACTCCAATAAGTGATCAACCAAAAAACTATCGCCGCCGCCAATATCAATAATAGAAGCGGTT
>JAYUYX010000085.1:0-14847 GCA_043752205.1 Chitinophagaceae bacterium
TTTTATAGCCTAATTTTTTGTTTCCTCAAACCTAATCCCTGCATGTTCAAGCTCTGTTAGCACAGGTTCATATATCTCTTTTGCAGTGGGTATATGCAGACCCTTTAGTTTAATGATATCGTTCAAAATTAATTTTGCTGCAATGCCTAATGGCAGTCCGACTGTTTTAGCCATAGCAGTACGCAGGCTGTCTTCGCCTTTTACAATAAGACAGCTTTTTAAGTTTTTATTTTCGCCCTGCAACTCATATTCAAATTCGTGCAGCATTACAATCATGTCCTTATCTGCAGGTTCCATCTTTAGTTTTGTTTCTAAAAGAAATTGAAGAACATCTGCAGATGTTTTTGCAGTTGCAGGTACAAACGTTTCATCAAATAAACCCAGGTACGCTAACATGTTTTTATTTTCTGCATGCACAAATGGTAATATCGGAGCAGACCATTTTGCAAAACTCAATCCTTCAGCATTAATGAGATATTTATCATTTGTTAACCCTGCATGTACAATGGCATTCCATCCTTTAAAAAAATCAACATGCCTTAAAGTTGTCCTCAAAAAAGTAGCTGTGTCCGGTAATTTATAAACAGGTATATAGCTTAATGAATCCCGGTTTGGATAAAATGCCAGGTCATTCAATCCATCATACACAATGGCATTACTGCAATCAAACAGGTTGTGGTATATAATATGTTTTGTTTCATGGTTCTCTTTGTACACAGCACCCGACTCGCCGGCCATAACAATATTTCTGGGGTTCCAGCTTATTTTATAATGCCAGGGGTTGTTATCACTCTCCGGTGCAACAAGGCCGCCACAATGGCTTTTAAAGGAATTTACAGATCCGCCTGCTGCTTTTATTTCGTTGATGATCTTCATAGCGCTCATGTGGTCAATGCCGGGATCAAGACCCATTTCTGCAATGAATAATAATTTACGGTTACTGATCTCCTCTTTCAAACTCTTCATCTGGTCATCTAAGTAAGATGCCGTTAACAAATGCTTGCGGTACTCCACACAATCTTTAGCCACCAAAAAATGCAGGGCAGGGGGCACCATCGAAATAACTACGTGTGCTTTTTGAATAAGATCACCTCTTTGTTTTTCGTTCGTAATGTCCAATTGCACAGCCTCGGCAAAAGGGGAGTTGTTGGTTTTTAAAAGTACCTGCTCCCGGTTGGCATCTGCAATAATGAATTTCCAGTTGTTTGCTTCGCTTTCTGCAATTAAATAATCAATTAAAACCGTGGCTGATTTACCTGCGCCTATAAGTACGATCGTTTTCAAATGAAAATATTTTTTGCAAGTTAAAGAATGGAACGCAGATGACGCTGATTTTAGCGGATCAACGCCGATTAAAATCCGTCTAAATCATAACTAATCAGGGTAATCTGTGTTCCGTTTTTTTTCTATCCACAATCTTAAAAAAATGTGTGAAAATAACCCCTAAAAACATCCATTTTAATGGTGGAATAACGGGTTAAAATCGGTACTTTCGCACACTACAAAAATATATGGAAAATAACGACGATTTAAACCAAGACAACCTGCCCCCCAACGAACCTGATCATAACAACCGCGGCCGTATTATCCCGGTAAATATTGAGGAGCAAATGAAGACAAGCTACATTGATTACTCCATGAGTGTCATTGTAGGCCGTGCTTTACCCGATGTACGTGATGGGCTTAAGCCCGTTCACCGCCGTGTGCTGTTTGGCATGAGCGAACTGGGTAACACCAGCAACAAACCTTATAAGAAAGCAGCCCGTATTGTGGGTGAGGTAATGGGTAAGTTTCACCCGCATGGTGATAAGGCTATTTATGATACTATGGTACGTATGGCGCAGGACTGGGCAATGCGCTATAAAATGATAGATGGACAGGGTAATTTTGGTAGCGAAGATGGCGATCCGCCGGCTGCCATGCGTTACACCGAAGTACGTATGCAGAAGTTTGCCGAAGCCATGCTGGAAGATATTGAGAAAGAGACCGTGGATTATCAACTAAACTTTGATGACTCTTTAAAAGAGCCAACTGTTTTACCAACCCGTATACCGCAGTTGCTGGTTAATGGCAGCAGTGGTATTGCCGTGGGTATGGCCACCAATATGATGCCCCATAACCTGAGCGAAGTAATTGACGGTTGTATTGCCTATATCGATAATAAAGAAATTACCTGCGAAGAACTGATACAGTATGTAAAGGGCCCCGATTTTCCAACAGGTGGCGTTATATATGGTTTTGAAGGCGTTAAAGAAGGATTATTGACCGGCCGTGGCAGGGTAGTACTTAGAGGTAAGGTGGATATTGAGATGACCAAGAATGGCAGGGAGAAAGTCATTATAACCCAGGTGCCTTACCAGGTAAACAGGGATGCACTTACTGCTAAAATTGGCGACCTTATCAATGATAAAGCCATTGAGGGAATATCTGATGTAAACAATGAAAGTAATAATAAGGAAGGTACCCGTATTGTAATTGACCTTAAGAAAGATGCAGTGGCACAGGTTGTTATAAACCACCTATATAAACAAACAGAATTACAAACATCTTACGGTGTAAATAATGTGGCGCTGGTAAGGGGAAGGCCAAGAATATTAAATTTAAGAGACCTCATCAGCGAATTTATTTTATTTCGCCACGAGGTTGTTGTACGCCGCACCCAATACGAATTACGTAAGGCAGAAGAACGTGCCCATATTTTAGAAGGCTACATCATTGCATTAGATAACCTGGATGCTGTTATTAAACTCATTCGTGAATCAGCTACGCCAAACATTGCGCAGGATGGTTTGATGACCAGTTTTGGCATGAGTGAGATACAGGCCAAAGCGGTATTGGAACTGCGTTTGCAACGCCTTACCGGTATGGAGATTGATAAGATACGTGCAGAGCATGCCGAGATCATGAAGCTGATAGAATATTTAAAAGAGCTACTTGCCAATGAAGGTATGCGCTATGATATCATCAAAAAAGAATTAATTGAGGTTAAAGAAAAATTTGGTGATGAGCGTAAATCGGAAATAGTATATGTTGGCGACGAGATCAATATGCTCGACCTGATAGAAGATGAAGACGTGGTAGTAACCATATCTCACCTGGGTTATATCAAACGTACATCTGCAGCAGAATACCGCCAGCAAAGGCGTGGTGGCCGTGGCGCCAAAGGCAGCAGCACCAGGCAGGAAGATTATATTGAACACCTGTTTGTTGCCAGCACACACCATACCTTATTGTTCTTTACAGAAATGGGCAGGTGCTTCTGGTTAAAGGTTTACGAGATACCCGAAGGCGATAAAACCAGTAAGGGCAGGGCATTACAGAACATGATACAGATACCACCCGATGATAAGGTACGTGCCATTATTGATGTAAAAAGTTTTGAAGATGAGGAGTATGTGAACGGCCATTATATTGTTTTGTGTACCAAGCAGGGTATCATCAATAAATCCAGATTAAAAGATTTTAGCCGCCCACGCCAGAACGGTATTAATGCCATTACCATCAAAGAAGGTGATCAATTATTAGAAGCCAAACTAACGGATGGTAATTGCGAAATTATGATGGCGGTTAAAAGCGGCCGTGCCATACGGTTTCCCGAGGCAAAAGCGAGGCCAACAGGCCGTGGTGGTATTGGTGTAAGCGGTATTGATGTAGATGATGCAACTGATGAAGTGGTAGGTATGATATGTGTTAATGTAGAAGATAAAACAAAAACAGTACTGGTGGTAAGTGCCAATGGTTATGGTAAGCGTACCTTTTTAGATGACCCTGAAACAGGCGAAGCTAATTACCGCATTACAAACCGTGGCGGCAAGGGTGTAAAAACCATCAGCGTTACAGCAAAAACAGGTTCGCTGGTAGGCTTACTGGCCGTTAGCGAAACCGACGACCTGATGATAACCTGCGTAAGCGGTATTACCATACGCATGCCGGTGAGCCAGATAAGTGAGCAGGGCCGTGCAACACAGGGCGTTAAACTGATAAGGGTTGATGAAGGCGATGAAATAGCTGCTATTACACAGCTTGATGAAAAAGAGGTTGAAGATGCCATTTTGCTGGATGAAGCTGGTAACCCCATAGTAACAGAAAATGCTGAAGATGATGTTGCAAGCGATGATGTAAATAATGCCGAAGCTTCAGAGCCCGAAGAGCCAACAGTATAATTATTTATTTTTTATAAAATGCAGCTAACTGATAGAGACCTCAAAACATTCAGCATTGATAATTTTATAAACCAGTGCCTGCAAATGGACTGGCTGCAAATGTATTTAAGATGCCAAAACGTTGGCATATGGGTAAAGAGTGTAGACCTGCCGGTTGAAGAGCCTGACTATATTTACAAAGAAGGAATAATATTACATTTTGATCGCTTTATACAGCACCTTACGCAGATCATTACAAAAGGGCAAAAGATCGTTAAGCCAATTGGTATGAGCGATGAGAACTTTTTAAAGGCTAAACCCATAATTGAAAAATTAGTAGCCGCCGGAGATTTGAATGATGATTGGTTAGCGCTTTATAATTAAAATCTGCTACAGTTTATATAAAAGAATAAAACCAATAGTGATATTAGGTTTTTTGTTTTGATCTATAGTAATAACAGATTAAACAGATTGAAATACAGATTTACAACAAGCATGTGAACAAAAGGAGAATAAAGTAATATAACTGCGCATGATGTTTGTAGCATAAGTAACTATGTCATTTGTAAAATTAAAAGAGATTACCTTAAACGTTAATAGCGAAAACATACCAGGAGAAATTCAAGGCACCAGCGATTCTTTCAGATTTATTTCAGAACATCAATTATTCAGGGAGCATTTTCCTTCCGGGCTTTTGGCTTCATTTGAAATTGACCCGGATAATTCCTTTCATAATGATATTGTATCAGCAGGAAAAAATGCAATAAATGATATTCTAAGGGGATAGATCTCCAAAACCCACGAAGCGAAGGAGATAAGTTTTTGTATTTAATGCGAAGCTGCGGAGCATGGTTTTGAAAAAACCAATAAAAAGTAAAACATGATTAAGGTGTATCTATTTTAATCATTTCCATTTCATCGATCATTATTATAGGGAGAATTGCTTTGTGGAGATATGTGCCTTTTAATTTTTCAAATAAACAGCCCCTCACAGTGGAAACAGAAATAGCAGTCATTGGCTGAGACAGGGTGGGAGGCACATCGAAAATGCCTTTATCGTCTTTTGGCACGAATTTTTTAAAATTTTCTACTTTAAATGCGCATCCCATTTCAAAATTAACTAATGCGAAGCTTTTGTTTTCTTCATATATCACTATTTCGACGAAAGTGATTAATACCTCTTTATTTTCATCGGCTCTTTGATTCACTTTTAATTCAAAGCTAAAGGCAGTTCCTATGTAATCTTCAGGTCGTTTTTGTATTAACAACGATACATCTATAATGCCCTGTAACGAGTATGTTATTTGGCTGTCTAACATGTTGGTCTCACCTTTTTTATTGCTATTTGATAACCATTAGAAGGAGCGTAGCTCACCAGCGGTTGATCAAATTCATATCCATAAACCTCTTTTTGTGCTCCTACAATCCCCTGCAGGGCAATTACTCCTGTAGACGACGAGGCAACCGGCATTTCTACATCAATTAAGCTGATGCCTAACACATTTTCAATCTTATGTAAAGTGGTAGATTCAAAATTGTGTGTACCACTAAACCATTTGGTGATTATTGAAAGGCTATTGGGATTAATACCCATTCTTTCAGCAAATGCTGTATTATTCCAGCCTTTAGCTCTTACGGCAGCTATGATTTTAGCAGCCAATTTCATTTTAAAGTCAACTTCCTCCTGGTATGGCTTCGCAGCCTCCAACACGGCTGATAGAAAATCATCCGTATATATATCTTCATTTTGTATTTTCTTTTCCATACGATTATTATTTTATAATCATTAAATCCCCTGTAAATTCTATACCATCACCAGAAATTCCAAGAGAGCCTGATTGGATATTTATCTCTATAGCTTCAGATATTAGTATCATATAACGAGCCGCTTTTGATAATATTGGGCATTCTTGCCAAGCCCGAATTCGGGGCGGTTTAGGCCCACCACCACCTAATATTAATATTTTTTCGCTTTTACGAATACAAAATACCCTCATCTCTTTATCAGGTTCGTCATACAAAGCACAAACATCATCGCCTGTCCCTTTTCGTTCATTCTCATGCATTTTGAAATATCCATCAATTGCGCCGACTTCTGTTCCGATTGACTTAATTCTATTTAAAAAATTAAGTAGCTTGCCCTCAAATTCTTTACCGCAATTAACTGCAAATTCTTGAAAAGGGCTTTGTCCTAACTCATTGACTACCATATAAATTGTAGATTTTTCGCCAGATAATTGCCCGTATTTTCTAAGTTTTACCGCCACAATAGGGTTTTACAAAGTTAACAGATTTTACTTATAAGTAAAATAAATTTTAGTTAAAGAATTAAGCAAAAAGATAACACAATCTACTTAATATTTCGTTCTCCGCTAATATCTTCTAATAGTTCTCCCAGTGTGGCAAGGGGAGCATTACCCACGAAGCGAAGGAGATAAGTTTTTGTATTTAATGCGAAGCTGCGGAGCATGGTTTTGAAAAAACCAATAAAAAGTAAAACGTGAGTAGGGTACAATGGAATTTATATATATTTTCCTTATGTCCATTACATTAATTGGGCAACTGTTGCTATTGCTGCGATAGCGGCAATTATCAACGCCCAAAAAGCTTGCCTTTTGATTGTTGGATAATCATCAAACATTTTCTTTGCAATTTCTGTTTCATACCAAAGTTTTGTTCTATTGAGGCCCTTATCTATTCGCTCTTCGTTTTCTTTCTCTACAATAGCCGTAATTTTTCTATGCCCTTTATCTGTTAAATAATACCCCTCATTATCTAAATCAGTTAGGTTAGTGCTATAAAGATTACATAGCACATTATAAATGTTTCTCGGACTACCTACCATCGGCCCCCAAAGAAACATATCAATAAACCCTGGTGAAAAATATTCCTTATTATGTACCGAAAATCTTTTAGGATTATTTTCGTGAAGCCATTTCAAAACTTCCGTTTCGTATTCAGTAATTTCCATTTGCAGTTGTTTGCCTTATAAGAACATAACACAAGTTATACAACTCTAATCTACGCAAATATCTTCGCTCTGAGGTGGCACGGGTTGCATTAAATACAATTACGGGTGTGCCTGTTTAACATAATATTAAGTTATAACTGATTATATATTACAAATGACAGCCATACGATTTTTTGAATGTTCTCAAAAAATCGTATGGCTGGCACAAAAGGTTGGAGGTACGACAACCGGCAATAGATAGAAGAATATATAATTATTATAACTCTTTGTTATGTTAAGATAGGTTAGCCTGTGGGAGGGGGGAATTGTTAAGTTTTTGCCAGAACAATTCCCGTGTGCGTGGCGGCTTGCGTGGGGTAGCGGTGGAGAAAAAAAATAAAAAATGCGAAGCTCACGGAGTGGGATTTTGAAAAAATCCAAAAAAACAAAACGCAAGGAGAGAAGCGGCAACGAAGTTGCTGCCAAATGATTCCCCGACCAGGGGAATTTGTATTATATTAGAGCATGAGAACAGCTTATGTAGATAAAGTATGGCTAAAAGATAAAGAAGTGGTAAGGGGTATTGTAGTAGCCCAAGAAACAATAGACGATAGTTTAGAAACAATATTTGATAAAAAGGAACGACACATCATCCAGTTTCTAAGTAGCCATGAAAACACAAAAGCAAATGGTGGATTTCATTTGGTTACAAGATTTTGCCAATTCGTTGTTTTGTTTAATCACAGCCATCAAGAAGTTATTATTGATGGTGAGCCATTTAAATTAGGGATAACTATAGAGTTAATGCACTTCGGAACTTCTGATAATGTAAATGATATTTTTGATTATAACCTTAAACTACGTGGTAAAGAATGGGAAGAAGGGACAAGAGAGGAAATTATAATTTTCGCCCGTGAAATAAAAAATGATTACGATAAAACGTGGTTTGAAATTGCAGAACTTAAATCTAAAGACTTTCCAGATAAGCTAACTTCATTTTTGTAAACCTTGCATCAGCAATCTTATCTACACCCGCATATACATTAACTGTATCACCATATTGGTTAACGAAGCTCATAATAATTGACTTGCTTTGATCTACGCTAAAATCTTCGCTCTGTGGTGGCACGGGTGCATTTTTTATTTTTTTTTCGTGTGTGAGCTCGGTGTGCCTATTTAACATAATATTAGGTTATACGATACCGTTAGTTACCACCCGTTCCTGTTACGATTTTTTCAATGTTCTGGAAAAATCGTAACAGGAACGGCAATAGCGAAGCGGCAATAATAATAAAACTAACGGAGTTGTATAACCATATGTTATGTTAATACAGGTTCGGGGCTGTGGAGCGAGTGGGTTAAATTTTCTCAAACCCACGAAGCGTAGGGGATAAGTTTTTGTATTTAATGCGAAGCTGCGGAGCATGGTTTTGAAAAAACCAATAAAAATCCTCCATATTAAACTTCAAGGGTTCATCTCGATAATGGCTGCTAATTGTGTGCACATGGTTATCAGCTTAGGGGTGAGCTGTGCTTTGTTCCATTAAAACTAATAAAAAGTAAACATGAAAAGGCTTTTATCTATATTGTTTTTTTGGAGAAAAGGGAGAGTTACTCCCACCAGTGATAAATATCATTCAGAAGCTTTACGAACTCTATTGTCAAAAGACCGATCGTCCCTAACACTACCCAAAATGTCAGGCGGTTTAGTACTTTTGGGTAAGTCTCTAATTCACGAATCCTCATTATCTCATCGCTCTTCTCTTTAATTTCCTGGGTATATCCTCCTAATAAATATTTTATTGCACCATCGTGGGTAATGTTGATTGTGTCTGTAATTTTTGAATGAAATATCAAGCCGTCTTGCCTCAATTTTGCTAAATGCCTTGTCATTATTTCATCCGTTACTTTTGGAGTAAAGTTTTCAAGTAGCTCAGAGAAAAGAATTCCATCGACACCAATGTTATTTATAGACAGGTACTCTAAAACAGAATCAAGCTCTTTAATTGTTGTTTGGATAATATTGTTCCTTAACGGTGCGGTCATAGCAGTTATTTTAGTCGCTCTAATCTACGCAAATATCTTCGCTCTGAGGTGGCAAGGGCTGCATTAAATACAATTACGGGTGTGCCTGTTTAACATAACATTAATTATAGGCAAAATATTAATACAAGTAATTGATAAACAATAATATACACACCTGATACCTTGTGTACTAATAATATCTATATCCTACACAAATTTAAAAGCAATTACCATTTCAGTTATTAAGTTCCTGTATGGATATGTGTATTAGCAGGTAAAAAAATAAAAAATCCTAAGCACCCAAATTTTAAAATAATATTGGTAATCAAATGGTTATCCTAATTTACCAGGTTGGTAAATATATGGGTACCCCGGTACCTGGCCCGGTAAAACACGTTAAAAACTACTGAGTACCCCGGTATACAGCCTGGTAAAACAGGTTCAGTAACTGGTACGTATTAGGTTAAAATGCCAATACAACCCCGTACTTAGCCTATACAAACCCACTTATACAACCTATAAAAACAGGTTACCCAACCGGTAATCCATCTCTATATTACCTATAGGCATCCCTTAAAAGTAAAAGAAATACCCTGCAAAAGCAGGGTATTTCTTTATAAATCAATTAATTACAACAAAACAAGGCCTTTTAAGGCGTTGGTGCTGGTGTTTCCTCTTCATCATTACCACCGCCATTGTTGGTTTTAAAAAATGGCAACAGTTCATCGTATTTACTTTCCCATCCTGCACCTGGGTTTGTACCCATTTTGTATTTAGTAAAGTCGTAATCGGTTTGGGCAGCCTTATAGGCGTCATAATCGTGGGTAATGCGAACATTGTTGCAAATATTTGTTCCCTCTTTCATTTTGGCAATAAAACCTGCAATAAAAGTACGATCGGCCCAGTCCAGGATCGTTTCTGCATAATCAACATCCGGACAGTTTAAATGCGGCTGGTTGGCATTGTAATCCAGTGTTTTTTGCACCACCAGCTTGTTTTGCTCCGATACGCTGCCAAATTTTTGGCGCTCCTCCGGAGTAAGATTACGGCTTTTACCGTTTAAAACAGTAAGAATTTCTTGCCAAGCTCTGTTCATGGTCTCCATTTCTTCTGGTTTAAAATGGTCGTTGTTAAGGTTGCTAATAGGCATACGCTTAAAATTTAAATGATTATAAAATATAGATACACAAATTTGTAAGGAGATTGGTACGGTTTGTTTACAGGCATGTAACTTTAAGCAGCTAAAATAATACCCTGTAACATATTACGCAATACCCTAAAGTGGTAATATATTACAGAGTTATTACAGGGTTGCCAACCTTCCAAAGGTTGGCAACCCTTGCCCAAACCCTTATATTTACAATAACAAAACTACAGCATACCCATTATGAGCCTTTACCAACAACTGCAGCAAGCCCGTAGCGAAGAAGATGTAAAGGATGCCTATATAAAAGCCCTTGGTTTAAAAGGCTACAGCAAAAACCTGATAGATATACAAACTAAAGAAATATGGTTTGAGGCTAAAGATACCAGCCGCCACAGCACGTATGCCATGTTTACCCAATTAATGCATTATGTACAGGATGCATTAAATAAAGGCGATCATGTGCCCCCGTTCTTATGCGTAATTGATACCAAAAAGGCAGCCATAATGAAGAGTGCCGATGTGCTCCCCTTTCTGGCAAAAAAAACAATTAAATGGGGTAAAAGCGCCAGTGGTTACACACAAGAGAAGAGGCTTTAGATGCCGTATCGGCACATATAGGTACACACTTTGTTTCTTTTAAAATTGAAACACACGAAGATGAATATATAAGCACCATTAAAGATGCTATAAAAAATGGCGACATTATACGCACACAAATAACACCCGATAACCTTAAACAGGTTTTTGATAAATGGGTAGTTATGATTGGGCGTGAGATTAAAGGCGTGGCCGAAGAAGATTATGCCTTGTTGTTTTTTGCAGATATTATGCATGATGGTACAACAGCAACGCACGATAATTTAACAGCAGCCCTCATGCATAAAAATGCTGCACCCGTTTTTAGTTTAGCAGGAAAGATTTACGAGCTGGGTAATAAAGAAGGTTACCGCCAGTTTTGGGCCATTTACCACAAACCACCAAAAGCAGAATACCGCAATTATTTGCTTGAGCGGCGTGATAGTTTAATACCAGTGGATGAGCGGAGCTTTAAAGGTGCTTATTACACTCCCCTTGCCGTAGTTGATAAGGCTTACGATAAACTAACCGAAACCCTGGGCCGCAACTGGCAAAAAGATTATATAGTTTGGGATATGTGCTGCGGTGTGGGCAACCTGGAGGTAAAGCACAGTAACCCACGTAATATATACATGAGCACGTTAGACCAGGCCGATGTAGATGTAATGCATGCCACCAAAACCTGCGTGGCAGCGCAAAGGTTTCAATACGATTATTTAAATGATGATATAACCGAGGATGGTAAAATAGATTATACCCTTACCAATAAAATTCCAACTGGTTTACGCAAAGCAATTGCAGAAGGAAAAAAGATATTGGTGCTGATTAATCCGCCGTATGGAGAGGCTGGAAGTACAGAAACTATAAGTGGAGGTGAGCATAAAACTAATATTGCAAACACGAAGATTGGTTTGCACATGAAGAATTACGGATATGCAACCAGGGAATTATTTACACAATTTATTGCACGTATAGCAAAAGAAATACCCGATGCTACTATAGCAATGTTTAGCAAATTGAAATATGTTAATGCACCAAATTTTGAAGAGTTTAGACAAAACTGGAATGCAAAATATTTAGGAGGTTTTGTGGTGCATAGTAAATCATTTGATGGATTGAAAGGAAATTTCCCAATTGGATTATTAATTTGGAAAACAGAAAACTCAAACGATAAAAAATTTATTCCTGATTCTATTATTACTGAAGTGTTGGACAAAAATGTGATGCCAATTGGTGAAAAGAGTTTTCACAACATACCAAATCAATACTTTTTAAGCGAATGGATTAAAAGACCAAGGTCAAATAAGGAAGATGCATTGCCATTAAAAAATGCTGTAACGCCCGCTTCCGTTACAAAGGATTTAAGAGGAGATAAATGGGCAGATAATGCTATTGGCAGCATGTTATCAAATAGCAATATGATGCAAAATGCAAGCACTTTAACAGCTATATTTTCTTCTGGATTTGGTAGTGCGGGAGCTTTCTTTATAACTCCTGAAAATCTTTGGCAGGTAGGAATTATGTTTTCAATTCGAAGACTAATAAAACCAACATGGCTCAACGACCGTGATCAATTTCTTCAACCCACCCAACCATTAACTGATGCATTTAAAAATGATAGTTTAATATGGATGTTATTTAATGGCAGCAATTTAACCGCCAGTGCCAACGATCTGCAATGGAACGGCAAAACATGGAGCATAGTAAATCATTTTATACCCTATACCGAAGCAGAAGTAAATGCACCGGGGCGTTTTGAAAGCGATTTTATGGTACAGTATTTAAAAGATAAAACATTAAGTGCCGACGCTATTGTTATTTTAGCCGAAGGTAAAAAACTATGGCAGGCTTACTTTGCCCATACAGATGTGCATACCGTACGTGATGAGTTAAAACTAAACCGGCCCGATGTGGGCTGGTACCAGGTACGCAAAGCACTGCAGGCCCGCAATGCCAGTGGCGACTTCCCTCCCATTAGCTTTAAAGCTTTTGAAGATGCCTATAAAGCACTTACAGAAAAGCTGCAGCCAATGGTATATGAGTTGGGGTTTTTAAAAAGTTGATTTTTTATTCGCCTCGGTTCGTGTCACACGAACCGAAAATCATAAAAATGTGGTTCGTGAGACACGAGCCATGGCTTAGGATTTGTGAGTAAATCTTATTTTTTACAAAACGCAACGTCAGGTAAAGCCTATTATTCTAACACTGATTTAGTAACTTGTAAGCAAATGTTTAACTGCCGCAGGGTGCTGTTTTGTAATGATAATGAATTGAAAATGTACAAGAGTGGCGGCAATACAAATGTTGTACGTCACACTATTGAACATCCTACACATATACAAGCATTCATGACTTTGCCGACCTTACCCCAAACTATTTTTAGCACATTACAAGGTACGCAAAGCCTTAATTTTGCAAAGAGTTAATAAAACCACAACCCACAATATTTTGGCATACCCTACTATAATTACCGATTCCTTAAATTTACAAATGACTGCACTTCTCCAGCACTTTTCTCAATACATAGACTTAAGCGTTAATTTAAAAAATGAAATTATCAATCGGGTAAAACAACAATCATTTAAAAAAGGTGAACTTATTCATAATGCCCGTAAAATATGTACACATAGTTATTTCATTCAGCAAGGATTATTAAGATTGTATTTTATCAAAAACGGCAAAGAAGTAAGTGAATATTTCTGTAGTGAAGGCGAATGGGTAAACTCACCTCGTAGCTTTCGGCAACGACAGCTTGATATTTATTACATAGATGCCATTGAAAGCACAGATGTTTTTTGTTTGCATGTTAACGATCTTGTGTATTTGTTTGACAATTTTCCGGAAATGGAACGCTATGCAAGATTATCTATGGGCAGTATGTTTGGTCATTTTTTAGAACGGATTACATCTATGCGATTTACAAATGCAAAAGAAAAGTATGAACATTTTTGTCAAACCTATCACGACATCTACCATCGTATCCCATTGGGTATGGTAGCATCGTATTTGGGCATCACACAAGAAACATTAAGCAGAATCAGAAAGGAAAAGTAATTTTTTGATATAGGTCAAAAATTATGAAACTTTAAATATTCAACTTTGTAAAAAAAATCTATGAACTATTTTAAATTTTTAAAAATCACATTTCTTTTTTTTATCATTTCTGTTAATGCTTTTGCCCAGGCAAAACTCATTACACCAAATGTAGATAGCAGGCTATATTTAGGAGAAGGTTACAATCAACCGCTTATAGTCGGGCTTGGTGGCTCCGAGGGGGGCAATGCCTGGGATAGCGACTATTGGAAAAAAACAAGAGATGAATTTATTACAAAAGGCTATGCATTTTTAGCCATTGGTTATTTTGGTGGCAAAGGCACACCCGATACGTTGAATAAAATATCTATCAATCAAGTGCACGATGCTATAATAGTAGCTACAAAAAATAAAAAAATAAATAAAAATAAAATTGCCATTATTGGCGGTTCAAGAGGTGGAGATTTAGCACTGCTGATAGGCTCTTATTTTAAAGATATTAAATGTGTGGTAGCTATTGTTCCAAGCCATGTAACGTTTCCGGGCCACACCAATCATTTTACTACCTCTGCATGGACATTTAATAACAAGGAACTTTCATTTGTACCTGTTAATGAAGAAGCGGTACCCTTTTTAATTAAACATGATTTAAGGGGAACATTTACAGCTATGTTAAAAGATAGCATAGCGGAAGAAAAAGCAGTAATTAAAGTAGAAAAAATTAATGGTCCAATTTTACTTCTATCTGCTACTAAAGATGACCATATTCCCAGTGTAGAAATGTGCGATAAAATGATAGTACGTCTAAAAGCCAACAAATTTAAATATGCCAATAAGCATATTGTTATAGAAGGTGGACATGGAGAACCCCTAAAACATTTTGACCTTATTTTTAAATTTTTGGAGAATAATTTTAGTAAAAAATAATAACGAAGTTTAAATGCAAGTCTCTAATAACGGATAGGCAGAAGGGC
>JAYUYX010000086.1:0-2354 GCA_043752205.1 Chitinophagaceae bacterium
AAGGTTTGGATTTTTTGAAAAGTACATGAAGCAATTTGTGAAAGCTGATGTGGAATACATTTATTCCGTAAGCCGCCCCAAAGCTGCATTCGTTTTGCGTATGTTTGGAGGCATTGGTATTGCATCTAAAAAAGATACCACCCTCCCATTTTTTAAACAGTATTTTGGCGGTGGCGCCAACAGTATGAGAGGTTGGCCAGTACGTGGTATTGGGCGGGGAGCACAACCGTTAACGCCTTATGGCGCCAATACTTTTAATGACCGTACCGGAGATATACAATTAGAGACCAATCTGGAATACCGCTACACCATTGCACAGATCATCCCTAATTCTTTAGTACTTAAAGGTGCTTTTTTTGTTGATATGGGTAATGTGTGGAATTTCAGGAACTCAAAACCGGGCGGTGGTATTGACAGTACCCAGTTCATGTTTAAAAATTTATATAAGCAATTAGGTGTTGCTGCCGGTACAGGTTTCCGGCTCGATTTTAATTATTTTATTTTGCGTTTTGATTTGGGCTTCCGTTTTAAACGCCCAGACATAACAGTAAATGATGGCTGGCAAATACCGGATATCAATTTCAATAATTTATTCAGAAGAGGTGTAGACCTGCCAGATCCTAATAACCCAGGCAAAACTTATAATGATAACAGATACAAAAAATGGCGCTACGAAAATTATAATTTAACAATTGGTATAAGTTATCCATTCTAGAATCGTTAATTGGTAAATTTGTTAACACGTTAATTTGTAGGGGTATTAAGAAATTAGTCTTTTTTATTGTGTTTGGGAGAGGCAGCAATAAACTTAATATACCCATTTAATTTAGCCAGAATTTTTTCTGACTCTATTTCCAATTCTTCTACTTTTTTTATCTCTATAATGTTTCTTCTTTTACATTTTGAAAGCCATGATTTTGTTTCCTGCAGGGATCCTCTTGAATAAAAGTAAAACTGCTTACTTTCTTTATAATAGTACCGGCCATAGCCTTCAGCAATATTCGCTGAAATGGAATCTGCAGCTCTCACCATTTGCTTGCCGATGGTATCCTTCGCAAATTTTTCCCAACCACTAACTAAATTCCATATAATATCTGAGTAAGATTCTGCCAATTGATACACTTCTAATTTTTCTAAAGTATAATCCATAAAGTTTTATTAGGTGGAACTAATAATAAGTCCCGAACTCTAATATACGGATTAACCAATTACCAAATTAACGGATTAACTTTCTTTCAAACTCCTCCAACCCCACCGCATCTTCATTTTTAAGATCGCCTATACGGGTTCTGCATAAGCTGCTTAGATAACCACCACAACCCAATGCTGCACCATAATCATTGGCAAGACTACGTATATAAGTTCCGGTTGAGCAGATAACTTTAAAATACAAAACTGGTAATTCAATTTTCGTTATTTCAAAAGATTTGATATTGATGCTGCGTGGTTTTAATTCCACTTCTTCTCCCCTTCTTGCAAGTTCATATAAAGCAACGCCATCTTTTTTTATGGCGGAATACATGGGTGGCAGTTGCTGAATATCACCAATGAATTTTTCAGTGGCTTGTTGCAACATTTCTGTTGTTACAAAAGAAAAATCTTTTTGTTGCTCCGGTTCGCTTTCCAGGTCGTATGTTGGCGTAACTGCACCAAGTGTAATGCTGCCTGTATATTCCTTTTCCTGAGCCATGTACTCATTAATCTTTTTCGTGAATTTACCCGTACATACAATCAGCAACCCTGTTGCTAAAGGATCAAGTGTACCGGCATGTCCAATTTTTTTTATCTGGATAAGGCTACGCAGTTTACGAACAACATCAAAAGATGTCCAGTGCAGGGGTTTGTTGATCAAAATCACTTTACCATCAGCATAAGGCTGCTGAATAGCAGGATCTATTGGAATTCTTTCTTTACGTTCTTTTTTAAATGGCTCTTCACCAGCCTGAATCAGCTTGTTCGTATATCTTTCTCTATAAGTTGTTTTACGTGCCAATAAATTATTATTAATTTATGCAAACGTAAATTATAAATGCATGTGGGCAAGTAAATATTTATGCATTAGCAGTTTTTTTAGTTTTCAGGCGAGATTCTCTTCCAGCTTTCTAGGCGCAGGCATGCAGAACCTCAAAAAATTTCTCAAAGAGCAATCTGAAAATTAATACTCTTAACAAATCGATTTTCATTTAAAATAAAAATCGTTTCTTTAAACATACATGTCCTTTGAACAGGTGTTTAGTCATATTTTTATAGGAACCTAAATGAAATTAAATTTAACACTCAAATGAAGCATACCATTTTATATCTCCTTAGTTTTTTATTGACTGGAAATAAAATCGCACAAGGGCAGGCTATAC
>JAYUYX010000087.1:0-6148 GCA_043752205.1 Chitinophagaceae bacterium
ATATATTGTGGAGCAGACCGAATTTATTGACAGTGCCCGGTTAGGATATACAGATTCAACCGGCAGGGATAAATACGAGGAGTGGTATGATCAGGCGCTTACCCCCATTGATGAGTATAACCTTACGAGTTTTTTAATGAACAACAGTGAATGGGCTACCGGCCCAAGAGATGAATTTAAAAGCAAGAGGCCATTTCTTAAAAATTTTTATAAAACAAAGGCCAACTTTCTGGAAGTTAAAACAAGGGATTTTTTCCTGGCGCTAAATCCTGTATTTCAATATGTACAAGGTATTGAGACCGGCTACAACAAACCTATTTATTTAAACAGCAAAGGCATTACCGCACGTGGCACCATTGGCCGCAAGATCGGCTTCTCTACTTTTTTAACAGATAACCAGGAAAGAGGTCCGCAGTTTTTTCAGCAGCAGGTAAATATGTTCAGGGCGGTACCTGGTGTTGGTTTTTATAAGCCATTTAAAATAAGTGGGTATGATTATTTTGATGCCCGTGGTTATATAAGTTTTAAAGCAGCGGGTGCTGTGGATATACAGTTTGGTTATGATAAAAATTTTATTGGTAATGGTTACCGAAGTTTATTTTTAAGTGACTGGGGGAACAGTAACCTGTTTTTAAAACTGAACACCCGTATCTGGAAAATAAATTACCAGAATTTATTCATGGAACTGATGCCTCAATTTAAAAAAGCAGGTGATACTTTACTTGACAGGAAATATGCAGCCATGCATCACTTGAGTATGAATGTAACCAAGTGGCTAAACATTGGTCTTTTTGAGGGTGTTATTTTTGGCCGTAAGAACCGTTTCGATTTTCAATACCTGAATCCCATCATTTTTTACAGGCATATTGAAGGTACCATTGGCAGCCCTGATAATGCTGTAGCTGGTTTTGACTTCAAAGCAAATATTGGTCACAAGGCTCAATTATATGGCCAACTGTTGCTTGATGAATTTATTTTATCGGAAATAAAAAACACGCCTACAAGTTGGGTTAATAAATGGGGAATTCAATTAGGTTTAAAATATATTGATGCCTTTGGCGTACCTAACCTGGATATACAACTGGAGACAAACCGTGTTCGTCCATTTACATATACGCACAACGATACGATATCAAATTATACACATTATAACCAACCATTGGCACACCCACTGGGTGCAAACTTTCAGGAATTTTTGGGTATTGTACGTTTTCAGCCAACACCAAAATGGCATATATACCTACAGGGTATTTATTATTATAAAGGCTTAGACAGTTCCGGTAAAAACTTTGGTGGAAACATTTTCAGGGATTATACTACCCGTACCATGAATGATGGTTTTAAGATCGGTAGCGGCAATAAAGCCACCGTTTTAAATACTTACCTGCAGGTATCCTACGAAATAAGAGAAAATATTTTCTTTGAAATAACAGGGTTGTATCGCCGTTATAAAGATTTAAGCAGCCCTGTAGCTATGACTACAACTTTAATTACAGGTGGTGTAAGAATAAATATGTTTAACAGGAGATACGATTATTAAACTGTTGCCATTATTCAACTGTTAAAGAAAAAGAGATCGTACGGGAATTGATCTTGTCAATTACACTGGAATATTTAAGATTTGTATCCCTGCTATGGAGGTTACCAATACCCCAGCCCATCTTAACTTCGGGGGTTAACACAAACATGGGAAAATAAAAATGAAATCCGAGACCAGCCTCGACTCCGTAATCTAATTTTTTAAGTTTGATCTGGTCCTCGGCTTTTTTAGCCCCGGCATTTGATGCAAGATCGTATTCCACTTTACCACCACCGATCATATACACTTTAAAATTATTGATACGGTCGCTGCTGAATTTTATCTGTACAGGAATACTCAATGAAATTGATTGTATCTTTTTATCAGTCACAAAATCTTCGCCTGCAGGCCTGTCAGGATATGATAAATTATACTGAAAATATTTTTCTGTAAAAGTCAGATTTACCGGGTATGTCCTGAAATCAAAATGTTCACTAAGCCTGATGTTCACCAGCCAGGCCAGGTTTATACCCGTACTGTTAACACTTTCCACCACGGTGATACTATCGAGTGGTGCCTGTTGCAAAAAAACGGGGTGGTGTGTAAAACTGAAATGGGCACGGTTTGCTCCAAGGTTAATCCCGAAACGGACCCGCTTATCGTCATGATCCGGCTGATTATATCTTTCTCTTAACTGAGAGAAGCTAACCAGGGGAAAAAACAAAATAGCTACACCTGTATTAATTATTTTTCTCCGCAATAAATACTGCATATTCCTAGGCTCAGTGATTTAGTGTAAGTGTTTTTATATCCCAGTTTATCCAGAATACCTGTAAAAAAATTTCCTTCCGGAAATTTGTTGATCGATTCGTCAAGATATTGATATGCATTTCGATTTTTTGAAAATAACTTGCCCACATTGGGAGTTATAAATTTCATGTACAGCTTATACATGATCTTTACAACTGCTGATTGAGGTTTGCTAAATTCAAGTACCACCAGTTTACCACCAGGTTTAAGCACACGTAGTATTTCTGATAATCCTTTTTCCAGATTTTCGAAATTACGAACTCCAAAAGCAACAGTCACCGCCTCGAACGAATCATTTTTAAAATTTATTGTTTCGCAATCTCCATTTAACAATTCTATTGTATTTTGAAGACCAAGCTTTTGTATTTTTTTTCTGCCTATTTCCAGCATACCATCGCTTATATCTATACCGATTATCTTTTCAGCTTTTAACATACCAGATGCCATAATGGCCATATCTGCTGTACCCGTTGCTACATCTAATAATGTGCCGGGCTTATTTTTCTCCAATTGTTTAATTGCTTTACTGCGCCATTTAGTATCTATTCCTGCACTCAGGAATCTGTTCAAAAAATCATACCGGAAAGCAATATCATTGAACATGCCTGCCACCTGTTGCTTCTTACCAAGCTCCGAATTTTTATAGGGAACTACTGTATCGTGTGCGTAATTTGACATGGACAGCAAAGATACTGGTAATTGGTTTAATGGTTGAAACCGCAGGTTAGCAGTTAGTGTTAAAATTTGTTAGCAAAATCAATCAGTATATTTGCCGAATGCTAATCAAATTTGCCAAGTATGTTATCAGCAGCCCTGATCATGAAAAATGCCCTGTACCCGACAGGCCCGAATATGCTTTTATAGGCAGGAGTAATGTGGGTAAATCATCGCTGATAAATATGTTATGTGATAATGAAAAACTGGCCAAAACCTCCGGCTCCCCCGGTAAGACCCAATTATTAAATCATTTTGAAATTTCTTCGACCCCCACACCAAAAGCTAATCAAACAGCACCAAGTTCAGGAGAATTAAAGAGGGTGCAATGGTATCTTGTTGATCTGCCGGGTTATGGATTTGCCAAAGTAAGTATAAGAAGCCGCAATCGCTGGGAGCAGATGATCGAAAATTATTTGCGCAAAAGGGAGAACCTTACCATGGTTTTTGTTTTGATAGATGCCCGGCATACACCACAAAAAATCGATCTTGAATTTTTGATACAGTTAAGAACCTGGCAGGTTCCATTCAGTCTCGTATTTACCAAGGCCGATAAGGTGAACCAGCGTACCGTAAATAAGAACGTAAAAGATTTTTTAGAAGCCATGAGAAAGACCTGGCAGTTTCTACCCCAGCATTTTGTAACCAGTGCAGTAAAAAAAACGGGTAAAAACAAGATCCTTTCCTTTATTGAAGAAACGAATAATAGTTTATAAATACCTGCTGCAGGGTATTGCCTGTTTTTTTCCTACCCTTATCTTGCCTTTAAAAAAGTATGCGAAAATTATTAGGGTGTGCCTGTATCTTATTTAGCCTCAAAGCTTCGTCTCAAGACCTCACCAAAAAGATTGAGGAAATGCGGAAACAGGTAGCTGACCAAGCAACTGCACTTGACAGCAGCAAAAAAGTAAGGGACAGTTTATTTTTACTCCAGTCCAAAAAAAATGATTCGGCAGAGATGGCCCGCTATGCGGAACAAAACACCCGCAACCTTACTAATTTGATGCAGAACATAAAAGAAAGAGAACGCAAGCAAAAGCAGGGTATGTGGCTGAGGATCGGTGCAGGGATATTGTTTCTGGGTATTGGTATTTACGGGGTGATGAGGAAAAGAAAGCCTAAAACCGGTAGTACCGGTTCATAATCAGGTTAGTAATTTTATGGCGCTTCAGTTCACCACTTTATTTGCACAGCTACTGCTGGCAAATGCTTCGGGTTTGGCTTTAAAAGCAAAGCCCATTCCCAGGATATAGCCCATGGCTTCCCGTAAGGCTTCATTACTTTTAAACTGCGGATTGGTGTTGATGTCGGCATGTACTTCCATATCCACATCATAGAAGGTAAACAGGTCGCAAAGTTCATAAGCGATCTCGATGCTCTTAGCCACTTCTACAAGCATTCTTTCCTTAATGCTGTACTTGTGTAATGTTTTTTCGTTGTGAATAAACATAAAGCCGCCATGGCCTTCTCTTAAAAAAACAATTACAGTAGCAAATTCAGTTTCCTTGCCTTTTACCTGGCTGTCGGTACCAATACAAACTTTTAAGTGAAAGCCGGCTGTTGTTTCCCGGGTGATGGCCTGTTCTACGGCATCTTTGATGTGCAACTGGATGGGGTCTCCGTTAAATTTTCTCCATAACATAAAAATGGGTTTTTTAAAGTTACGGATTAATTGATATACAAAAATTACACTTTACAATTAATTAACGGGCACAAAAAAGGGGGCAGCCCCTAACGCTACCCCCAAACTTACACATGAATCTACCTTACTGTTTTATAATCCGTTCTGTTTGTCGTTGGTCGTTGTTAAAAAGCTGGATAATATACATCCCCTTTGCCTGGTTGGAAATATTTACATGGTTAAATCCTTTAAGTCCCTTTCCGCTTTGTATTGTTCTGCCATTCATATCATTCAATATATACTGGTAATTTTCAGCTGCATTTATGATGATGTCATTTTGTACCAGGGTTGATACATTAAAAAGTTTATCGGTATTTGATGCGCCTTTTAATGCAATTGTATTTGAATACACTGTTTGATCAATTACCGAAGTAACTTTTAAACGGTAAAAAACAGTACTGCTTTTATAAGGCACGTATGCAAACATATTAGTAGCAGGTGTTACTGTTGTTAATGGAGTAAAATTGCTGCCATCGTTTGAAGTTTGCACTTCAATAGTTTTAATAGGCTCATCTGCTATGATCTGCCAGTTGAGGTTATGTTTACCTTTATCTGCTTTTCCGCTCAGCCTTACATCATGAATGGGCAGGCCGCCAAATGAACCAGTGATGCTGTATGCGCCTAAGCTTCCATAAGGTCCGATATTGCTGTTACCGGTACCATAAATTTTCAGGTAATAAGTGCCTGCATTCAAAATTGTATCGATGGTGTTACTCAGCGTGCCCAATGGGTTGTAATCCTGGATCATGTTAGATGGTGAATTATATAACTCAATTCTTATATCCAGGTTAGCCCCTATCCAGTTTCCCTGCACATTAAATGGTATAGCCGATAAATTAATATTTGAATTTGCATTCAGTGTAAATTTAAAAGCATCCTTATCTGAGTTTGTGGTTATAACCCCATTTACATTAAAGGTAGTTCCCTGTAATGTATACGTACTGCCATTTAATGCTTCGTTATAATCATCAACCCGATAACCAAATCCATTTTGCGAAGTAATAATGGAAAGATTGTCCTGCATATTTGTACAGCCATAAGGAGTTGGGCCGTTATTCCAGTTACTGAAATTTCGGTACAGGCTATTACCCATAATTGGCGCCCAGGCGGTTTCGCCGGTACCAAAGCCAGAATTATATTGTTCCTGGGGTGTACTACAATTTACCCCATCGTATTTTGATTGATGAGATAAACCAACAGTATGACCAGTTTCATGAGAAATAGTTTCTCCCACTTTTTTAGGACTATAACCATGCCTGTCGCTGAACACAAAAGCTGGTGTATCATCTCCCCAGGTAAAAGAACCAACATAAGCAACACCGCCATAACCAGGTGTGGCCCAGCTGCTGGTAGCTGTTATAATGATACGTATCCGCCTATTCAATGGCTTTGCTAAAAAAACAGCCTCGTCGGTAGTTACATTA
>JAYUYX010000088.1:0-14657 GCA_043752205.1 Chitinophagaceae bacterium
CAGCCCCGGTTCGTGTATTCACCAATCGAAATCAACAACACAAAATGGTTCGTGGATACACGTACAAGGGCAGGGGAGAAGATTTTTTTAATGTGCATTTGTTATATTTGACTTTTGAAAAAACCTATGCTCATGGTTCGAATTGTATTGCTCTGCTTATCATTAATTTCCATAACTGCATACGGTCAATCCAATATTCAGGTTTCTGATGAATTGAATGGTATTATAATTTCACATATTGAACAGGTTAAGGTTGCTACAGATGGCAAAAACTTAACCTTCATGCAATGGAGCTCCAGGAATGAACCGGCGCCTGATTTTCTAATTGCTTTTGGTGAAAATGGAAAAGCTGCCGCTTCTGTTATTGCAAGTGAAACCCCTTCTTATACTGGAACTAAAGAATACCTGCTTGCTACCCTAACTGATGGGACAACACTTGTTAGTAATACGGCGAAGTCGAAAGAATTTTCCGGTTACTCAAATCCTCTAAAACTTGAAAACATCTACCTATCTAATGGAGGAAAAAAGCGCCTGCTGTGGAAAGGAGAGGTATCACCACTGGACCATAAGTTTAAAAGCATTATTACACCAAACGAAAAAATATTCATTTGGTATAATACAGAAAAGGATACACGAATGCTATCGCTGGAAGATGGCAATGTTAAAACCTTAGCCCCCGGCATTACGGCATTAGACATTATCTATTCAAACAACAAATGGAAAGTTACCAACGAATACCTGCTTGCCTGTATCAAAACAGCACATGTGGGTTTGCCCTATTCTTTTCTGCTCATAAGCTTAAAAACGGGCCTGGTAGTTGATGAAAAGCGATCAGCAAATTATTTTCAATTGGGCCTGGTCAGCGATAGTCTGGTATACACTTTAAATACTGAAAAAGGGGATGTGTATCGCTATAATTTTTCGCAGGGCAGCTTAATGCAAACCGGTAGTTTTAATGTTAATTTGGGCAATCTTCCTGTAGCTTACTCCAGCCACGGCGCTCCATATAATTTTGCACCGCTGCCGGGCAATAAATTGTTGATTTATCCCACATCGCCGCTACGGGCTTATCTTCCCGGAATTTATAATCCTGCTATGCTCTTGTATAATTTGGATGCAAACAAATTGGAAAAAGTATGGCCAAATATCATGAAAGGAGCCGAAGATAAAAACGCTAATTACATAGCTTTCAAACCAAAAATCATTACATCCCAGCCTACACCTGAACCAGAAAAAAAACTCAACTCGGATGAACGTTGTGCAAATAATAAACAAAACCAAAAATGGGCAATAGGCACTAGTTTTAAAAAGGAAAAACAAAAATCAATTATCATTTTCTTTGAATGCTATGATGGTAGCTATACCGTTGCGGACATGACCTGGAACAAAATTGGCAAGTATTGGCAAACTTCAACTTTTGAAGTTGGAGAAAATTCTCTTCTTGATCGGTATGGCAATTCAACTAACAAAAAATTTGGACTTTGCCGGCTTTGTAACGCTACCGGCGTGTTGAATAAAAAAAAGATTTACACCCGAGAAAGTAGGGTGGTGCTGCTTAATTTTACAGATTATGTTCGCACGCCAACTTATGAACTGCACACCTGGGAAAAAGAAACCTGCGATGTGTGTAAAGGGGAAGCCTGGTTAGAGGTAAAATAATCTATTCATTCCGTTGCCATTGACACAAACCATATAAATTTGAGAAAGTATTTATGAAACAATACATCTTATTAACAACAATATTATTTTCAGTTGCAACAATTACATTCGGACAAATCATTAAAAGAATTGATGGTAGTAAAATAACTGCAGACAGTTTAAACACAAAAGTTGAATACCTGATGAAAGCAGCAAATGTTTCCGGGGTAGCAATTTCTGTTTTTAATGATAACAAGCCTGTATTCAGCAAAACGTACGGACTTGCAAATGTTCAAAAGAATATTCCATTACAACAATCATCAGTAATGTATGCTGCATCGTTTGCAAAAACAGTATTTGCTTATATTGCCATGCAGTTTGTTCAGGAAAAAGTTATTGACCTTGATAAACCACTTGTTGAGTATTTAAGTAAACCTTTACCTGACTTTAAATTCAATACCTGGAAAAGGGGTTACCAGGATTTAAAGGATGATGACCGTTATAAAAAAATAACGGCCCGTATGTGTCTCACGCATACCACAGGTTTTCCTAATTGGCGTTGGTTTGAAGCTGACAAAAAGCTAAAATTCAAGTTTGACCCCGGCTCCCGTTATAGCTATTCAGGAGAAGGGCTTTATCTTTTGCAATTTGTTATTGAACAGGTAACAGGCAAAGATTATGAATCTATTTCGCAGGAACGACTTTTTAAACCATTAGGAATGAATAATACCAGCCAGGTTTGGCAAACCCGTTTCGACTCTAATATTTGCTACGGACACAATGCAAAAGGAGAACCTTATGAATTAAGGAAATGGAAAGAAGCAGGTGCAGGGGGTTCAATGAGTACAACATTGCAAGACTTCACTAAATTCTATACAGTTTTAATAAATAGTACCGGACTTTCAAAAAAGAGTTTCAAGGCTATGACAAGCACGCAGGTTAGAATCAGATCACGAAGTCAATTTGGGCCACTTGCAAAAATAGACAGTACAGATAACGACAACATCAAATTAGGTTACGGTTTAGGTGTTGGGGTTTTTAAAACGCCATATGGCCGTGCATTTTTCAAAGAAGGACACGATGATGGCTGGGGACATTATTCCATTTGTTTTCCAGATAAAAAAATTGCTATTGTAATTATGACAAATAACGACAATGGAGAAAGTATTTTTAAAGAACTTTTAGCATACTCAATTGCCGACAACTTTACACCCTGGCGTTGGGAAAATTATATACCGTACGATAATAAGAATTAACGGAAGCTAACAAACTATTCGCAAAGCAGGGATGGACGATTAGCAGGAGTTATCGCACTGGCTCATCCATATGAAACATCTGTATATATTTATAAGCTGGCACTAAGCAATCGATACAAACAAATGAATTTACCCCCATATAATATTTTCCCTATTATTACCGGAGACAATATCTCTTTGAGACAGATCCACGATTCCGACATTAAAGACCTTATTGAGATCTCATTCTATGACGCCATCCAGGCAACTACATTGCAAGAGGCTACAGTAATGCAGGATAAGATCAACAAAGATTATATCGATGGCAATTCAATTCATTGGGGCATTGCCGACAATATCACTAATAAAATTATAGGTACCTGTGGTTACTACCGGGGGCTTGACAAAGGAAGCGGTGAACTTGGCTGCGTTTTATTACCGCAATATCGTGGACAGGGTTTTATGTCCTCAGCCATGTTATTGGCCATTAACTTTGGACTAACCCATATTGGGCTGAACCGGGTGTGGGCTATTACAAGCCAACAAAATGAGAAAGCAATTAAACTGCTTGAGCGGCTCAACTTCATTAAAATTGCAGCGCTTGATGATGCTGAACTTGAATACGAATTATGACAGTATGTTTAAAGCCATGCAGCCACCCAGGATATCTGCGGAAAGCAAGCTGCGGATGTTTGGGTATGATTATTGAGATATTATAATTTACATTAAAACCAAATTACACAATGGAAAAAATAGAAAAGAAACACCTGATGGAAAAAATGATGAGGGAACTGGAAGATATTGTAAACAGCCAGACATCACTGCTAAAAAAAATCTCACAGCTGGAAGCCGAGAACATCAACCTGGGCAACAGTGTACTGGAAAAACGCCTGCCCGATATCCATGAAAAAGTAGATGCCGGTATTTCAGAGATCACCCTGGTAATGGAAGAGTTTACCAGCGCCACAGGTAAATTCATTACCGATAATAAACTTGATGAAGTATTGCCAGAAGCAGGAACATAATCCCAAATATTCACTATTTACAAATTTTTTTACCTCGGTTCGTATTTCGAACCGAGGTCTTTATTGTTTGTAAAGAATCAAGGCGATGAAAACAGTGGGGAACTAAACCCTTAAACAATCTGCATCCACATCAACTGCATTCAACTATTCACAAAGCTTAAGCGCATCAGTTGTTTTAGCAGCCATTTGAATTTTATTTATTTTGCCTGTCTTATTATAGTAAAGTACCAGGGTGCCATAACCCATTTGGTAAGCTTCCCAATTGGTATCTTTTAATTTAGGGTGTCCTAATAATGTAAAAAGGTTCTTGCGTGATACACCCATCAGTGCCGGTGTTAATTTACCCTTGAATTTTTCTCCTATCTCAATATATTTCCTGTCTGTATAAAAAGACAGATCCTTGTCCTTATAAAATACACCTGCACAGGCTGTACCCATATCTTTTTCAACCATTTCTGTAGAACAGGGAAGTGTTGCCTGTATCTCTACAATGGCAGATTTAGGCTGGAGTTCATTTACAGTTCCCGCCATTACATCTGCAGTTAAGGGCGGACAAACAGTAGTTGCTTTTAACTGGGCGCTTGCAGTATAGCTTACTAAACTTATAAAAATGAATAAGTAATTTTTCATATTGGATTTAATTTAAAATGTAGGAAGTGAATGTTTTTGGAGCAGCTACTGCAAATACCTTGCTACAAATGGCTGTTTTTTAGTGAGGCCTCCACAAAGCATGTGCGTAAGCAAGGCGAGCTTTAATTAGATATAAATATCTTTACCTGTAGGTAGTAAAAATGCCGTTGCCGGGCTAAATCCAACAGCGGCATCTTGGTCGTATTTTTTACATATAAAACTGCTCCGAAATGATCTTTCCATCTTTTATCTCATAAACACAAAGTTCGGTCATTTTTAAGGGGCCCATTTCTTTCATTACCGCATCCATGGTGAGAGTAAATGCAAAAGAATTATCTGCACATATGGGCTCAGATACCGAAAGGCTATTCATCTTTTCTACCATACTATCAAACTTGTGGCCTTTTTCAATAATATTATCGAGCCCCTTTATCTCTTTTTCAAAAGCAGGGGTTGCATAAGGTTCTATGCTTACGGCATCATTAGCAAATAATTCTTTTTGAGCAGTTTCAAAATCGCCTTTGTTACAAAACTCGGCCAGGCGGTTGGCAATTTCATGTGTAATCATATTTTTATTTTTTAGTTACTAAAGTTAAAAAAATTGTTGTGAATACAATATTAATAAAAGGTGATTCCATAGCATTTTGCAACAGCTTCAGCAAAGCCATGTTATTAAATGAAACTACATGCAAATAAAATAACTTTACACACATCATCACTTAACTTAAAATACTTTGAAGAACTTAACGATCAACTTCCAGCCAATTTTGGAGAATAAGCTGGTAAAAGCTACGCCATTGCTGCTTTCAGATTTTGAGCTGTTATACAAGGCAGCATCCGATCCACTCATCTGGGAGCAGCATCCCAATAAAAACAGGTGGCAGCGCCCCGCATTTGAAAATTATTTTACAGGTGCTATCGAATCGGGTGGTGCTTTTTTAGTAAAAGATGCACAAACTGATGAAGTGATAGGCAGTTCACGTTACAGCGATTACCATGCGGAAACAAATACAGTGTCTATTGGGTATACATTTTTTGTACGCAGTTATTGGGGTGGTGGTTACAATTATGCGTTAAAGCAATTAATGCTGGGCCATATCTTCAGCTTTGTTGATACGGTACGTTTTTATATTGGTGCGGTAAATAAGCGTTCTCAAATTTCCATTGAACGTTTTGGCGCTATTAAAATAGCAGAGGAGGAAACCGCTTACTATGGCGAGCCTGCTAAGCTCGATTATGTATATGCGATCACAAAAGCACAATGGGAAGAAATGAAAATGCAGGATAGTAAAGGTTGATGTTATCTTCTTCCATCTGCAAGGCTCTTTAAAAAATCAGCCGCTTCATTGCTCATCTTGGTGGCCGTAAGTTTTCCATCTGCCATTTGCAAAAAATGGTGACAGCCATCCGAGGAATAATTAAAAGAGATATCACCTGCCAGGCTTCCTTTTTTGTAAAACATCATATTACCGTCGTAGCCACATTTGAATTGCTCAGTTTCTTTTTCATCAGCAAATCTTACCAGTTTTTCTATTGCATGCACTTCTGTTGTTTCAACCACCTTAACAATAGAATCGGTGCCGGGATGGTTAAACCTGATGGCGAGGCTGTCGCTGGCCTTTATTTTTTCAACCAACGGAGAACTACTGCAGGAAATAAGCAGGAGGCTTGATGCAATACATACGATCAGTTTCATCTTGTTAATTTGTACTAAGATAAAAAACATGTGGATGCCGCAGCCAAAAAATAATTAAAGCCTGCCGCTGTTATAATCTTAAAGTAGTGATACCGGTTCTTGAAGAAAGCTCCTCTTTATTAATCACCAGGTTTTCTTTTATTTCTGCTGATCCTTTATCGATCATTGTGGGAGCGATCTTTTTCAGTTGTTTAATGAATTTTAATTTCTGCGTACCGGTCATTTCCTTTAGGCGGAATGCCAGGTAGTATTCACCTTCCTTGCCCATGGGGCCAATACTGTCAACTGTAATACGCTTAATGTTGTTTGCCTTTTTAAAATTACGTATCAATTTCATTACCGGGCGGCTGTTGGGCACACCACAACACATACTGTTAAAGGCAACAACTACAGGGTAAGTATATATCTTTTGTGCAGATGCAGCTGTGGTAAGTACAACTGTTAAGCATATGGATAAGAGAAGTTTTTGCATACGATGAAATATTTAAATATAAGAAGTACAAATTAAGGAAAAGTTTAGCCAGGCCTCCTTAATTAACAAAAGACATTATCGGATCGCATAAACTATCCACATTTTGTATAGTTCGCATGAAGTTTGTTGCAAATTTGTTAATTAAAGATGATATATGAAGGATCTTAAAAACCTGGAAACATACGTGTTACTGGAAATGCTTTCAATATATACTGTTGAATATACAAAAATGCTTACCCATAATATAAAAGGCGATGCTTTTGATACCTGCGAATTATATATCGGCAGGCTGCAGGCAGCAATAAATGACAGAAAAAAGAAAAGCATTGAAAAAAAAATTATCCAAACGGAGGATAATCTTTGATCAGGGAACTTTACTCATGTAATACAAGTATCTAAAAGAGTAACCTACTCATATAACTCAGCATACTTAACAGGCAGTATAGGCTGCTTCAGGTGTTCGCCCCATATTTTAGTAAAAGCTGCGCCATAATAAAAAATAAGCGAAGAATAAAAAAGGAACAACAGTAATAACACGATAGATGCTGAAGTGCCATATACTGCACCAATATTACTATTGAGTAACAGGAATTTTAATACCACCACCCCAATATTGTATAGCAGGCTGGTGACTAAGGCGCCGCTGAGGGCCACACGCCAGTTGGGTTTGCCATCGGGCAGGTAGCGGAACAATACAGTGAACCAAATCCATACAATGAGCACCGAAATTAAACTTGACAGTGTTCCGTTGAGGTAAAAGCCGGCAACAGGGAACATATTATCGAGGTAATTACCAAAAAAAAGCTTTAAACTTTCTGCAGCCAGCGATCCTACAAATAATAATCCCATAAAAATGATGATCAAAGCCGATTTTAACCTGCTTACCATTGCCATTCTAAATCTTTTATCACCCGATTTCTGTATTCTCCACACCTGGTTGAGTGAGCTTTGAATCACTTTAAATAAAGTGGTGGCCACAAAAGTTAAAAAGAAAATACCTGCAATGGCCAGGGTAGGGTTACTGGCCAGTCCACGAAACCCACGCAATATAGCTACCACTTCATCCACACTTTTTTCACCTACAACCTTACTTAGTTGTAAGAAGAGTTGATCGCTTATGTTCTGACTGTTGAATATTAAGCTTAGCAATTGTATCAGCAGCAATAGAATAGGTGGCAGGGCGAAAGTTGTAAAAAAAGCAGTTGCTCCAGCCAGGCGAAGTGGATCATTTTTTATTAATAGCTTAAAAGCATTAAACAAGGCAATTCCCAAATATTTAATTTTTAACCCTAAGCTCATGGTATATGTATTGCTGCTGTTAAGATACTAAAATAGAAATTATCAACTACTCAATTTAAAAAAAGGCACGGTAATTGAATTATGATATATAATTATACCTGAAAAATAATTTTTATGAAAAAGCTCATTGTATGTTTATCATTGTCAGTAGCATTAATTACAATATCATGTACTAATGACAACAAAACCAGCGTAGATGAAATAAAAGTTAATAAAGAAAATGTGGAACAAAGGGAAGTGGATAGAAGAAAAGTAGAGACAAGAGATGTTGTAGTACCACTTCCGCCAGCACCACCAAGGCCGCCATCACCAAAAGAAGTTATTAAGAACCTGCCGGTACCACCATTGCCGCCACCACCGCCAAGGCCTAAGAGAAGAGGATGATAATAAAAAAAATACCTGATTATAACCCTAAGGGTTTTAATCAGAACATATGAATTACTGTTTTTTTATACCTTATCAGCATCAACATCTACTCCTCCTCCCTCGCTCTCTTCTTCTTTTGCATGAGGGATATCGTTGTTGAGGGTATTTTCAAGTTCTTTTCTGTCTTTTTTATTGCGTATAATCAGGATAATGATCATTATCAAAAACAGGATGCCAACAAATACTAATACAGGGATGTTCATGTTAAAATAGTTTGGTAATAAAGTTAAATAAATTTAATGGGCCGGTATATTAATTTTTGCCGGCTGAATAACTATAGATACGATACATTTTGATAATTTTACAACCGATGAAACAAAAAATTTACGATCACTACTTATTGGTAATAAATAATAAGATTGCTTTGCTCCGGCAGGTACTTGCAGATCTGAAGGAGAGTGGAAGTAATGAAACCAAAAGTACAGCAGGTGATAAACATGAGACTGCCCTGGCTATGTTGCAGATAGAGCAGGCTAACAAGCGTGCCCAGTTACAGGAAATATTAACGCAGAAAGCCACATTAGAAAAAATTGATCCTGCCATATCAGCACATATCATTGTAAACGGCAGCCTTATAAAAACTAACAGGGGTTACCTGTTCATGAGTATAGCAGCAGGGAAAACAACAATTGATAATATTCCGGTAATCGCTTTATCAGCACAATCGCCACTGGGACAAAAACTGATGGGTTTAAAAGTTGATGAGATTGCTACAATAAATAACGTGAATTATATCATTGAATGTATTGAATAAACCAGCATTCCTTTTGCAGTTATCACCGAGGGAAAATAGTACAACGGTTTATTTTGAAGATGTGTGGTTTATAAATAGGGTTGTAATGTTGTTACTTACTAATCTAACTAAAAAATAAGGTAGGATATGATCAATGAAGTAATGCATGCAAGAAGCGATGGTACTAGAAATGAACCAATTCTCTTCCTAAATGAGTTATTTGTGATATAATCAATAATGCAAACGATAAAAAATACTTTCACCATTAAGATCACAAAGGCCAGGTACAAAAAAAGCATTGAAGGAATTAAAGCTATTAAAAGACAGCCAATAAAAATGTGTACCGATCTATAATCTCTTAACGCTAGATTCATAATAGTAAGGTACTTAAATTTTCTTAATCAACATCTCCTAACCCAAACTTATTACCAATTTTTAAAAATGCATAGGCCGTGGTTTTTTCCACGTTCTTTCTTTTATAATTTACAAGCAGCATATGCCAGGTGCCTTCCGATTCTTTTAAGTAAAATATTTTACAATTTTATATCTCAGGCTATCCTGGTTTGCAGTCTGGTTGATCTTTTCACATATATCATCTACTCCTTTTTTTCATCAGCATTATTATAATTGGCAAAATCTTTCCAGCTGCGTTGTTTATCATCGCCCCTGTAAACAATGTAAGGAGCAGCTTTATAGTACATTCCCAGCATCCAAACTCTTACATTTGATACCGATATTGAGTTAATTGTTTTTATTATTTTTTACTTCCTGCAGTTTTTGGGTTTGCTATCAGCATGCACAATGAACATCCTTATGGGACTGATCCTATTGGCGTTTTATCAAATTTATTTACTCCTGCAGTGATCGTTTCAGGTGCTATAACAGCGCTCAGTAGTCTTCTGTACCGCATATTGGGCATTGTTCATGTAGCAAGAAATAAAAATGTGAGTGATGGTGAAAAAGCGCTATGGATAGTGGGTTTTATCATTATGGGGTTTGTAACTGCTATTGTATTTTTAATTATGGCAAAGGGTAAAAATTTGTGGAGTGATGTTAGTCAGCTTTTTTTTTTCTGATCAACCAATACAATAAGGAAAGCGCTACGATCAATAAAATAAGTTTTCCCTGCCAGCCAAATTGGGTAACCTTGTAAACGGAATACGCTTCAATTAAGAGGGCAGGTAATTTGCCTAACGAGCTAGCAATAATAAAAATAACAAAGCTTACTCTGCCTACAGCAGCAGCAAACGTAATGAGGCCTGAGGGAATAAAAGGAATAAGCCGCAATGAAAATATTAAGTAGAACGCTTCCCTGCTTTCTGCATTTATCAATCGTTTCACTTTGGGATATTTATCGAGGCCTTTCACTACTTTTTTCTTGAATCCCTTTCTGTATAAAATAAAAGCAGCACCTGCACCAAGTGCTTCTCCCAAAAAAGAGATCAATGTGCCATTCCAGAAACCAAAGAATAGAATATTTGCAGCTGTTATGAATACACTGGGAACAATACCTAAAAGCGCAACGATAATGCTGATGCAAATGCTTATCAGGATAGCAAGATCATGATATTCACTAAATAGCTCAAGCAGGCTGTTTACCACTGCATATTGAATTTATTGATGAGGTCTGTTTTCATATAGCTGTAGCCTGCTGTTTAGCAGGCTTATCTGCTGTTGCATTTCATTCATGCGTTCCAGGAGGTAAGTGATGGTTTCAATTCCTTCGAGGTTGATATCCATTTCATAATACAATCTTACCATTTTTTCCAGGTGTGGAAGCTGCTCCTGTGACATGCATAATTTTTCTTCTTCAGTATATACTTCTATTAAACCTGAATCTTTTAATGCTATTATAAAACCGGGTTCAATATTATGGTGAATGCAAAATTCGTTTACAATGATCATTTCTTCCGTTGACATAGCTTATTATTTAAGTTTTGACAATTCAGTAAAAAGTTTCTTTTGCTCGTCTGATAACCTGGTTGGCAATTCCACTTCATATGTCACATATAGGTCTCCAAATTCACCCTCTTTTTTATAAACTGGAAATCCTTTACCCTTCAATCTTACTTTCGTTCCGGGTTGCGTTTCAGAATTTAATTTTAATTTTACTTTCCCATTCAAGGTTTCAATCGTAGTTTCTCCGCCAAGCAGTGCAGTATACAGGTCTATTTTAACCGTGGTATACAGGTCATTTCCTAACCGTTTAAATGCAGCGTTCGGTATTAAAGAAAAAGTAATATACAAATCTCCGGCAGGCCCGCCATTTACACCGGTTGCTCCATAACCCTTTAGTTTGATCACCTGCCCGTCTTCGATACCTGCCGGTATAGTGATACGAATATTTTTGCTGTTAACATGGAGGGTTTGCTGGTGCGTATGCAACGCATCAATTAAATTAAGCTTTAATGCTGCATTGTAATCCTGCCCACGGAATTTTGTTTGGCTGCTGCGTCCACCCGCACCAAACATCGAATCAAAGAAGCTGGAGAAATCAGTTTCACTCCCATAGGACTGCCGCCCGTCTGTATATTGGGATTCTTGCCTGCTTGATCTTTTCTGTTGTTCAAACTGCTCCGCATGCTGCCAGTCTTTTCCGTAAGTATCGTACTTTTTTCTTTTTTCAGGATCACTCAACACTTCGTTAGCTTCATTTACCTGCTGAAATTTTTGATGGGCATCTTTATCATTGGGATTAAGATCCGGATGCATTTTCCTGGCAAATTTGCGGTATGCTTTTTTGATATCGTCATCGGAAGCATTTTTTGCAATTCCTAATACTTTGTAATAATCTATAAATTCCATTTCAGGGTATCCTTAAGTGTCTCCTAAAGTTACAACAGCAAACTGTGAGAATGGGTTATCAGAAAAATAAATAAAAAGGCTGATCTTAATTGAATAATCCAAGTTGTAGCGGCCTCTTGTAAATATGCACCGGAATATTTGCATTTACTGAACTGTTGGTTACCTTAAACACTTCGGAGGCCTGGAACCTGGAAGCAACAATTATCCTGGTACCATTTGCATGTGGCTCAAATAATTGGGCTGCCATTTCCGGTGAATTATTCTCCTGTGATAAATGTGCCAGTAAAAGATGCGACAAGGCAGGAGAGCGGTGTGTTGTAAATAATTCCAGCGCTTCTTTATTGGATAAATGGCCAAGCCCGCCACGGATGCGGTTCTTTAAATGAATGGGATAACGCCCGTTCTCCAGCATCAATTCATCATAATTTGATTCTAAAAAAACAGCATGACATTGTTTGAAATAATGAATGACTTCTTTACATACTTGACCGATATCTGTAAGTACACCAACTGTAATTCCATTATAACTGATGATGAAACTGTGGGGATCAGAAGCATCGTGGTATTTTACAAAAGGTATAATAGATAGGGAACCGATCGTAATAGTTTCTTTTGCCGTAAATCTTTTAGCGATATGGCTTATCATCCTTGGCCCGCATCTGGCAGTTTTATCAGTGATATAAACAGGCAGCTTGTATTTATTGGCAAGCGTTGTTACGCCTTTTATATGATCTCCATGTTCATGCGAAACAAAAATGGCTTTTACCAGTTTCATGCTTAGATCAAGTTTCTGCATGCGCTTTTCCGTTTCCCTGCAGGATAGCCCTGCATCAATAAGAACTGCCTCTGTCTTATTTCCTACATAATAGCAATTACCATTGCTGCCTGAGTTTAAAGAAGTAATATACAAGGCCATAATTGCTGCAAAGAAAAACAATTTTAAGCTGAAAACAGTACAGTATCTAAATAACCAGAAAAAATTCTGGTGGAGTTTTTTGGAGCTGAATTATTTAAGCGGTCAGCCATTTAAAAAGCAAGCTGTACCTTTCTATTTGAAATAAAGCAATGGCCATGAAAAAAATTATCGCTTTCATATTACTTTGTTTTTTTATAAACACTGCCTGGGCACAACGATGGAAATAAATGAACAGGTAATTGCCCAAACAAAAAAGTGGATCAATGAAGTAGTGATCGGCTGTAACTTTTGTCCGTTTGCTGCACGTGTTATAAAACAGGAAGCTGTACATTATAAGGTTGAGCCTGCAACAAAAATGTCCGCCTGCCTCCAGTCTTTTTTGACAGAAGTAGAGCGGCTGGATAATGATGATACTATTGAAACCAGTTTTGTCATCCTGCCAAATGCCTTTGAAAATTTTAAGGATTACCTCGACCTGGTTTCCATAGCTGAAGAATTGCTGAAAGAAAAAGGGTACAATGGCATTTATCAGCTGGCAAGTTTTCATCCTTTATATCTCTTTGCCGGTACAACAGAAAATGATGCAGCCAATTATACAAACCGTTCTCTTTATCCCATGCTGCACCTGTTGCGGGAATCAAGCATAGACAAAGCCTTAGAGCATTATAGTGATCCGGAAGCGATACCCCAACGAAACATCAATTTTGCACAGGCTAAGGGAATGTTATATATGAAAATGCTGAGGGATTCCTGTTCAGTTATTCCATAAAAAATCCCGGCTGCAGTTGCAACCGGGAAAATAGCTAAGGGTTATAATTTTTTTATTAAGACTTATTTGTATTCCTGATATTCAGATCAACACCTTCCAAAGCATCTATAAAAGATTTGTATTTTGCATTTACTTCGGCAGGCTGCTCTTTATCATTTAAAACAAGTTTGCCGTTCTTTAACTTGAGAGAAAAGTTATCTTTCTCAATTAATTTATCAGCAATCAAAGCATTCGTTAAATTATCTGTTGGTTGTTTTAAACCATCAGCATTTTCAGTAACAGTCAAGTTGGTAGCATTTGTGCTATCGTTTTTAATGATAGAAACCTCTTTCTTCGTTTCCATCACATGCTTTGCTGAGGCTGTGCCATACATTGCTGCAAGGGTAGGAGCAATAACCAATGAAACGATCGACATCAGTTTGATAAGGATGTTCATAGAAGGACCAGATGTATCTTTAAACGGATCACCAACAGTATCCCCGGTAACAGAAGCTTTGTGTGGTTCAGATTTTTTGTAGAACATCTCACCATTGATCTCAACACCTGTTTCAAAAGATTTTTTAGCATTATCCCATGCACCACCGGCGTTATTCATGAACATGCCCATTAATACACCACTTACTGTGGCACCGGCTAAAAATCCCCCAAGCACTTCAGGCCCAAAAGAAAATCCTACGATCAAAGGAGATAATAAAGCAATCGCTCCGGGTAACATCATCTTTTTAAGAGACGCTTCAGTAGAAATAGCAACACACTTATCATATTCAGGCTTACCTGTACCTTCCATGATACCGGGAATAGTACGGAACTGCCTTCTCACTTCTTCAACCATGGCCATGGCAGCTTCACCCACAGCACGGATAGCAAGAGAAGAGAATATGAATGGGATCATGCCACCCACAAACAAACCTGCTAAAACAGGCGCTTTGTAAATGTCAATGCCTTCAATACCGCTGATACCAACAAAGGCTGCAAATAAAGCCAGGGCAGTTAAAGCTGCAGAAGCGATCGCA
>JAYUYX010000089.1:0-2299 GCA_043752205.1 Chitinophagaceae bacterium
ACAATGGGGTTGTGAGCCATCTGAATTACCGGCATCTATTTTAAAAAGATTACCGGTAAGGTTTAATTACAACGATAATTATTACAACAATATTTACCAAGGCATACCGGTAAATGGTTATACCGAACTGGTTGAAAAATTATTAGACAGTCCCAAGATCAACATCACCCTGAATAAAAAATTTAACTACAGCAGCGAATTACTATCAACCTACAACCATATTTTTTACACCGGCCCCCTTGATGCTTTTTTTGATTATAAATTTGGCAGGCTTGGTTACCGGACCGTAACTTTTGAAAAACATACAGCAGATGGAGATTACCAGGGCAATGCCGTAATTAATTATTGCGATGAAACGGTTCCTCATACAAGAGTACATGAGCATAAGCATTTTGCCCCCTGGGAAGAGCACGAAAAAACCGTTTATTTTAAGGAATTTAGTAAAGAAACCACTGAAAACGACATACCCTATTACCCCAAAAGGCTCGATGCTGATAAAAAAATTCTGGAAGCTTACCGGGCAGAAGCCATGCAGTCTGCCAGCCTCTCTTTCCTGGGGCGGCTAGCCACGTATCGCTATATGGATATGCATCACGTAATAGGCGAGGCGCTTCATTTCTCTCAATCTTTTCTTCAATCTCTCACAGATGGGAATAAGGCTCCGGTGTTTCCCAATACCGAGCATTAAAAAAAAAAGTTAATTTTTATACAATAAGCGGATTCTCATGCCGTTATAGTACTGTCCAATTTATTCTATTCTAAAACCAAACCAATTCCCATGGAAAAGGTAATAGCTGTGGTTGTCACGTATAACCGTTTAGCCCTTTTGTCTGACTGCATCACTGCATTACGCAATCAATCACGCCCCTTAGATGGTATTTTAGTAATCAATAACGGAAGTACCGATGGTACCGAAGCCTGGTTAAATAGCCAAAAGGATATATCTTATTTTACCCAAAAAAATATAGGAGGAGCCGGAGGTTTTAGTACTGCCATTAAAATGGGGTACCAGCAGGGATACGAATGGATATGGTGTATGGATGATGATGGGATGCCCAAAGAAGATGCACTTGAAAATTTATTAGCAGCCCAACCTGCCGAATTAACCTTAATGAACTGCGCTGTAATTGATAATAAAGACAGAAAATCTTTTGTGTGGAATACCGGGGGATATAAAACACTGGATGATGTACCCGGTAATATTATTGATGGCATTGGCCATCCTTTTAACGGTACTTTTATTAACAGGCGTATTATTGAAAGAGTAGGTGTACCAAAAGCAAGCTTCTTTTTATGGGGCGATGAAACAGAATATTATTATAGGATTGTAAGGCGAAATAAAATACCGGTTTGTACTGTTGCTAACAGTATTCACTATCATCCTGCAACAGCATTCTCAGTAAAAAAAGATTGGGATTATGCTTCAGGATGGAAGATGTATTACTACATACGCAACCGCTTTCATATTCATCAAACAAAATTTAATAACAAGGCACTTGCATTGTTGCACTACAGTTGTTTCTTACTTGCTTTTGCCGGTGTAACTATTGTGTTTCAAAAAACAGACCGGCTTAAAAAATTAAGTTTTATTATGTGGCCGGCTGCCGATGCCATCAATAACAATTTTGAAGCCTTGCCACCCGTAATTTTAACGAGATTAAAATCGGCTGAAACAATTTCAATAACAGCATCAATAAACAGTTACTTTAAAACAACCTGGATAAATATATTGGCTCCTTTTACATCGGCCAGAACCGAAAGAGCTGCAAACGCATAATGGTTACATTATAACCCCCTTTGAAAACACATCACAAAGCCCCGCCTAAAGCCGGGCTTTTTTTATTTTTCCTGGCCCAATCCTGAATAAGAAAAATGGCAATAATATAAAAAGGCATGCAGGGAATTTTGTATCGTACCAAAGTGCCAAAATTTGCAGTAGTAGCTCCCACAAACAACGCAAACAGTATGGCAAATAAAATACAATACATAACAGTGGGGTCTTTTAAGATTGGCATTATAAAATTCTTAGGCCCCGCTTTATAAAACACAGCTAAGGTAAAGAACATGATTACCATACTTTCAATAGAAGATAACAGCGTAGATACTTTTTTTGACTCCCAGATAAATGGCCGGTACAACGTGGCAATAATGGCTGCCGGTGCAATTTTTATCAGGCTCGAAACCGAACCATCGTATTCAACCCCCAATGAAAAACTGGAACCTACATCTTCCTGTTCGGCGTATGCTTTCTGGTAAATAGAAATATTTTTTGTTACATCAGCGCCTCCATAATTTCCAA
>JAYUYX010000090.1:0-6069 GCA_043752205.1 Chitinophagaceae bacterium
GCTGATATACCGCCTGCGGCGTATACTTTTCCTGCAGCAGAAATAATTGCCTGATCTCTTACAGCTTGTGAAATTGAACATGCTGACCATGTTTTCGTATTGATATCATATATATCTACGTTATTTGAAAATGGATACCCTGTATAAAATAAAATCCTGTTATTCTTTATCACAGCCTGAAAGTTATCCCGTGCTGCAGATAATTGATGGTAGGTGCTGATGCCGGTACTTACATCATACATTTCTACTTTATCTGAACGAGTTGTATAGTTTATGAGCCCTCCGGCCCAATAAATTGTATTACCGGCAGCTATAGTTGCGATAAATTCTGTTGGTTCAAGTCTTGTGATAATAGACCAGGAGTTTGAAGAAGCATTATAAATCTCAACCTTATTCGTGCCTCCCAGATTATTGCTTCCGGCAAAATAAATCTTGTTATTAAGAGAAGTGGCTGAAACAACCTTCTCCTCACTTAAATGATTTGTTGACCATGTATTTGTGGAAATGTCATAAATATCCACTACATCAACAGGATCATGTTGAAAATCAAAACCTCCTGCAAAAACTACCTTATTACCGGCAGAAGCCGCACCTATAACCCATCTGCCAACGCTAAGTTCGGCGGTTGACCATGTATTGGCAGAAGCATCATAAATATCAACTCTTGTAGAAACCTGATTTGTAATATTCCTATTAAGTCCGCCGGCAAAAAATACCTTACTGCCTGCCACAGCTACGGCCATACCTTCACCATGAACTATGCTTAGTTCAGCAGTTGACCATGTATTTGAAATCATGTCATATATATCTACCCTGCTGGTAAATGAGCCATCAATGAGTACTCCTCCTGCAAATAAAATTTTAGTACCTGCGGTAGCAGTTGTAATAGATTTTCTTGCAATTGAAAGGTTACCAAACGGAGTTAACTGATTATTGCATAAAGCCAATGATAATACAGTTATTTCAATGGTATCTTTTGCATACAATCCACCATTATCTTTTACAGTTAATTCAAACTGATATCTTCCCAATACAAGTTGATTAATTGTGGTTCTGGCAGAATCAGGATTTAAAATATTAAATGAAGCCGGTCCTGAGATTTTTGTCCACGAATAAGATGTAATAGCTCCATCAGGATCAACTGAAGCAGTACCATTTAATGTTCCTGAATTAAGAGGGAGTGTAATAATTTGATCGGGCCCTGCAACTGCAACAGGAGTTTATTACTGATAGAAGGCGGGTTAACTGTTGCGTCAGTTATTTTTTCTTTTTTACAGGAAATAAGCAATGTACATCCTGTAAAAAAAAATATTACAAAAATTATTTTCTTCATAAATTAATTAATAATTCAATATTTAAAATCAAAAGTTGTAGTAACACCATTTATCCCAATCTTGAAATTATCTACATAACCAATAAAAGGACCTGCAAATACAGGAGATCCCCCCTGTAATCTGATGGATCCAAAAACCCCAGAGGCTCTGTTCATAATTGTCGCCTTTGGAAACTGATTTATCCAGCCAGCAAGAGTGAAAAGAGCACCACCATTATCAGGATCTACCACCGGAAGAGCGCCGCCACGCCACCATCCACCCTTAAATAAGTCCCAGGTTTGCCAGGTATTCATTTTAGTAGCTCCTTGATCTGGCCGTAAACCTTGTGTAAAACGTCCGGTTTGATACACTGGGTTAAAAACCAGAGCAAAATCTTCAATACCGTCATCATTAATATCAATTTGTAAAACTATAAATACGTTATCTACGGTGGAGTCTCTTTTTTGTATATAAGTTGAATAGGAAAATTCTGTAATAGTAGATAAGAGAGTGTCTACAAACTGATCTGTTTTTAATCTAAATAATTTCTTATCATTCTTCCCCCAGGTAATGATCATAAATCCATTTACCAATATTTTTCCCCTGCTGCTCTCCATCTATACATGCTTTACGAAAATGGTAGCCTATATAAATCCTGGATAAGGAATTTTCCCTGGCAGCCTGCGAAAGGCTGATATAATTCCTTGTGGAAGGGAATGAAGAACTGGCAGAACTGAAACTAATATTATCTGTTCCAAAGAAATTTTTCATTAGCTCAGCACCCGCTCCTCCTGCAGTAGCGTGAGCTGATCCATGATCCGGTACAGGGGGCGTAGGCCAGTAACGTGTATCCGGAGGGCCTGCAGGGTTCCATCCTACTACTTCCCAATCCGCATCCGCAGTAGTATTTGGATTGCCATCCGTATCTGCAAGATGAATGGCGCTTACAGGCCTCCAAAAGAAATAATGCAATTTAGAATCGAAGTTACTGATATAAGCATCTGCTTCGCTCATTTGTAATAATGCCAGTAAGCGTGCCACCTGCCATGCTCCCATATTTTTTTTGCTCACAATATTCCTCGCTATCCGGTTCCATCCCTGTGGCGAACTTTCTGCCCAGAATTTTGCTATCTCTGTTTGATCAGCAGTTCTTGCAGTGCTGTTATATCTTCCCAAACTTTTTACTTCATTAAAATCTGCAGTATATGCTGCACTGTTAATAGCATAGGGTGGAGTAGGCCTAAACTGCAAACCTGATGTCATTCCAAATGGAGTTACGTTTCCCCATCCAGGAGAATCATACAACCCACTAAAAGGAGGAGTATTAAATGGAGGGCCATTGAAAGGGAAAGTAAAACGGTATTGGCCAGGTTGTGTTCCTTCGGCTATTGGATACATTGCATTTGCAATACCATCCCCATTTCTTTTGGTAAGGATTGCCTGTGCTGCCGCGTGCCCAAGAGCAATGCCTTTTGTTTTTGCTTCACCCGAAGCGATGGCTCCAAGCGACTGCTGTAATAAATTACTGATATAATCCTTTACCGGTTGCGGGGTTACAAATGCTGGAGGATTAAGGCGGTCGTAAAAATCAACGATAACATCATATGCAGCCTGTGCAACTGCAGCATTTGCATCTGCATCTTTATCCCTTGCATCCAGCAACGCATAACGTTTATATTTTGGTACAATATTGTTTAATGCATCATGCATCGCAATATTTACCATGGCATAATACCTGGATTCAATAAAAGGTGGAATGGGTGGAGTAGGAATAGCCTGTTGTGTTTGAGTAACAACATAAATAGCAGCCATGTTCCATGTTAACACCATTTCAGAGCTTATTGTTCCATTGCCTATGCCATTGTTATCAAATCGCTGTGAATGGGTCAATTCATTTGAGGCAGGTATATTTTTTTGCTTTTGACAGGAAGCGAAAACCAAGACAAGAATTGTTATTGAAAACAACCGGTTAATGATTGTAGATGGGGTTATTATTTTTCTCATAAATAGGTTTTTTAATGATTATTGAGTAAATATAATAGCAGAAATAAGCGCCGGAATTTAAATGCTGCCAAATAAAATATTTACTTATATAAACATTAAAATCTAGTTGAAATCACTTAATAAGTTAATCCGGACGTTTGTCGTGAAAGTGCACACGTTCGTCGCTTTTTCTGAAAGTAACCGCTACAGATAAGTAAAAAGAATAACTTACATCATACAATTTGCCACATGAATAATTATAAAGAGAATGCCTTTATATTTTCTCACAGATTTCGGGTATGGAGACATATAGTTTTCTGGGTAGTGCATATCATTATTTTTTCTTTTCTTTTTAAAGCGCCTAACCAATCTATTGGGAATACGCTCATGCTATCCACCCTTTGGGTGCCGGCATTTATTTTATATAGTTATCCAATAATGTATTGGATGCTGCCCTCTTACCTTCTAAAAGAAAAATATTTACAATTCTCTATCTTACTATTGGTATGGGCTGTAGCAGGGTATTTTTTAAATTACTTTTTCAGATTACACGTTTTATTTCCTTTTATAGAGTTGTTGCATCATAAAATAGGTTCCAGAAGTCCTTGGGCAGTCAGCAGCTATTTATCTATGAATGTTATGGCAGGGTTTTGTTGTATGATTGTATTATTTAAGTATTGGATAAAGAAACAGCAGGAATGGATGCAGGCAGAAAAAGAAAAAGTTACGGCTGAATTACAATTGTTGAAAGCCCAGGTACATCCACACTTTTTGTTTAATACGCTTAATAATATTTACTCGGTATCCCTGGAAACATCACCAAAAACATCGCAATTGATACTGAAGCTTTCTTCATTATTAAACTACATATTGTATGAGTGTAAAACTGAACATGTGCTTTTGGAGAAAGAAATAAAAGTGATGAAAGATTATATTGACCTGGAAAAAGAACGATATGCAAATAAGCTTGAAATATCCCTAAATATTGAAGGTGATATTAAAGATAAATATATTGCTCCATTATTACTTTTGCCATTTCTTGAAAATGCTTTTAAACATGGCACATCAGAGCAACTGGAAAAACCATGGCTAAGTATGAATCTCACAGTAAATCAAAATACGCTTAGGTGTAAAATTGCAAATAGTAAAAATGAGAATATAACAATTAATGAAAATGGAATTGGTATTGGGAATGTAAAAAAGAGATTATTGTTATTATACCCCCAGCTGCATAAACTGGAAATTAATAATGAGGGAGATTTCTTTGTAGTTTCTCTCATACTGCAAGTAAAATCAGCTACCGACAGTAAAACAATGACAGAAAAAATAAAACCTGTTACCGAAACTTTTGCCTCAAATGATACTGCGCTGTCTATTAGTTGATGATGAACCACTTGCTTTAAAGGTCTTGCAATCACATATTGCTAATGTGAATGGTTTGGAAATTGTTGCAAAATGTAAAAATGCAATTGAAGCAATTGATGTACTGCATCAAAAACCGGTAGACCTTATTTTCCTGGATATTAAAATGCCTAAATTACTTGGAACTGATTTTATAAAAAATCTTTCCAGCCGTCCTAAAATAATCTTTGTAACGGGCTATCGTGAATATGCGATCGAAGGTTATGATCTGGATGCAATTGATTACCTGTTAAAACCTGTTTCTTTTGAAAGATTTGTACAGGCAGTATCCAAGGCAAAAAAAATGGTAGGTAATGAAATGCAAAATCACGTTGAAGAGTACAAAGCAAACCCCGAAGAGTTTTTTTATTTAAAGGTTGATAAGAATATGCAAAAAGTTTTTACTAACGAGATCTTTTATATAGAGAGTTTAAAGGATTATATAAAAGTTTATTTAACCACAGGGAAATATTTATTGGTGAGGCAATCTATTTCTTCCATCGAAAAACTTTTATCTGCTCATCGTTTTTTAAGAGTACATCGTTCCTATATTGTTTCTATCGATAAAATAACCGGGTTCAATAACCTTTTTCTGAAATTGAATTCGAATGAAATACCTATTGGTAAAATATATAAACAAGCCGTAATGGAAGTAGTAAATTCACGCTGATTTAATTAAAATTAATTCGGAAGCCTAACTGGCCTATCCACCGGGCGCTGTTACCCGGTAAAGTGCTTGGTTGTATGGAATAAGGTTTTCCTTTAAATGGTGTAAACTGGTATTGTGGTGTTAGGGTGCTGGTATTTGCGTAACCTGCAAAACGAATTAAAGGGTAATTATCTCCTGGCATAAAATAAGTCTTTCCCCAGTTTTTGTTTAACATATTAGTGAAATTGAACACATCGAAAGTGATAGCAAAACTCGTTGCTTTCTTTTTAATTTTTAATATAAAATCCTGCTGAATACGAACATCAATAATATGTGTAAACGGTAACCTTGCCCCGTTTCTTTCAGCAAATTCACCACGATGTTTTTGCAGATATTTGTCACGTTGAATAAATTCATTTAAAAAATATTTTTGTTGTTGTGCTGAATAAATTGTTGTACCCACTGAGTTGGGTAGAAAAGTCATAATAGAAAGGTCAGCCTCGGTTGGTATATAAATAAGATCAAAATTGTCTCTAGAGTTGTTATCATTCACCATACTTCCCAGATAAACATAGCTATAGGGAAATCCTGACTGCCCGTTATAAAATAGCGATATGGTTGTTGCTAATTTATGTTTGGCATAACTGAATTTTTTGGCAAGATTAGTAGTAATTCTATTACGCAAATCAACATCTGAAATGGATAAGCCAGCAAAATTTTTAC
>JAYUYX010000091.1:0-2258 GCA_043752205.1 Chitinophagaceae bacterium
TCAGTAGGACCATAAGCATTTATTACACGAACACCTTTCGCTTTAAGTTGCAAATAAGTGGCAGGGTTTAAAGCCTCTCCTGCAGAAACGATGGTTTCCAACGTTGAGGTGTTGTCTAAAACCAATTGCAAAAACGTGGGTGGCAAAACGGCTACCTGCACTTTGTGTTTACTTATAAATTTATCAAATGCCTGCGGCGAGGAGAGGTCTTCTTTTTGAGGGATTACCAACTGTCCGCCGCTTAATAAAGTATTGAAGATTTCGTAGCACGAAGCGTCGAAACTGTATGATGCAAATTGAAGGGTACGTGTGCCAGGTTGTAACCTTAAAGGAGTAGCCTGGCTATATGCAAGATTTATAACCCCCCCATGTTCCACCATTACACCTTTTGGCAACCCGGTTGAACCGGAAGTGTAAATAACGTACGCCAAATGATCAGGCTGGATGTTAATCCCTAAATCTGTAGTGGGTTGTTCATTAATTTCAGCATTAAAATAATCTATGTTTAAGGCTTTTAAGCCAGACTGGCTTTCCAACTTAAGAACTGTATTATTGTTGCAAAGAACATGAGTTGTACTTATATCATTTAAAACAAAATTTATACGCTCCTGCGGATAATCCGGGTCTATTGGAACATAAGCAGCACCAGCTTTTAAGATACCCAGCAATCCTACAATCATATCTGCACCCCGACCCAAACAAATGGCCACAAGGGTCTGGCTTTTTACACCCTGACTTAGCAGAAAGTGTGCAATTTGATTTGCCTTTCCATTTAGCTGCCCATATGTAATTTTAGCATTATCAAAAATTGTAGCAACCGCCTCCGGCTGCCTCTCTACCTGGTAATAAAATGCTTCTATAAGATTGTTGAAATGTGGAAACAGTATATCAGTATTATTAAAATCTACCAACAAATGATGCTCTTCAGCAGCAGATAAAATCTTAATGTCTTTTACAGAATGCTTATCAATTATTTGTTCGAGACCACGTTTAAAATGTCGCCCAATATTCTGGATGTATTCTTCACAAAGTATGTTTGAATTATAGTTAAATGAAACCATCAACTCATCATAATTGGTAACACCTATGGTTAGCGGGTAATTGGTTCTTTCATCCATTTCCACATTACTCATATTCAAACTCCACTGTTCGGATTGTATTTGTTTATTGAAAGGATAATTCTCAAATACAAGAAGGGTATCAAATAATCCCGACCGGAAGCCCAACCAATCCTGGATGTCTTGTATGGGCGTATATTGAAATTGTCCGGCATAAGCCTGCTCCTTTTGCATGTTTTGCAGCCAATCTGTAATTACTGTATCATCATCAATAACAGACTTTAAGGGAACTGTATTAATGTACATACCTACCCTGTTTTCTACATTGGTAAATTCCGGAGGCCTTCCAGAAACCGTTACTCCAAAAAATACAATTTGATTGTTGGTGTAGGTATGCAACTGCAAAGCCCATGTTGCCTGAAAAATGGTATTTAAAGTAACCTTATTTTCACGGGCAAATTTTTGCAGATTTACACTTAGTGATAGCGGTATAGCCAGCTCATGTTTTTTAAACTGCAGCCTGTTTTCATCCTGCTTTTTGCCTGCCTGGTAAAAGGGTAATGCTGTTCCTTCTTCTATACCTTTAATATAAGAACGCCAATAGTTTTCTTCAATAGAGGTGTCCCTGTTTTCAAGATAATGAATGTACTCGCCAAAGCGGTCTTCCTTAGCAATAGGAAGCTGCTTACCAGCAGAGAGTTTTTCGTATGCCTGTAAAAATTTGTAGAACAATATATGCAGCGACCAACCATCAAACAAAATATGATGGCTTGTCCAAATCATTTTGTAAGTGTAAAGGTCTAATCGGAATAAAGACAACCGCATAAGAGGTGGTACTTCGATTTGGAAGCCTTTAGTACGATCGCTTTCAAGAAAATCTTTCAGATAGGTTTGTTGTTGGTCCCCTTCAAGATTTCTTAAATCAACTTCGTGTACCGGTAAATGAATATGCCTGAAAACAACCTGGACCGGAATATTAAAATCGTGATTAAAAAATGCACTGCGTAATATACTGTGCTCATCAATTACATGTTGCCAAGCCTTAATTAGTACCTCTATATTTGGGTGATTTAGGTTGGCAAAAAATTGGTTGATGTAAGCACCTGAAGCTGGCTCGTAAATGGTATGAAACAACATGCCCTGCTGCAAACCACTCAACTTATAAACATCACTTAAATAATCTGTAATTCGTCTTTTATT
>JAYUYX010000092.1:0-5962 GCA_043752205.1 Chitinophagaceae bacterium
TGCCCGTACTAAAGTTCGGGTAAAATTGCTATCAGCCTCAAAACGATTCTCGGCATTAATACCCTGTATTATTTTAAAGGAAAGTATTTTTAGTGAATCCTCTTTTTGTTTCAGCACTTTAACATCAGCTCTATTAATGCCCTGGGCAAATGCGCAGGTACAACTGAAAGCCATTATAAATAAGCCTAACAATTTCTTCATGTGCTAAAATTAGTTATTACTTAAACATGATAAACCAAATTTATTGGAGAGAAGGAAATTTAACTAAAGATTAGACACTTATCTCTACTTTGTCCAGGTCATTTGCAAAAGCAATAAGAGACTCATATACTGCATCAATGCGTTCATCAGCAAGATCAACTTCAGGTCGTGTTGTTGGCAGGAATATGGTTTGCACGCCAAGGTTACGCCCAAACTGCATATCGCTGAGTGTATTGCCTACCATAATGGCTTTGGAAAGATGGATATCCGGGAATTTTACAACAGCCTGTAAACCCATGCCCTGGTTTGGTTTGCGGTTGGGACTTTCATCTTCCAGATCAGGACAAAAATAAACAGCATCAATTCTTCCACCCGCCTTTTCTATTTCAGCTATCATGTTGCTATGGATAATTTCGAGGTTCTCTGGTTTGGTTAACCCTTTGCCAATTCCTTTTTGATTGGTAACAACAATGATGCGGCTAAATTTTTCTGCGAAAACGGCAATGGCTTCTTTGGCTCCATCATAAAACACAAATTCATCCCAGGTATGGATATAATCCTTATGTTTTTCATGGTTGATCACACCGTCCCGGTCAAGGAAGAGTGTCCAGGTTTTGTCTATTTGTTTAAGGTCGATCATTATTACACTAATTAAACGAATTACACTAATTACACGAATGGTCCATGCAATTCATAGTTATTAATTATTAATTCTTAATTCCTCATTTGCTCTCTCAAAATCTTCAGGTATGCCGATGTCAATAAAGTAAACATCCTGTACATCTCCGTACATTTTTCTTTTGTCAAAAAATTGCTCCAGGTAATCTTTTTCGAAAGAGAATTTTTGCGGAAGCTCTTCCTGTAAAAAGCCGGCCACATTTAATGCATACACCCCCCCGTTAATCAGGCCGGATTCATATTGCTGTTTTTCTTTAAAACTGGCAATGCTTTTATCATTGTTTAATTCTACTACTCCATATCGGTTAAAATCCTGCATCGGCTTTAAAGAAAGTGTACAATCAGCACCATGGGTATCATGAAAGGCAGCTAATTTTTCTACATTAATTTTAAATAAAGTATCCCCGTTCAGGATCAGTACATTTTTTTCTGTTGCCATATTGCAGGCCAGTTTTACAGCGCCACCTGTACCTAGTGGCTCTTCTTCAATTGAAAATTGGGCATTCAGCATCGGGTATTGCTTATTTACATGATCCATGATGATCTCACTTTTATAGCCAACTGAAAAAATGATCTTATCAATATCCTGGTTCAATAAATATTCAATCACAAAGTTAAGAAACGGCCTGCCTGCAACTGGGGCCATGCATTTTGGGAGATCGGAAACCACAGATCGTAATCTTGTTCCTAAACCACCAGCCAATATGATCGCTTGCCTCCCCCGCCCCCTGAAGGGGGAGCTTTGGGGCTCAATATTTTGAGAGTCATTCAACTATTTAATCTTTAAATATTAATTTGATATTCTGAATTTTTGTACTCCAAGTTCCCCCTTTAGGGGGCGGAGGGGGCAAAGTATTCTGCTTCAACCAATTGGCAAATGATATGTCCTAACAGTATATGGCTTTCCTGTATACGTGGAGTATCTGTGGATGGTACATTAATTAAATAATCTGAAAGTGCTTTTAATGTGCCGCCTGTTAATCCTGTAAAAGCAATGGTAGTCATCCCTTTCTCTTTCGCTGTTTCAAAAGCATTGTAAATATTTATGCTGTTGCCTGATGTGCTCAAGCCAACCAGCACATCACCTTTATTGCCAATTCCTTTTATCAACCGGGAATAAACTACATCATAACTATAATCATTTGCTACTGCAGTCATGTAAGATGAATTACAATGCAATGCTTCTGATGGTAAGGCATCCCTGTCGGTATAAAATCTGCCGCTGAATTCTGCTGCCAGGTGCTGTGCATCTGCAGCACTGCCGCCATTACCGCAAAACAAAACTTTGTTACCGTTCTTAAAAGCATGTACAATTACGGCAATACATTCTTGTAGTGTTTGCAATAATTCCTCGTTCTGCAAAACATCCTGCTTTACTTTGATGGAAGCTTCTACTATATTTTTTATCTGTTCCATAATTTTTTATTTAAATGCTCCAGGTAGTTAAACCATATTTGGTAAAAGAATAATCCCTTACAATTCCGCCAAAAGTATTCAATGTTTTTATAACAGCATGCCTGGTATTAACAGGACAATAAAATATCATGAATCCACCACCACCGGCGCCGCTTATTTTTCCACCCATGGCACCGGAAGCTTTAGCTGCAACATACACTTCTTCAATATTACTGTTGCTGATATTGGCTGCCATATTCCGTTTCTGTTCAAAGCCATAATCTAATATACGTCCTATCTCATCCAGGTTGCCCTGTAGCAAGGCTTCCTTCATCATCTTAGCCTGGTCTTTTAAATGATGCATGGCTTCTATACTTTTTTCATTCTTCTCGTTCACATTTTTTACCTGCTCCTTAATAATGGCAGCACTTTCTCTTGAGGTTGATGTAAAGTAGAGCACCAGGTTATTCTCCAACTCATGTAAATATTGGGGTTTAATACGCAGCGGGTTAACAATAACTTTATCAGCCGCATCAAATTCCATAAAATTTACACCGCCAAAAGTTGCGGCATACTGATCTTGTCTGCCACCTGCAAGCTTAAGGTCATTGCGTTCTATATCATATGCATACTGTGCTATCTTATATTCTTCCAGTGGCAGCTTTAGCATTTCTTTAAATGCACCTAGCACTGCAACCACCAGGGTTGACGAAGTACCTAAGCCAGAACCGGCGGGGGCATCTACAAAAGTCGACAATCGAAAACCATGTAATGCGGGTATATAATCCTTTTGGATCCTGTTGTAAACACCTTTTAAAAGATCAAGTGTTCCATCAATTGGCAAAGCCGAAGCAAGATCAAAACTTTGATGTTCATTCCTGTCAAGCGCCTGTACAATTATTTTGTGTTCAGCTATAGGTTCTATGGTAGCATAAGCAGAAAGAGAAATGGTTGCATTTAAGATAGCGCCGCCAAACTGATCACTGTACGGACTCACGTCTGTTCCACCGCCAGCCAAACCAATTCTTAAAGGTGCCTTACTTCTGTATATCATGAAAAGTGTTTACGCTGCAATTTACTTTGTATTAGCCAATTCGAGGATGCTTTCAACAATTTTTGTCCAGCTGAACTTTTTCTTTTCTTCCAATAAATGAGGAAGAAAATAATTTTCTCCTTTCTGGAAATACTCCAAAATTTTTTCTGCAAGTGATGTTGCATTGGGTTCGGCTACAAGTCCCACTTTATTATCGGGCACCATAGAAGGCAGACCACCTACATTGGTAACGATCATCGGTACTTCATAATGATAGGCCAGTGGTGTAACGCCGCTTTGTGTAGCATTGCGGTAGGGCTGTATCACCACATCGGCAGCACACAGGTAATTCTTTACTTCATTATCAGGAATAAAATCGGTATGTAAAATCAAGCTATCTCTGATGCCGAGTTTATCAATCTGTTCATCATACAATTTCCGGTCTTCATAAAATTCTCCTGCAATTAGCAGTTTAATGCCTGCCTGTCCGGTAGGCAGGTTTCTGGTTTGTTGTTTGTTGTTTGTGATCACCAATTTCATCGCATCAAGCAAAATATCAACTCCTTTATACTTTCTTATAAAGCCAAAAAACAGAATTATTAATTCTTCATTCTTAATTTTTAATTTTTCCCTGGCTTCTTCTTTAGAAATTTTCTCTCCAAAATTATCATACAAAGGGTGGGGTACAAGCAAGGCATTTTTTGAACTGAACAGGCGCAGGTCGCTTAATACCTTTTCACTCATTGTTATAAATGCATCAACAGGCTTTACAAAATATTTTGTGAAAGGTTTGTCGCCCATCCTTTTTTCATGTGGTACAATATTATCTGCAATACAGATTATTCTAGTATGATTATTTTTTTTAATGATACGCAGTATCGTTCCCAGGCAAGGCCCCATGAGGGGTATCCAGTATCGTACAATAACGATATCCGGATTTAAGTCCCTTATTTCCTTACCTACACTTAACCAGTTTAATGGATTAACAGAATTGATACGGGTGTATATCTCAATATCTTTAGGAGCAGGCTGATCTGTAAACTGTGATTTACCAGGAAATAAAAAGCCGGGGTATTGTAAAGAGAAAGAATAAATACTTGTATGATGGCCTTCGTTTTGGAATTGCCTTGCCAATCTTTCATTAAATGTTGTAATTCCCCCACCACGTAACGGATGTGCCGGGCCAATAATAATGATCTTCCTGGCTCCTGATCCCTTTAAGTGAGAACTGGAAGTTTGCATGTTATTGATTTAACCCAATTTTATCTTCTATCAAATAATTATTTCGCTCCGGTGAGTTACGAGCTATTAATTCGCCAATAAACCCGGCAAGAAATAATTGCGAACCAATGATCATTACTAAAATGGCAACGAAGAAGAGTGGCCGCTGTGTTAAACCGCTTTGATCAAAAAAGAATTTGGAAAGGGTGAGGTATGATAATATCAAAAAGCCAAACACGAAAAATAATGTACCCCATAGACCAAAGAAATGCATAGGCCTCTTGCCAAATTTGCCAACAAACATAATTGACCCCAGGTCGAGAAATCCATTGATAAAGCGTTCCCAGCCAAACTTGGTTATACCGTATTTTCTTGCACGGTGCTCAACTACTTTTTCTCCTATGTTTCTAAATCCTGCCCACTTAGCCAGGATGGGTATGTAGCGATGCATTTCTCCATAGATCTCAATGCTTTTAACAACTTTTCTTTTATACGATTTTAAGCCGCAGTTAAAGTCATGCAGTTTTATACCCGAGCTACCCCGGGCTGCCGCATTAAATAATTTTGAAGGAATATTTTTGGTAAGCGTGTTATCATACCTTTTCTTTTTCCAGCCGCTTACCATATCAAATCCATCTTCCATAATCATCCGGCGCAGTTCGGGTATTTCATCAGGGCTATCCTGCATATCTGCATCCATGGTTATAATTACATCACCCTTCGCAGCCTTAAAGCCTTCATTCAGTGCAGCACTTTTACCATAGTTGCGCTGAAATTTTATGCCTTTAATATTGTCATTTCCTTTGCGGAGTTGCTCAATAACTTTCCAGGAATCATCTGTGCTGCCATCATCTATCAATATGATCTCGTAAGTAAAATTATTTTCCTGCATCACTTTCTCAATCCAGGCTGTAAGTTCAGGCAAAGATTCATCTTCATTATAAAGTGGTATTACGATCGATAGATCCATTGGTTATTTTTTTTGACTTAAGAAGCCCGAAGTTATAGCTGTTATTAAAGATCCCAAAAAAAGATAAATAAAAGAAGTAATACCCAGCATCATGGGCAGAAAGATACGCCTCATAGAAGCGGCATTCTTTTCAATTTCTGCAGGCGTGTGATTACCTTCCAATAATAACAATTTGTTATTCTCTGCAAATTTAGTATCACGTATCTCAGGATTTAGATAAAAGAAAATGAATACAAATAATACCATGATCAAAGTAACAACTACAAACATTTTAAAGCCTACCGAAAAAAACTCTTTAAATGCAGGAGTACCTGCTGCCTGCTTTTTGAAATCAAATAAACACCAAATAATGCCTGCAACAAATACCAGGTAAATAATGTACTGGTAGTTACTTTCCAGAGGTTGCTTTAGTACATAAAAAAATAATAAAGAGAATGCTACCATTAATAACCCGGTAATTAAGC
>JAYUYX010000093.1:0-52671 GCA_043752205.1 Chitinophagaceae bacterium
AATTCAAATTTTCTCATAAGCAGTTAGTTTTGGTAACGGCCCCTGTTTCTACAGGGGCTTCTCTTTTTACAGAATTCGTAACTATTTATTAGAAGGCAAAATTCAGCTGTTTATTAGGGCTTTAGCCTTTACCTTTGCAAACACAATTATACCATTGGCTATAGAATCTTCAGATAGAAAAAAATTTTTTAAGCGCCTTCGCAACAAGGAAAATCCTGAACCGGAAGAAATGTCCTTTATGGGACATATTGAGGCACTGCGCTGGCACCTGATGCGTTCCGTAATTGTGTGGCTTGTTGCAGCTATTACCATATTTATATTCCGGGATTGGGTGTATGATAACATTATACTTGCCCCAACAAGCGTAGATTTTATTACTTATACCGCTTTATGCGATTTTGGTCAATGGTTGGGTATTGGCAACAGCTTATGCATGCCGCCGGTAAAGATCCAGTTCCTGGTTACACAGGTAAACGGCACATTTACCTCTGCCTTAAGTATCGCAATGATCGGGGCTGTCATTATTGCCTTCCCCTATATCTTCTGTGAGCTATGGCTTTTTATTAAACCGGCACTTTCTCCCAAAGAAAAGAGATATGCAAGGGGCAGCATCTTCTGGGTTTCACTCTGTTTTTTTATAGGTGCCGCTTTTGGTTATTATTTACTGGCGCCTTTTACTTTTAATTTTTTAGCCTCATTTACCCTGGGCACAGTCGGCGCCATACAATATAGTCCCACTATTAATGATTATATAGATACCCTGACCAATTTAATTTTAGGATGCGGTATCGCTTTTGAATTACCCATACTGGCCTTTGTGTTAGGAAAAATAGGTTTGGTAAATGCCCGCTTATTAAGAAAATATTCTAAATATGCATTTGTAGTAATCTTGCTCGTATCTGCTATTATTACACCTTCGCCAGATATAACCAGCCAGATTATTGTTGCGGTTCCTTTATTACTACTTTACTGGATAAGCATTCAGCTTGTTGCCAGGGTTGACAGAAAAAAAGCAAAACAAGAAAAAGAATGGAGCTGATATTAATGGATAATTCTATAACGGAATTGTTGATCAGCCTTGCTTTTTAAATTCTCAAGTAATTAATATACCTTAATTTTACTGAGGAATTATCCATTATTTCATTATCAATTATCCATTAATTATGTCTCCCTTCAACCTCAAATTACCCATAGCCATAGGATGCGATCATGCAGGATTTGATTGCAAAGAAGATCTTATCTCTATGCTGGAAGGCGAAGGTTTAAAATTCAATGATTTTGGTACTTATAATAAAGACTCTGTTGATTACCCCGACTTTGCACACCCGGTTGCATCTGCAGTGGAAAAAGGCGAAGCAGCTTTTGGTATTTTATTATGCGGCAGTGCCAATGGTGTAGCCATCACCGCAAATAAACATGCCGGTGTAAGGGCTGCCATCTGCTGGGGCGAAGAGCTTGCCGAGCTTGCCCGCAAACACAATGATGCAAACGTGATTTGCATACCTGCACGTTTTGTACGGGATGGTGATGCAGAAAAGATGCTCGACATTTTTATGAACACCGCTTTTGAGGGCGGCCGCCATCAAAACAGAGTAACAAAAATTTCCTGCTAGATCTCACACAATTTTATATCACCGTTTATCAAAAATAAAAACAGGGCTTTATTGTTTTGATTATTTTGCCGGGAGTTGTCAGTATGAGTAACAAATTTATGCTAGTGCAAATTTTTTGAAAAAGGGCATCTCGAAATAAATAAAAGCTGTCAGGGTGAGCTTGTCGAACCCGGTATTTTCAAATAATCCCGCCTTCGACAAGCTCAGGCTGACAGCTTTTTGAGTTCTGCATTTTTATTCAATAATCAGGTTTAAACTTAATCGTAAAATTTAAAAATGAAAAAACTATTAATTCTTGTCCTTGTTTGTACGGGTACTGTTGCCTTTGCACAAACAGATGTATCCACAAAATATGCATCCATCATTAATGTAGATAATCTGCATAAACACCTCAGCATTGTTGCCAGTGCCGAAATGGAAGGACGTGAAACCGGTACCGAAGGACAGCGTAAAGCTGCGGCATATATCGAAGCCCAGTTCAAAGCCATCGGCTTAAAATCGGTAGATGCATTAAAAGGCTACCAACAATATTACCCATTATACCAGGACAGTTTAAAAAAGGCCGAGCTTACCGTTGGCAAAAAGAAAGCAGTTTACGGTACAGATTTTATTAGTCAGCTTAATAATAATGAGACCGGCAAATTCAAAGGCAGCAAAATAGTTTTTGCAGGCTATGGTATTGATGATGAAAAATACAGTGATTATACCGGCCTTGATGTAAAAGGAAAGATCGTGATCATCTTTTTGGGCGAGCCCAAAAAGGATGGTAAATATTTTTTAGGAACCAGCAGCACCCGTGGCAGTGCATGGACATTCCCAGGTGTTCCCAAAAAAATAGCAATTGCTGCAGCAAAAGGAGCAAAGGGCGTATTGGTAATCAATCCAAACCAGGAGACCTTTAACCAACGTGCTGTTGACAATGGTAAAAAAACAGGTGTGTATTTTCCATCAGCCAATCCTGAAAAAAATAAATTGCTATTTGCTGCGCTTTCACATGCTTTTGCCAAAGAGATCATGGGCAATAATTTTGACACCCTGGTTAAAATTGTAAAAGCCAATGGCACTATCGGTAACCAATGGGCCAGAGAAAGCAAAACAAAGGTTGAATACAAATTTGAAAAATACCGCAGCACTATTATGGCCAGCAACGTTGTAGGCATAGTAGAAGGAACTGATAAAAAAGACGAGTACGTTTTTGTAACTGCACACTACGATCACCTGGGCATGCGCAACGGACAGATCTATTATGGAGCAGATGATGATGGCAGCGGAACCGTTGCAGTTATTGCCATGGCTGAAGCATTTGCCAAAGCTGCTGCAGAAGGCAACAGGCCACGAAGAACAATGGTATTTATGGCGGTAAGCGGCGAGGAAAAAGGCTTATGGGGCAGTGAGTATTACAGCGACCATCCTTTCTTTCCTTTGGATAAAACAACCATTAATTTAAATATTGACATGATAGGCAGGGTGGATACAGAGCGTATTACAGCCGACAGCCTTAATTATGTTTATGTAATTGGCCACGATAAAATAAGCAGTGATCTACCCATCATTAACGAAGGCGCCAATAATAAATATACCAACCTGGTACTGGATTATAAGTTTGATGACCCCAACGACCAGAACCGTATCTTTTTCCGCAGCGACCATTACAATTTTGCACGCAAGGGCGTACCCATTTTATTTTTCTACGATGGTATGCTTAAATCAGACTACCATAAACCAACCGATACGGTTGAAAAAATAAATTGGAGCCTGTTTGAAAAAAGAAGCCGTATGATATTTTATACCGCATGGGAAATGGCCAACAGGAATGATATGCTGAAGCGGGATACGCCGTTGAATATGGGGACGAGGTAGGGTTTCACGCAAAGAAGCAAAGAATTGCAAAAGCCGCTAAGGTTACTTAGCGGCTTTTGTATTTTAACTTATGCGGCTTTGCGTGAAATAAAAACTTTGCCGTTGTTGCTGTTCGTGCAGTAGGCAAAAGTAGCGATGACAATCACAAAGAACTAGCAGAGTCTTAAAAAATAAATACCTTAGAGTATACAATTCCCACCTTAATGAAAGATCAGTTATCACACACGCATCTTTTATTTTTTTAAAACTAACTTTATATGAACCGCTTTCTTGTATTGATCGCCTTTTTAAATTTTACAATACTGCCTGCTTTCAGCCAGCCTAATAATGAAACTGAGGTAAAACCAGCAGCACCCGAAAAGCTTTATTTGCCCGCCGCTCTTTTGGATGACCCCGCAACCCTGGCAAAAGTAATTCCTCAACTTGCAAAGCAGGTGCTGGCCAGTTTCAAGAAAAAAGGTACTCCATATTACCGACAGGCTGCTACCTACTACCTGCTTGCAGGTGAGTACAAAAGTGCATTAGATGCCATTGACTCTGTTCGGAAAGCCGAAGAAGACCCCTTCTGGAGATCGTATTTCAAAACATATGTACAGGCAAAGATCATCGATGATTCAGAAGGGACTATGTTTAAGGAAAAATTTAAAAAAGAATTTGCCGCTGACTTCAATAAATTCCAATTCGATGAAAAAGTGGGGGCATCCCGAATCGATTCAATATATTTAAAAGAGCTTAACAAGGAATACAAAAATGCAATTGCAGATCTAAAAAAAATTGGATCTGATAGTATCACACTTGCAGATGCCAAAGATTTTTTGCCTTTATACCGGGACTGGCTTGTATATAATAAAATACTGCCCATGGCTTCGCTCTATACAAATAACCAAAAGTACAAGGTCAGTTTCCCTGCAATAAAAAGCAATGCCTGGGGCGGTGTGGTTCCGGTGCAAGGTATAGATGAGATTCCCGACCCCAAACAGCAATATAAATTTTTGATGGAACTTACTTCTTTTGGTATGCCGAAAGAACGGGATTCGGTTACCAGTAAAGACATAAATCTTGCCTTAAGAGATGTATCCCGTACTATCAACCTACATGTTGGGGCTGGTATTCCAAAAGAAAAAATTAATGTGGTACTGGCCGTACACGGAACAGCACTAAATGCTTTTCTTACCAATGAAAAATATAAAAAGAAATATGGCATTGATAATCCCAATATCCCGCTGCTGAAAGAGTTGCAGGACTTTGGTGTAAAGATCACGCTTTGCGGACAGGCTATGCATTACCAGGGACTGACAAGGGAAAATTTCATACCCGGTGTTAAAGTAGCGCTTACTTCGCAAACGGTAATATCATCTTACCAGCTTAAGGGCTATGTGTTTTCGGATCTGAGTTTGCGGGAATAAAAATAGTATGAAGTATAACTGCTAAAAATTGATTGTTATGGTTTCATTATTAATAAAATTTTGTGTGCTTGTGACTTTTATACTTTTGGTTTGTACACAATGTCAATCGACCAAAAGAACACGCTTTTTAAGAAAAGAATATAAATCAATCTATATAGACCAGTTTAAGTTGACCTATTTTCGGAAGATGCTTATTAAAGGATATAATAATTCAAATGCTATCCAGGAAATTATCAAGATTGACCACAGTGGATTTACAGAGCCCATTCTTACAGATGATGATTACAAATTTATTGACAGTTTAACAACGGTTGACAATCAACAAATGGTAATTGATTCAACAAATGGCAAAAGAAGAGTCGAGGGAGCCCGGGGGAAACGCCCATTAGGGTATATTTTCGATAAACTAGATAGCGGGTGGATTGATAGCCTGGCTAATGTAAGGTATAAAAACTCTGGACTTAAAAAAGAACAGTATCATTAGAGACTGGGATATAAAAAAGGACTTTGAACTCTTTTACTCCAGGTTCCTGGGTGACTTCCCGACAGCATTACCATCAGCACGAACACCAATGGCGAAAAAAACTTAAAAGCCCTGGAAAATCCAGGGCTTTTACAATTCATGAATTATTTAAAAAATCATTTCCTTAATTGGGTTAGCCATTTTAAATGATTTTTGGACAACTCAATTTTATTTTTACAACGGTCAATATTCTCCTGATACTCTTTAATCTTATCATCATTTAATGCAGTAAGAATTGCTTTTTCATTGTAAGCAATTGCTTCTTTAAAATTAAGTTTGAGTTCTTCCATTAAACCAAGTTTCATAAATACCCACGATTTCTCAATTGTAGGAATACGAAAACAGGTTTGAAGATGTTCTTGAAGTTCTTCAAATCTTTCCATATCTGTTAAAAGCGTAGCATAGTTCAGATAGCTGTGTGGATATTTTGAATCTGAAGCAATAGATGCTTTATAATATGCCTCAGCTTTCGTAAAATCTTCAATCTGTGTTTTACTTAACCACCCCAAAGAATTTAATGTTGGCCCATTGGATGGTTCATCTAACAAAATAATTTCGTATTTCCTGAAGCCTTCAACATAATTACCATTTTTAATATCAGCTTCGGCTTCCAAATACAGTTCTTCAAGATGTGAATTCATAGTTTCAATTGTTTTATATTTCTTTTCTATTTTACCATCCCAATATCCACGCAAATATCAGCGGCGCCACAATGGTAGCATCACTCTCTACAATAAATTTAGGAGTTGTAATATCTAATTTACCCCATGTTATTTTTTCGTTGGGTACAGCACCGGAATAAGATCCGTAAGAAGTTGTTGAATCGCTTATCTGGCAAAAATAACTCCAGAAGGGTACATCATGCCATTCCAGGTCCTGGTACATCATGGGTACAACGCAAATGGGAAAATCGCCGGCAATACCGCCACCAATCTGGAAAAAACCAACACCCTTGCCTGCTGAATTATTACGGTACCAGTCGGCCAGCCAAACCATGTATTCAATGCCACTCTTCATGGTGGTAGCTTTTAATTCGTTTTTGATGATGTACGATGCAAAGATATTTCCCATGGTACTGTCTTCCCAGCCCGGCACCACAATAGGAATACCTTTTTGTGCCGCAGCCAGCATCCAGCTGTTCTTGGGGTCTATCTCGTAATACTGTTCCAGCACACCGCTTAATAGCATCTTGTACATGTACTCATGCGGAAAAAAACGTTCGCCATTATCATCAGCATCTTTCCATATTTTATGAATATGTTGCTGCAGCCTGCGAAACGCTTCTTCTTCCGGTATGCAGGTATCGGTAACGCGGTTGTAATGATTCTCTAAAAGATCCCATTCTTCCTGCGGAGAAAGATCACGATAATTAGGCACTCTTTTATAATGGCTATGTGCCACCAGGTTCATAATATCTTCTTCCAGGTTAGCGCCTGTGCAACTGATGATGCTCACTTTATCCTGCCGTATCATTTCGGCTAAACTCAAACCCAGTTCAGCCGTACTCATGGCTCCGGCCAGGGTTATCATCATCTTACCACCTTCATCAAGGTGGGTTACATATCCTTTGGCTGCATCCATTAAAGCCGCAGCATTAAAATGACGGTAGTGGTGCTCTATAAAATTTGAAACGGGTCCCTGGCTCATAGTAAATGTTTAAGGTTGCAAAAGTAAATTTTTTTATGTAGCCAGCCGTTGAAAATCTATTAAACCTGCGACTGTACCACATTAGTTTATTAAGCAATACGAAACAATTATTCCGCTTCTTTGTATATTTAATCAAACATCATTTTTATGAAACAAACCCTCCTTATTGCTTTCGTTCTTGCTTTCAATATTTCTTTTTCGCAAACCATAGTACAGCGTGATGGCGAAATTGAAAAAATGGTAAAGGAAGTTTCTGCCGATTCTTTACAGGCATACATAAAAGCCATGGTGAGTTTTGGCACCCGCAATACATTAAGTACACAAACCAATCCCAAACGCGGTATTGGCGCAGCAAGGAATTGGGTATTAAATAAATTCAATGAGTTTGCAAAACAATCGGGCGGCAGGTTAACTGCTTTTATTGATACCACAACTTTACAGCCAGATAAAAGAAGGATTGATACGGTAACCCTTTTAGGTAATGTAGTTGCTATTTTAAAAGGAACCGATCCCAATGATAACCGCATCTTCATCATCAGCGGCCACCTGGATAATATGCGTAGCAGCCCTACAGAGCGGCTGGGCGATGCACCCGGTGCTAACGACGATGCCAGTGGCTGTGCTGCAGTTATTGAATGTGCCAGGATCATGAGCAGACATAATTTTCCGGCAACCATCATTTTTGTAACCGTAAGTGGCGAAGAGCAGGGATTGCTGGGCTCGGCTTTTATGAGTGAAAAAGCAAAGAAAGAGAGCTGGAATATTGTTGCAGTGTTGAATAACGATATCATGGGCAGCAACAACAGCAACGAAACAAATATCATCAACAACACAAAGATCCGTGTATTTAGCGAAGGTATACCGGCATACGAAACTGAAAAAATTGCCGCCAACATACGCAACCTGGGTATGGAGAATGATGGCAAAGCACGGCAGCTTGCACGCTATGTAAAAGAAATTGGGGAACGTTATGTAGATAACCTGGAAGTGGTTTTAATTTATCGCAACGATCGTTTTTTACGGGGTGGAGATCATACACCATATGTACAGCGTGGCTTTGCTGCAGTTCGGTTTACAGAAATGAATGAGAACTATACACGGCAGCACCAGGATGTAAGGGTGGAAAACAGCATCAGCTATGGCGATCTTGAAATTCATATAGATTATGAATACCTGCGCAAGAACACGGCCATGAATCTTGCTAATTTAGCCAACCTATCCAAAGCACCTGCCATGCCAGACTCCGTAAAAATGGAAGTAAAGAAACTGACCAACTCCACTCTATTGTATTGGCAGGCACCTAAGCCGGGTAAAGTAAAAGGCTATTATGTGTTGGTAAGAGAAACCACCAGCGCCTTCTGGCAAAGGAAAATATTTACAACTGCAACCGAAATGCGTTTGCCTTTTTCAAAGGACAATTATTTTTTTGCCGTGCAGTCTGTTAATGAAAACGGTAATGAAAGTTTACCGGTTGTTCCCCTGCCGGGGCGGTAGCTTGCATTAAATTTTTTAATCTCTTTTCAATATGATCATGAAATACATTTTTATAGTTTTAAGTATTTTATTTTGTGCCCCATTATTCAGTCAAAACATTGTTGGCAACTGGAATGGCACATTGCAGGTACAAGGAACCGAAATGCCAATTGTATTTCATATTACCAAAGACAGCGTTGGTAAATACAGCGCTACATTTGATAGCCCTAACCAAAAAGCATTTAACCTGCCATGCAGTGAAGTTATTTTTGAAAATGACAGTGTGATATTGGTGATGCAAATTTTAAAGGGGCACTATAACGCAATACTCAATGAAAATAAAAAACAGCTAACCGGAACATGGAACCAGGGTGAGGCATCCCTTCCGTTGATCATGAAAAAAACCAGTGATGAAGTAACCATAAAAAAAATTATACGCCCCCAAACACCTAAGCCCCCATTTCCATATAAGTCAGAAGACGTGGAGTATGATAATGCAGACAGATCGGTGCATTTTGGAGGCACTTTTACAGTGCCATTGCCAGACCCTACTGTAAATTATTTTCGGGCACCGGTATACCCTGTTGTTATTTTAATAACAGGCAGTGGCAAACAAGACAGGGATGAAACCATTTTTGAACACAAGCCTTTTGCTGTAATTGCTGACTATTTAACCCGGCAGGGAATTGCTGTATTGCGGGTTGATGACAGGAGCATGGGTAAAACCTCCGGTGATTTTGGGCAGTCTACCACTGCAGACTTTGCAAAAGATGTGGAAGCCGGTATTAACTATTTAAAAAGCAGGGAAGATGTGGATACTACAAACATTGGTTTAATTGGCCATAGCGAAGGTGGCCTTATTGCACCCGTGGTTGCCGCTAAAAGAAAAGATGTACAATTTATAATTTTACTGGCTGGCCCGGGAGTTACTGTTTTAGATTTGATGGAACAGCAAAGTGCAGACGTAATGGCATCTGCAGGAATTTTAAAAACAGATATAGATTTATACAGGCCATTATATAAGAATTTGGTTACTGCCATACTTAATGCAAAAGATACCGGTTCCGCCGCAAAAAAAGCAGTCGCTATTTTTAAGCAATGGCAATCGGCTACTGCTGCATCAACCGTAAAAAATACTACCGCAGTTGGAGATGAAAAAGGCATAACCGATTTCACAAATGCTTTTATCAAACAATTGAACAGCCCGTGGCTTAATTATTTTATGAGAATGAACCCCCAGGATTATCTTACCAAAACAAATTGCCCGGTACTGGCATTAAATGGAGAGAAAGATATACAGGTTGCAGCCAAACCAAATTTAGCAGGTATTAAAAATAGTTTGCAAAAAAACAAGCATGTTACCGTTATGGAAATGCCAGGGCTGAACCATTTATTTCAGCATTGCAAAAAATGTACGGTGGAAGAGTATGAACAGCTGGAAGAAACTTTTGATACTGCAACACTTAAAATAATTGCTGACTGGATAAAAACTGGGCGTTTTAAATGATAAAAACCCCCGGCGTTAACCGGGAGTTTCAATACAACACTCAACACTTATTTCTTTGCTTTTTTAACCTTTTGCTCTACAATGAGTTCGCCACTACTGTAGCATTTCAGGTCAACCGACTGGTCTGCATTTTCAACAGTAATATAATATCGGGTTTGGCCTTCGTAGGTTAACTCAACAGCAGTTTTAGCTGCCACATAGCCTTTGTAATTTTCGGCAATGGCCAGCGAAACGCTTAATGGCACCTGGTCTGTTGAAATTCTCCTGGAGGTTCCCACCAGTTCTCCTTCTTCATTGTAAGCGGCATCCACATTTACATTGTTCAATGTAAAGGATGCAAAATAAAAATCACTTTTCTTTTCCCAGGTAACCATACTGGCATTGGAAAAATCATTTTGAAATGCAGCTTTCACTTTTGGGGTTACAGGTTCGGAACCCATTGCAAATGCGCTGCTGGCAAACAGCATTACGATCGCTGTTAAAACGATTTTGAACTTTGTCATAACTATACTTTTTTTTGTTTTAAAATAGCTGCTTCATGGCTTACAGCTTAATTACAAAACAAAAATAGGTTACGGCTTTATGTACTTTGTTGCGTACTATATGGATACTGTTAAAAAAAGTCAAAGGCGGTATAGGTGGTAATGTTAACCATAAGTTTTACATGCACGTTTTACAAAAATTAAGTATTTGTAATTTTTTCTTAACAAAAACATAAAAGATGATTGCGTATTGTTAAAAAGTGAAAGCGGCATTAACACTTGATTACAAAATGGATTTTATCAGGATATACTGATGCAGTGTTAAACTAAGTATCTTTAGAACCATATGAATTACCTGGCGCATGCATATCTTTCCTTTGATCAGCCCGGCATATTGGTGGGCAATATGATCAGTGACCATGTAAAAGGCAAAAAACAATTTGATTACCCACTGACTATACAAAAAGGAATTAAACTTCACCGCTCCATAGATAATTATACAGATACGCATGCTGCTACGCAGGAACTCAAATCTTTCTTCAGGCCGCAATACCGGCTGTACTCGGGTGCATTTGGCGATGTGGTGTATGATCATTTTTTGGCCACTGATACCAATCAGTTTAGTGATGCAACTATACTACAGCAGTTTGCAGCAAATACTTACCAGGTGCTGGATCGGTATGAGGATATCTTTCCTACAGGCTTTAAAAAAATGTTCCCCTATATGAAAGAACATGATTGGTTATCTAATTACCGCCACACCTGGGCTATTGAAAAAAGCTTTGGCGGGTTGGTACGCCGTGCTGCTTACCTTACGGAATGTACCATTGCTTTTGAGATCTTTAACATGCATTACAGCGCCATGCAGGATTGTTATAATGCATTTTTTCCTGACCTGAAAAAATTTACCGGCAGTCAATTAGGTGAATTGTTACAGGTCTGATTTCTTATCTTTAAATAAAAAAGTATGAAGTATTTATTGGTCTTAGTTACCTTTTTTTGTTTTTCTTTTTCGGAACTACAGGCACAAACAACATTGCCGGCGTTGGATAAATCGCCAATGGATATGAGTTATTATCCCAACCGCTACCCCGTTCTTAAAATACAGGATAAAATAACAGAAGCACCGGTTGCAAGAGTTATATACAGCCGCCCTCAAAAAAATGGCAGGGTTATCTTTGGCGAAATGCTGGAATATGGAAAGGTTTGGCGCCTGGGTGCCAATGAAGCAGCTGAGATCGAATTTTTTCGTGATGTTAAGATCAATGACAGCAAAATAAAAAAAGGCAGGTACACGATATACTGCATACCTTATGAGCAAAAATGGACAATCATCATTAATAATGAAACGGATACCTGGGGTTCATTTAAGTACGAACAAAAAAATGATCTGGTGCGTATGGATATACCTATTCAGCCCCAAACAGCATTAACAGAAGAATTTGTAATGGCTTTTGATAAAAGTGAAACAGGTGCAGACCTCATCATAGCCTGGGATACTTTAAAACTTAATTTACCTATCGTATTTTAATAAACTGCAAACATGATTTTAATAACCCGGTCATTCCTTGTTTTTTTATTTTTTGCCGCAGTCAATATTTCAGGCTGCCAGCCAAAGCCGGGTAAAGAACCTGTTGAAGCGAAAGACATGCGTATTCCGGTATCAGTAAATGACAGTGTTATCTTATCTGTTGATAAATCGCCCATGGATATGAGCTACTATCCTGAGAATTATCCCCAACAAAAAATGATCACTCCAGATATGGAAAATCCCGTTGCAAGGGTGTTATATGGCCGCCCACAAAAAAAAGGCAGGCCGGTATTTGGAGATAGTACTCAAAAGCAAAATGTAATTCAGCATTATGGCAAGGAATGGAGATTAGGTGCCAATGAGGCCACAGAAATTGAATTTTTTACTCCCGTTACCATCATGGGCAAAAAGATCGCAGCAGGCCGTTATATTATGTACTGCATACCTTACGCAGATAAATGGAATATCATCTTTAATGAGAACCTGTACAGCTGGGGGCTTCATATTGATAAAACAAAAGATTTTGCCGAAATTGAACTGCCGGTAATAAAGAACAATATTGTAATTGAATATTTTACCATGCTTTTCCAAAACTCAACATCAGGCTGCGAACTGGTAATGGCATGGGGCAATGTAAAAGTGGTGATGCCCATTAGCTTCAACTGATCTTTTTCATCTGCTGCCAGTTTTTTTTATTGATATTTACACTATGTGTGGAATTGCAGGAATTTTATTACATGCTCCCAATACCATGGGCACGGTACATTTAAAAAAGATGACCGATGCTATAGCTCATCGTGGCCCGGATGGTGAAGGCCAGTGGAGTAATGAAAAAAATACGGTTCATTTAGGCCACCGCCGCCTCTCCATAATTGACTTGAGTAACGCTGCCGCACAGCCTATGTTATATGCAGAGCGGTATCACATTGTGCATAACGGCGAAATTTACAACTACTTAGAGATACGCTCCTTCCTGCAGAATAAAGGTTACAGTTTTACAACACAGTCAGATACTGAAGTGATACTGGCAGCATATGATTTCTGGAAAGAAAAATGCCTGCAACAGTTTGATGGCATGTTTGCCTTTGCCATTTGGGATGAAAAAGAACAAAAATTTTTTGCTGCCCGTGACCGCTTTGGCGAGAAACCGTTTTACTATTATGAAGATGAACAGCATTTTATTTTCGCCAGCGAAATGAAGGCTCTCTGGGCGATAGGTATTGAAAAGAACATGGACAATAAAATGCTGCTCAATTATATTACCCTGGGCCATGTTCAAAACTGTGTAGATAAGGAACAGACTTTTTTTGAAGGTATTTATTCTCTGCCACCTGCCCATTATTTAACTTATACACCCGGGATAGAACAACTCTCCAGAATAAATAGGTACTGGAGCCTGGATAAAGAGGCCCGGATAGAAGTTTCGCCGGCGGATGCTGTTGAAAAATTTGCCGAGTTGCTTAACAATTCAGTAAAAAGAAGATTAAGAAGTGATGTGCCGGTAGGTAGCAGCTTAAGCGGTGGGCTCGACAGCTCAACCATAGCTTTTGTAATTAAAGGTTTGCAAAAAAAAACTAATGGGCAGGCTCATGGCGCTGGTTCATTGCAGACTTTTTCTGCAACCTTTCCTGGCTTTGTAAATGATGAATCCAGTTACATCGGGCTTGTTTCAGAACATTTACATATACGAAATCATCAAACAAAACCCTCGGCCATTGACCTGGTACAGGATTTTGAAAAACTTTGCTTTCATCAGGAAGAGCCTTTTTCGTCTTCCGGCGTTTTTGCGCAATACAAAGTGTTTCAACTGGCAAAAGAGCAACAGGTAAAAGTTTTATTAGATGGCCAGGGTGCCGATGAGATACTGGGTGGCTATCCAAAATATATACACTGGTACCTGCAGGAAGTGTTGAGCAGGCATAAACTGGGAGCTACACAGGTAGAGCGAACTGCTTTCCGCAATAATAACCAACCCTTTCACTGGGATATAAAGAATATTCTTGCAGCCTTCCTGCCTTCACATGCTGCAATGCAGCTTGAAAAAAGAGAATATAAAAAAACGATCACTCACCCTTTTATTGATCCCGGTTTTTTAGACCTGCTTAAACACCAGGAATGGATCGGCATTCACAAGCCCATCGTAACCAAACTAAATGATATCCTGCATTTTAATACAACCGAAATGGGCCTGGAAGAACTTTTGCGTTTTGCTGACAGGAACAGCATGGCACATGGCAGGGAAGTAAGGCTGCCTTTTTTAAACCACGAGCTGGTTGAATTTGTTTTCTCCCTTCCTGCACAATTAAAAATGCATGAAGGGTGGACCAAATTCATATTACGAAAGGCCATGGATAAAAAACTGCCTGATGAGATCGTTTGGCGTAAAGACAAAGTCGGTTTTGAGCCCCCACAAAAAAAATGGATGCAGGATCATGCACTGCAGGATTATATACAGGAAGCCAGGCGAAAACTTGTAGGAGCCGGCATATTAACTAAAAAAATACTTGATAAAAGTATTGACCCCCTGCCTGCTCATGCTGATAAAAATTACGACTGGCGCTACCTATGTGCCGCCCAGTTAATATGACTTGCTTTTTACCCGTAAATGCTCACCTTTGTACATCTAAAAATCAAATTGCTATATAATGAAGATCGCTACTAAGTTTATTCATGCAGGTGCCGAACCTGATCCAAGCACAGGGGCTATTATGACCCCTATTTATCAAACCAGCACGTACGTGCAGGAAGCCCCGGGAAAAAACAAAGGCTATGAATATGCCCGTTCTCAAAACCCAACCCGTAAGGCATTGGAAGATGCCTATGCTATTATTGAAAATGCAAAATTTGGGCTGGCATTCAGTAGTGGTGTTGCGGCAACAGACAGCGTAATAAAATTATTAGCACCCGGAGATGAAGTGATTGCAGCCAATGATATGTATGGCGGCAGCTACCGTTTATTTACAAAAGTGTGGGAACGCTATGGTATCAAATTTATCTATGTAGATACTACTGATGCTGCAAATGTACAGGCAGCGGTTAGTGCCAACACAAAATTGATCTGGATAGAAACACCAACAAATCCTTTAATGAATATCAGCGATATTGCTGCGATTGCTGCAATATCAAAAGCGGCTAACGCTTTGCTTTGTGTTGACAATACTTTTGCATCTCCTTATTTGCAAAATCCGTTGGACCATGGTGCTGATATCATCATGCACTCAGCCACAAAATATTTAGGCGGTCACAGCGATGTTATACAAGGTGCTTTAATGATGAATGACGCTGAACTGAGAGAAAAATTATATTTCATACAAAAAAGCTGTGGTGCAGTACCCGGGCCAATGGATTGTTTTTTAGTACTGAGAGGAATTAAAACCCTGCATGTGCGTATGAAACAACATTGTGAGAACGGGGAGAAGATAGCACACTGGCTTCGCAATAATCCAAAAGTTTCAAAAGTTTACTGGCCGGGTTTTGAAGATAGCCCTGGTCATACAGTTGCTAAAAAACAAATGCGTGGCTTTGGCGGCATGATCAGTTTTGAACTGAAAGATGAAAGTATTGAAGCAGCCAATAAAGTTTTATCATCAACACATTTATTTTCATTGGCAGAGAGTTTAGGTGGTGTTGAATCCCTTATAAATCACCCGGCCATTATGACCCATGCCAGCATACCTCGTGAGGAGCGCATTAAGAATGGGCTTACCGATGGTTTGATAAGGCTGAGCGTAGGTATTGAAGATGTGGATGACCTGATAGAAGATCTAAGCAAAGCAATTGGCTAAAACATGATGAAAAAATTCAGCCTAATATTTCCGTTAATATTTTTGTTTTTTTTAAGTCAGGGTATTGCTCAAACAGGTAAGACAAATCTGGCCGCTTTTATTCAGCACAATGCTGACAGTATTTATCAAAAGGAAAGTTTGCCTGGTATTTTTGTGGGTATATTAAATAATGGAGAAAACCGTTTTTTTAATGCCGGCTTTGCCATCCCAGACAAACAGATTCCGTTTGATTCAGCCACTATGTTTGAAATTGGAAGCATAACCAAAACTTTTACGGCGTATATTTTAACAGCAGTGCTGATGGAGTATAAAATTTCCGAAAATGACCCCATCATAAAATACCTGCCTGATTCTGTGCAGCAAAATAAAAATTTGGGTAGTATTAATTTTTTAAGCCTGATGAATCATACATCCGGATTGCCCAGGTTACCAGGTAATATGAAGATGGGTAATCCACGCCAGCCTTACGAAATGTATTCTTCTACCGGGCTTTTTGCTTATTTAAAAACATGCACTCCAAAACCCGATGGCAAAAGTAATTATTCAAACCTGGGAGCAGGTATAGCAGGTGTTTTAGCAGAGCGGATATCCGGTAGATCCTATGCTTCACTTTTAGATAAATATATCTTTCTTCCTTTTAACATGCTCACTCCTGCTAATGGCATTGAAGCAACTGAAAATAAAAGCCAGGGTTATTTTGCTAAAGATGATAAAACGGACTATTGGAACATGAATGTCTTAGCGCCTGCAGGTGGCCTCAAATGTTCAGGCCGGGAAATGCTGATCTATCTTAAAAATATGTGTTTACCTGTATCCATGGAAGCAAAATTTATTATAGATACATTAACGGCTCAAACGGTTTCCATTAACCCGGCAGTATCTGTTGGCAGGGGATGGCATATACTGAATACAAAAAATGATGGGAATGTTTTTTGGCACAATGGCGGCACGTACGGATTTTCTACGTTTTGTGCATTTGCAAAAAATAGCAGTAAAGCTGTGATCGTTGTGATTAATCAATTTAATAAAAACGCCATTGCTGATGGCCTGGGTTTTAAGATTATTAAAAAGCTGATCAGTGAAGAATGATCACGATAAATTAAAGTCCTTCCTCGACAGTAAGCTGTTACTGTACAATAACCCCGCTTTCATTAAAGATGATCCCATCTGTATACCGCATCTTTTCACAAAAAAACAGGATATAGAAATTGCAGGCTTCTTTGCAGCCATTTTTGCATGGGGAAACCGTACTACTATCATCAATAAGTCTAAAGAGCTGATGGGCTTAATGGATAATGATCCGCATAAGTTCTGCCTCCACCATTCAGATAATGACCTGAAAAAATTGCTTTTATTTAAACACCGCACTTTTAATGCTACAGACCTGTTATATTTTATCTCTTTTTTTAAAATGCATTATACAAAACACGCTACGCTGGAAACTGCATTTACTAAATGGATGCATGCTGCAGATGAAACAACAGAGAACGCTTTAAAAGGTTTTTATCATTATTTTTTTTCGTTGCCGGATATTTCTGAACGTACCAGGAAACATATTGCATCGCCTGAAAAAAATTCAAGCTGCAAAAGGCTTAATATGTATCTGCGCTGGATGGTGCGCCATGATAATAACGGAGTTGATTTTGGCATCTGGAAAAACATTTCACCTGCACAGCTTATTTGCCCTGTAGATGTTCACGTAGCACGTGTTGCAAAAAGCTTGCAATTATTAAACCGTGTACCAATTGATTGGCAGGCAGCATTGGAATTAACCAGCTGTTTACGTACTTTGGATAAAAACGACCCTGTAAAATATGATTTTGCCTTATTTGGAACCGGGGTTATGGAAAATAAAAAGCAACGCTACAATACTAAATAAGCACTGCATGGAAAATGATGAATTGATACAACTATTAAACCGTGAACTTGAAATAGAGATCATTGAAAACCAATCTTACGCAAAGATCCATACTCAATTGGGTGATTATATAAACAGTCTTATAGAAAAAGACTTCGATAAACTGATCACCTACTTATACCGCATTGATGTGAATGAACAAAAATTAAAAAATCTGCTACAGCAAAACCCGGAGGAAGATGCCGGGAACATGATCGCAACACTCATCATTGAAAGACAGCTCCAAAAAATAAAAACCCGGGAGCAGTTTAGCCCACGGGATAATAATATAGATGAGAAAGAAAAATGGTAACAGCCTACTGTTCCTGTAATTTTCTTTTTGCGGTATTACTCTTAAACATCAACTCCTGTACTTTTTCTTTATCTTCTTTTTCTTTTTTAAGATCGAACATAGTGCCAAATACATGATCCCATAATGTTGAACTTACTCCAAAACCAAGTTCTTCATTTTTATAATGATGCAGATGATGGTTACGCCATAGAGGTTTCATCCATTTAAAAGGCGGGTTCCAGGCATGTATTGCATAATGCATACTGCCATAGATAAGGTATCCTAAAAGAAAGCCCGGAAAAAAAGCAAAAGTATAACTGCTTGCACCAAATAAATAAGCAACTGAATACATTACGCTAAAAACTGTTACCGCAAGCAACAAACTGGGAACAGGTGGCATGAACAGGCGTTCTTTATCTCTCGGGTACTCATGATGATTTCCATGTATCACATAAACAATTTCCCTCGCCCTTTTACTTTCTGCAAAAAAGTGAAATACAAAACGGTGAATGGTGTATTCAAAGAGAGACCAGGAAAACATCCCAGCCAAAAAGGTTAAACTTATTTGCAATGCTGTAAAAGCAAATGAGGTACTACTGAAATACAGCATAAAAGCCATAATAGGAATATACAGCCCCCATATTACAAGCGGATGTGTTTTGGTCATATACTCCAGATATTGATTGTTAAATAATCTGGCTTGTCCCTTATTGTGAATTTTTTCGAACTTCATAAACGGTTAATGCGATACAAAAATAAATAAATTTAAGTAAATGTCAAGTTTGCGTGTAATTTTCCCTCGTTATAAATAGTTATTTTTGGTATTCAATATAAATTTTTATGAAATTAGTTACTTATTTAAAAGATGAGCATGATCAATTAGGCATTTTAGTAGGTGGCAATATTTATGCCATGGATTTGTTACATAGCGATTTACCTAATTCTATGTCGATGTTTTTAAACTTTTGGGATGAATTTATGCCAATGGCAAGGGCGGTTGAGCAAAAGATCAAGGATGGGCTGGTTAGAAATGGCTTAAGTGAGTCATTTGAGGATGTAGAAACTTTAGCCCCTGTTCCACACCCAACCAGTTGCAGAGACGGGTACGCTTTTCGGCAGCACGTAGCCTCTGCACGCCGTAACAGGAAGGTAGATATGATACCTGAATTTGACCAATACCCGATATTTTACTTTAGTAATCATAACAGTATACAAGGCCCGGGGGATATTGTATGCATGCCCGATCATTTTCAAAAACTGGATTTTGAGCTGGAAGCGGCTATTGTTATCTGTAAATCCGGCCGTAATATTAAAGCTGCTGATGCCGATGAATATATTGGTGGGTTAATGATCATGAATGATATGAGCGCAAGAACACTGCAGATGGAAGAGATGCTGTTAAATCTGGGGCCTGCTAAAGGAAAAGATTTTTCAACAGTAATTGGCCCTATGCTGGTTACTTTGGATGAGCTTGAACAATACGAAGTATCCTGCAAAGAAAATCATACGGGCAAATCCTGGAACCTGGGAATGAAGTGCAGTGTTAATGGCATCCAGGTAAGCCAGGGCAATCTGGCAGACATGGATTGGACCTTTGCTGAAATTATTGAACGCTGCAGTTATGGGGTTAACCTGATGCCGGGAGATGTTATCGGCAGCGGCACAGTGGGTACAGGTTGCTTTTTAGAATTGAATGGTACAGGCCTATTAAATGATCCTGATTTTAAACCACAATGGTTACAGGAAGGCGATGTAGTAGAAATGGAAATAGATGCATTAGGTAAGCTAAGTAATACCATTGTAAAAGATGAAAGTGATTTTTCAATTCTGGCTTTAAAGAAATAATCGCAAAGTCTTTGCGCCTTTGCGGTAAAAATTATGGTAATCAATCTCAAAGATATAAACCCTGCTGATGCACAAAATTATCTGCAGCATGCTATTGCTCCCAGGCCCATCTGTTTCGCATCAACAATGGATAAAGCAGGAAATGTAAATCTTAGCCCCTTCAGTTTTTTTAATTTGTTTTCCTCTAATCCACCTGTATTAATTTTTTCACCTGCAAGGAGAGTAAGGAATAATACCACCAAACACAGTCTTGAAAATGTACTGGAAGTGCCTGAAGTAGTTATCAATATTGTTGATTACAATATGGTACAGCAAACATCACTTGCCAGTTGCGAATTTCCTAAAGGCACCAATGAATTTATAAAAGCAGGATTTACAGCAGAAAAAGCAACTCTGGTAAAACCACCCATGGTAAAAGAAAGTAAGATCAAATTAGAATGCAAAGTGCTTGAAGTAAAACCATTGGGTACTGAAGGCGGTGCCGGTAATTTAATTATCTGCGAAGTGCTGTGTATGCATATTGATGCAAGTATACTTGATGAAAACAATAAGATCGATCAAACTAAAATACAGCATGTGGCCAGACTTGGTGGTGACTGGTATTGTAAAGTAGATGAGCAAAATTTGTTTAAAGTTGCCAAACCAAATACTCAGCTGGGTATTGGTATTGATGCACTGCCTGAAAGCATTTTAAAAAGCTGCATACTTACCGGTAATAATTTAGGCCAGTTGGCTAATGTGCATGAAATGCCCTTTGTTGATCCCGCATTTACAGATGACAGGCTTAAAAACATCATTCAATATTATTCCATCAACCCCGATGAAATGGATAAAGAGTTGCATACTTATGCTAAAGAATTATTAGATACCGGTAAAGTAGTTGAGGCCTGGCAAATTTTACTTGCCGATTAATTAACTTTTGCTAAACAGGTAACCATTTATTTTCACTCTATGAAAAAACTGCTTGTTGCACTGCTCTTTCCATCCATTTGCTATTCCCAAAAAGATTATAACTACAAAAACCTGGTACTGGAAGGTGGCGGTGTTCGTGGGCTTGCCTATGCCGGCGTATTTAGTGTACTGGAAGAAAAAGGGATTTTACAACAGATAGAAAAAGTTGGGGGTTCTTCAGCTGGGTCTATCGCCGGCATGCTTGTAAGCATTGGATATAGTGCGGCCGAAATTGACAGCCTGATGATGGAATTACCCTTACAAAAATTTAAAGACGGCTATGGAGGATTGGTTGGTAAATACAAAAGGCTTAAAAATGATTTTGGAATATTTAAGGGCGACTCATTTGAAAAATGGTTACAGCAATTAATCGCTTATAAAACCGGCAATCCCCATTTAACTTTTGAACAATTACACCAGTTACGAATTAAAAATAACCTTTTTAAAGACCTGTATTGTACAGGCACAAATCTTAGTAAACAGCAGGTTGAGATCTTCTCTTACCAAAACACTCCGTATATGCCAGTTGCATTGGCAGTACGAATAAGTGGAGGAGTACCATTATATTTTGAACCTATTGCATTGGATAATCAACTGCACAAAATAAAAAGATCAGATACTATTTCTTTTGTTAACTACTATGTAGATGGCGGCATGCTGAGTAATTATCCAATCAGCATTTTTGATACCTGTGAAGATGGAGCCATTAACCCACTTGTATGTGACAAATTAAAATTCAACCACCAAACTATTGGCATTAAGTTAGAGCGGCCCCAGCAGATCGATTCTTTAAATAATAACAGCATAAGAATTCCTGCCTATGATATTAATAAATTTTCAGAGTACCTGGCTGCTTTTTCAAATTTACTGATGGAGACCCTGAGCAGAAAATACCCGGGTCTTGAAAACGAAAAGGGCCGAACCATTTATGTAAGCCAGGGAAATATCTCATCTGTCATTAAAAAAACAAAGCAGCAGGATAAACTGCTGCTCTATACCAACGGGGTTAATGCCGCAAATAATTTCTTTTCAAATCACTAATACCCTCTTAAAACTCCTCCAAAAACTTTTTTCAGCAGATCTGTTGTTCTTGCCGCAAAATTATTCCGGATATTTTTTTCTTCCTGTGCAACCAGGTCAAATAAGGCATTGGTGGCTTTCATGGTTACAAAACTGGATAGATCTGGGTTAATCTTATTAAATACAATGGGCAGGCTGTTGTATTTATTAACCAGGTCACCATAATATTTTGTAGCATTTACCTTATCCAGCGAAGCTCTTATAACAGGTAAAAAAGCTGCAGTTAATTGCGCTGTTGTTTTCTCCCTAAAAAAATGGGTAGCGCTGGTATCGCCATTTCTTACCAGGCCTATCGCATCCTGTATGGTCATACTTCTTATAGCATTTACAAAAATTGGTTTTGCATAGCCTGCCGCATCTTCAGCACCCCGATTTATTTGCAGAATGGCTTTATCTACCATGCTTCCCAATCCTACATCTCTAAGTGTATTTTCAATTTTACGGGCATCTGGTGGTAAGAATATTTTATAGAATGCATCATTAAAAAAACCATCCTGCGAATTTAACCTTAGTACAGCTCCAGCCAAACCCTGACTAAGTGCTTCTTTAATACCAGCTCCTGCCTCAGCCTCTGTAACTCCTACAGCCCCGCCAGTTGTTTGTGGTAACTGTTTTATGATATCACAACCATAAAAAAGGCTGCAAAATAAAGCTGCTATACAAATCCTTTTCATCGTCGTCATTTTTTTAAAAGTTTAAATATACACAGGTATAAGGCAATTCCGGTGCCAGAAACCGCAGTTAGAACATAATGCACCGTATGCGGTATCTTTGTCGAAAACTGAATAAGTTTTTAGCTTTAGCTTTTAGCCATTTGCAGAAACTCTGCATAATTCTAATTGCTGATAGCTAACACCTAACAGCCAAATTTTATGAGTACACAACATTTATCAGAACAGGAGATCATCCGCAGAGAAAAATTAACAGAACTTACAAAAATGGGCATTGATGCTTACCCCGCAGCCCTGTACCCCGTTAATACGACTTCAGTTTACATAAAAGAAAATTATAAAGGGGAGCCCTTCGACTACGCTCAGGATGACAAACAACTTTTTGCTGATGTATGCATTGCCGGCCGCATTATGAGTGTACGGGATATGGGCAAAGCAAATTTTGCAGTACTACAGGATGCTGTTGGTAAGATCCAGTTTTATATAAAGCAGGATGATATCTGCCCGGAAGAGGACAAGTCCATGTACCAAACTGTTTGGAAAAAATTGATCGATATCGGTGATATCGTTGGTATTAAGGGTTATGTATTCACTACAAAAACCGGTGAAACCTCCATTCATGTAAGAGAGTTTTCTATACTTACCAAATCACTACGCCCCCTGCCTATTGTAAAAGAAAAAGATGGCGAAGCGTTTGATGAAGTTACCGATCCGGAGTTTCGTTACCGCCAGCGCTATGCCGACCTGATCGTTAACCCATCAGTAAAAGAAACATTTATTAAACGTACAAAAATGGTAAATGCCATACGTGAGTTTTTAAATGAACGTGGTGCATTGGAAGTTGATACGCCCGTATTGCAATCAATCCCCGGTGGTGCAGCGGCAAGGCCATTCACTACCCATCATAACGCCCTGGATGTTCCCATGTACATGCGTATTGCCAATGAGCTGTATTTAAAAAGATTGATAGTAGGTGGATTTGAATGGGTATATGAATTCAGCCGCAACTTTCGCAATGAAGGTATGGACCGCACACACAATCCAGAGTTCACTGTTCTGGAATTTTATGTTGCTTACAAAGATTATGAGTGGATGATGGATACCACAGAACTGATGCTTGATAAAGCAGCCGTAGCAACAAACGGCACTACAAAAGTTATGGTAGGCGATAAAGATATAGATTTTAAAGCGCCGTACAAAAGAATAACCATGTATGATGCCATTAAAGAACATACCGGTTTCGACATAAGTGAAATGGATGAAGCAGGCATAAGGAATGTTTGCCGTGAATTAAAAATTCATGCTGATGAAAAATGGGGTAAAGGAAAATTGATAGACGAAATATTTGGCAGCAAGTGCGAAGCTAATTATATACAACCTACTTTTATTACAGACTACCCGGTGGAGATGAGCCCACTTACTAAAAGGCACCGCAGCAAACCTGGACTGGTAGAGCGTTTTGAGCTGATGTGTAATGGCAAAGAAATTGCCAATGCGTACAGCGAATTAAATGACCCCATTGAACAGCGGGAGCGTTTTGAAGAACAAACCAAACTGATGGAACGTGGCGATGATGAAGCTATGTTTATTGATCATGATTTTTTACGTGCGCTTGAATATGGTATGCCGCCAACAAGTGGTATTGGTTTTGGTATTGACAGAATTGCTATGTTGCTTACCAACCAGCATTCCATCCAGGATGTATTGCTTTTTCCGATGATGCGGCCGGAGAGAATCGATGAGTAAATTTTATTTAAAGAGAATCAAAGATCAATGCTGAATTATAAATAAAAACCACACGCTTATGAGATCCCCTGCTACAAGACTTGCTGAAATAATATATGGCGGCACCATGGCATTTTTTGCTGTATTACATTTTATGCATGCTGATATGATGAGTGCCATGATCCCTGATTATATGCCTGGAGACGGTGTAATGTGGATATACATTACAGGTGCAGCTTTGTTAGCTGCGGCTTTAGCAATTATATTAAACATACTTAAAAGACCCGCCTGCTATTTACTTGCAGCTATGTTATTAATATTTGTTTTCGCTTTACACCTTCAGCCTGCTATGAATGGTAATCCAGGTAATCTTTTAAAAGATCTGGCCCTTGCTATGGCTGCAATAATTATAGGCAATGGGACACACCGGAAATAAAAAGATCCCCCGGGCATAAGGTGGAGGATCTTTTATTCAGAGGATAAAATTAACTACGGTTCTTCCTTTTATTTTTTAGGGTAAGGTAGTCAAGAAAATAAATTACTCTTAAAGACAGGCTGTTAAAATGATTCCCGTCAATAGTATTTTCCAGATTCTTTACATAATTTTTTTCGAACTGGCGATTAAAGCTTTCACCAATGTCTTTCCATACAATACTAAAAAAGCTTCCTTGTGCAAATTGCCAGTTATACACCATATCCACACTTAAATAATTATAATTCTGTTTAACATTTTGCGAAAATGGATTTGATGGTGTTTGCAGTTTACCAAATTTATCCAATTCGTAAAACTGCTGCGGATTTACCTTGCTCCAGTAATGCCTTGCTCTTAAAGTAAGGCCCATCCGGTTGGTAAAACTGTATTTGATATTCATTACATTTTCAACACTGTTTACATTCCTTCTTGAAAAAATTATGGTATCCCTGTTTGCACCTATACTGGCAGCCCATCCAGATTGATTTTTACTGCTGCTGATATAGATCGAATTATCAACTGAAAATTTACTGCTGAAACGGATTTTTCCATACAAACTATAATCAAAATTTTTTCTTTTAAACACACCTCCTGTACCGGCATATAAATTTCCTCCCCAGGATAGTTTTTTTGCAGAATTGCTTCCCCAACGAAGGTTTACATTAATTCTTCCTTTATCTTGAAAAACACGGCCATAATACCTGGGTTCATAAAAATCATTTCTTTTTGGCCCCATATTTATATTTCCACCAATCCCCCATAATTTTTTTGTCTGTGCATTAAAATTAATATTGATACTGGAATTTTGATACATCATTTCTTTGCGTCTTAAAATATCAATAGGCGATACCAGCCTGCTGTACCATGCATTCAAATTAATCCTTAACTGGTTATACCATGCTTTAGGTTTAAGCCAGTTGTACCCGGCCCACACGCCCTGGTCCATGGTATTGTTATTGGTAAAATATCCGAAATCGCTTTTATCATATTTAGCATTGAACAGATCTTGCCAAATATTAAAATTAAAACGGCCACTTGTTTTACCAAAGTATAAACTATGTGCATAGCCTGTTGTATTCTTCCCGTTTTTTCCTATCAAATTGCTAAAGCTCACATTGCCACCTATATTCCATTTATTTTTTTTATCATTAAAGTCGAATAGAGCAGAAGTTACATTGGCATCATAGTCATTGCCGCTGCGCCACACATTGGTATTAACTAAAGAAACACTGCTGTTATTTTTTAGGGTTTGATCAAGTACCAAAACATTGTAATTGGTCAGTGGCATATTTACTTCCTTCCTTGTTTCCTTGGTGGTATTATCCTGGAATTCGGTAAACTGATTTTGTGTAATGGCATTTAAAATACCTACACCCAATCCTTTTTGTGTTCGGCCACTTATTTTAGTAGCATTTAAAATTTTCGCCTGCCCCGGATCTTCAATGATAATTTCATTTACCTGTGGCGAAAGCCATTTTTTAAATCGGGGTTCTACACCAATTCGGCGGCTATAAAACAGATTACCTTTTCCAAACAACTCAGTTCCTTCTGTAAAAAAAGCACGGTTCTCATTAAATCTTTGTTCAAATGGTGTTAGGTTTAAAATCCGGTTATCTGATTGTACCTGTCCAAAATCCGGTATCAGTGTCATATCCAAGGTAAAGGCTTGGTTCAATCCGTACTTTACATCCATGCCTCCATTTAAAGTTGTTTTGTTTTTGTTTGTTGTTGCAGTGCCATCATGATTCATATAAGTTGAAAAATAGGGAGAAAACTGCAAACGCATTGGTGGCTTTATCCCTTCCAGTCCGGTAAATAACCCTTCCTGTGTTAAAAATCCATTTGCATTGGGGTCTAATGATTGCCAAAATAGCTGTTGCCCACTTTTTTGCCTGCGCCTTACAATATTCAATCCCCAATCCTGTACATTTTTTTTGCCAAACCTGATGGCTGAATATGGGATGAACATTTCAAAACTCCAGCCATCAGCCTGAATGATAGCCTTACTTTCCCAAACGGCATTCCAGCTAAAATCTTCGTTGTTGCCATTTGAGTTTGGAGAAACTTTGGCATCCATCTGTTCTCCAAGCGGTGTAACAAAATATTCAAAGCCGTTTAGTTTGTCATAATAGGTATCAAAAACTACTCCTACAAAATCGTTGTTACCAAAACCATCACGGCCTTTTAATTCTGATGCGATACTGTCTTTATTTTTTTCATGCACATATCCTCCAACATAAATTCCTTCATTGTTATATAAAAAATAAACCTGGGTTGCATTATCAGGATTTTCAGGCTTAAAGGGTGTAGGCCTAAGTTCTGTGAATTTATCGGCAAGCGGGGCATCTTTCCATCCGGCATCATCTAAAATGCCGTCAATTTTAATGGTTGAAGTAATTCTTTTAGCAGGTAATTGCTTTTTAGCAGTTTGGCCAAAGACGGCGGGGCTTAGCAATATGCAAAAGCATAATGCTTTAAGGTTAAAATATTTCATGGCTATACTTTATTGGTTTGCGAATACATCACTCATGGCGTAGTGATGTAGTACGAAATTAAACGTACACATTACAATAAAGTTACCGTTCATCAAACAAAAAGGTCTTTAGGAATTTATTAACAAACTGAATTAAACAAATAGATCCTGGTATAATCTTCCGCCTGGTACCATGGCATACTTTTCAAGGTCAGTAATTCCTTCAGCAGCCAGTACATTTTCATCAATGAAAGTGTTGCCTGTACATTCTGTTGATGGCTTTGACAGAATATAATAAGCAGCGTCGGCTATAATATCTACGGTGCGGCTCATTTTCATCAGCATTTCGCCACCCAACAAATTATTTACTGCCGCAGTAGCTATGGTAGTGCGGGGCCATAAGGCATTGGCTGCTACATTGTATTTTTTTAATTCGGCTGATAAGCCCAATGCGATCATGCTCATATCATACTTACTGATGGTATAAGCAAGATGTTTTTCAAACCACTTAAGATCCATATTCAGAGGTGGAGACAAATTTAAAATATGGGCGTTTGTTCCTTTTTTTAACCAGGGGATACAGGCACGGCTCATCATGAATGTACCACGTACATTAATGTCATACATCAGGTCAAAACGCTTGGGTTCTGTTTGTTCAGTTGCTGTAAGATTAATGGCCGATGCATTATTGATCAGAATATCAATGCCGCCGAATTTTTCAACAGTTTTATCAACAACGTTCTGGATCTGGTCTTCAAAACGTATATCACATTGCACTGCCAAAGCTTTACCGCCTGCAGTTTCCATTTCTGCAGCAGCTGAAAAAATAGTGCCCCCAAGTTTTGGATTTTCTTCCACGCTTTTGGAAGCAATAACAATATTAGCACCTTCCTTTGCTAACCGCAATCCAATTGCTTTACCAATACCCCGGGAGGCGCCTGTTATAATTACTGTTCTATTTTGAAATGACATAGTGACTGTTTTATTAAATGTTAGTAAAGCATTATGGAAAAAACTATTTCCACTCTATATTCCTGGCTGTATAACCTTTTATGAAAAAAGTATAATTGCTTAATTTATTTCCTTTTTTATCCTGTGGCTGTTTTGTGTAAATGGCAATTGATCCGCCAAAACCATCATCATTTAATCCTCCCCCCAGGCGAAGGCTTTGTCCAAAAAATTTTACCATTGCTATATCCTGTACACTTACACTGTATATGTCGCCATTAAACTCATCCACATAAATATCAACCGTTTCATTTCTGTAAGTCAAATATGGCCTGCCGGTTTCGGAGTTGCTCTTTTGTACAAGCCCCGGAATTTTTACAGTCAGGTAAGTTAACAGGTCGGGGTAAGATAGCGCTTCCTCATTTTCCAGAAAATCAAAAACTCTTGCATCTTCATTTGCAAACAAACCACTTACATGCCTGTCAATATATTCCTCTATCGGCTTTTTAACTTTTGTCTGCACCATTACTTCTTTAAGTAGCTTTGCATCCGCACGATCATTAATATTGAATGTATATAAATTCCCAAATTCTGCTGTATCCTTTTTTATATCTACCCCACCAATGGTAATAAACTCTGTAATTACAGCTAACGGAATGAATATGGAATCGATTGGCGTTTCTATAAAAATCTTAAGAGGGTTTTCTTTTTTTTGTGTGGATCTTGAGAAGCCGAACAGAACCGTGTCTGTATAATAGAGCTCATCCACTTTAAAGTGACCTGTACGCTGGACATTAGCACCATCAATAATGGGCACTTTATTCTTTCCTTTTGCAACAAAATTTATGGATGTATCCTGCTTTGCTGCATTTAAAATTTTCCCGTTTATAGCAAGGAACTGGTTCTGCAATAAAAAATTAAATGCATAATCACCATTGGGAATGCTGTCGCTTATCTTTAATGCGATCTTATGACGCCCTTTTAAAAATGGATAGCGATATTTCCAGCGCCTGCCGGTTTTTGTCTCATCAATCCACAGGTGCAGTGTTTGTGCAGGCTGATTGGCTTTGTAGTTTTCTGAATATATTTCTACATTAAGCGAATCGCCCTGCACAAAATGTTGCCTGTCAAAAATCACAATCAAAGTATCGGATGCTATTGCTTTTACTGCCAAAGCAGATAATACAAATACTAGTATTGAAACTGCTTTTGTAAGTACCATATAACTTCGGATTTAATTTAAAACAGCCTCGTGGGTAATATTGGTATTGTATAATTTAGATATGATGCAGTTGGCTTTCGCATCTGCCACTATGGTATCAAACTGTTCCTGGCTTACACCGGGCACTTTTGCTTTTACATTCAAGTGCGATCCGGTAATGGCTCCATCTTCCAGTGTTATATCACAACGGGTTTCTATTTCATCAGCAGTAAAACCAGCTGCATTTAAAAGAAAGCTGATTTTCATGGTGAAGCATCCTGCATGTGCAGCTGCTACCAACTCTTCGGGGTTTGTGCCCACACCTTCCGCAAAGCGTGCATTATAAGAATACTGTGTTTTATTTAAAATTGTGCTTTGTGTGGTCAGGTGACCTGTTCCTTCTTTACCTGTGCCGTTCCAAACGGCTGTTGCGTTACGTTTCATAATTTTTTATTTACCCCAAACCCCTGAAGGGGCCTTAAACATCAAAGGTTCAGGTGTTTTTAATTTTTATGTAGATAGCCCTTAAATCCTTTTCAGTAAATCCAATCATAAGTTTTGTGTTATATTCTATGATCGGCCTTTTAATAATGTTGTTCTGTTCCATCATCAGTTTTATTGCTGCAGATTGATTGGTTACTTTTTTTTGTTCAGCCTCAGTTAATGATCTCCAGGTTGTGCTTCTTTTATTAAAGATAGTTTCCCAACCTTTTAAACTGCACCATTGCTCCAATTTTTCTTTGCTTATTCCCTCCAATTTATAATCATGAAAAGAAAAAGAAATTTTATTTTTTTTGAGCCAGCTCAATGTCTTCTTAGTGGTATCACAATTAGGAATTCCGTATACAATAATATCTGCCATCTTAATACTCAGGTAATATGGGTTTAGTTTTCATAATAGTTTCTATCTTCTCCATTACATCAGGTGTCAATTTTTCAACCACATCCAATGCTTTTAAATTATCGAGCAACTGCTTTTTTTTGGTTGCTCCTAAAATTGCTGTGCTCACATTCGGATTTTTAATACACCAGGCAATGCTTAAAGATGCTGTGCTTACTCCCAGCTCAGTAGCAAGCTCAGTTAATTTTTTTACCTTCTTCATTTTATCATCCATCACCCATTTTTCTTTCAGCCAATCAAATCCTTCCAGCGCAAAGCGACTGTTTTTTGGAATGCCATTATTATACTTACCTGTTAAAAGGCCCGAAGCCAGAGGGCTCCAGATGGTAGTACCCAGGCCCACATTTTTATAAACTTCTAAATACTCTTTTTCAATCTTATCTCTTTCGAATAAATTGTATTGGGGCTGCTCCATGGTAGGGCCAATCAACCTGAATTTTTCAGCAACCCGATGAGCTTCCATAATTTCAACACCACTCCATTCGCTGGTACCCCAGTACATAATCTTTCCCTGCTGAATAAGGTGGTTCATTGCCCAAACCGTTTCTTCAATAGGTGTATTTTTATCGGGGCGGTGACAAAAATAAAGGTCAAGATAATCTACCTGCAATCTTTGTAAAGCTTCATCACATGCTTCAAGCAAATGTTTACGGCTACAGCCCTTTTGATTAGGTTTATTGGCTGTGCCCCTCCATCCCCAAAACGCTTTTGAAGAAACCGTGTAGGAAGTACGGTCCCATTTTTTCTTTTTTAAAACCCGGCCCATCATTTTTTCGCTTTCGCCCAAAGCATATACTTCAGCATTATCAAAAAAATTGATGCCTTTATCATATGCAATGCCCATCAATTCATCGGCAACCTTATCATTGATCTGTTTGCTGAAGCTTACCCAGCTGCCAAAAGATAATACACTGACTTGTAAACCTGATCTACCTAACCGGCGATATTCCATACGGATGTTTTTTTAATGAGGATAAAGATACTGAATAGCTCATTTGGGTATTTAATTAAGTTGTGGTAAAAATCGAAAGAATAATCATAAAAACCGGGATACAAATTGATCAATCTACAGGGAACTTGGAATTGGGAACTCTGATAACACTTTGTGTTATATTGGTGATGACCCAGTTCTTAAAATCCTGGGCAGCCTCCATTCCTGTACCATTAATGATGTGGGTTCTAGTACGTATCCGTACGGGTTTATCAGTATAAAATTCACTTCCTTTTCGGTTCCTGTCCCACCAAAGCTCATTGCAATACAAGGTATCGCCCAGAACATTGATCACCTTAACGCTGTCTTTCAAAAACACTTTACTTTCCATTTCATAGTATTTTCCATACAAAGCATCCAGCCTGCTTTCAACTACGCCTTTCTCATTAAAAAAATCAACATGCAGTTTTTTGGGAAACTCAACATAAGGGTTCGTATCCTGCACCCGTAACATTAACGGGGAAAGCAGTTTTGCTTTTGACTTACCGCCTAAAGTATAATTGATATCGGCATTTTTTATTTCTTCAATACCCAGGTTCTTGCTGTTGTACTCATTAAGATCTTTATCGCTGTTGCAGGATGATAGAAAGCCCGAAGCAAGAATTGAAAAAAATAAGAGTGTTCTGCAGGTAAAATGCAGGCGGGATTTTTTCCAAAAAATCAGGAATATGTTTTGTAACAGAACTGCCATCAATATTATTGCAGGTGTTTTAATCAGCCTGAAAAATACATTAATTGTATTTAGGTTTTTGAAACCAGCGGGCATTCATGGAAACGCCAAGGCTGAACCTTACTACATTTTCTCTCAGGTTTGTTTGTTTATTACCCCTGCTTCCAAATTCCAATGCGGTATTTAAAACAACATATTCGCCTGAATAACTTATACGCTTTAAAGTGGTTAAAGGCATGCCGGTACCAATGGTAAATCCGTATTCGGGGCGGTTCTTACTGGTATTAATATAATCTGAACCATAATATAATCCAGCCCTGTATTTTACAAAATTGAAGTATTTTTTTACAGGTGTATTATCTTTTGCAGGATAATATTGTGCCCCACCCCTGAAGGTCCAGTTATTTTGCACCTGGTCTTTCTGGCCATAATAGCGGTAATTATCCCAGTTGCCAAATTCAAGATCTCCGCCTACCATCCAGTGAAGATCCTGGTATAGGGCGCCTACAGCTACCCTTGCCGGAAACTTAATAGTTCCCTTTACATCCTTTGCTTCATAAACACTATCTAAACGAAAAAATCCTCCATTCTGATCATAAAATATCGTTTCTCTTATCAGATCATTTTTAGCTTTTAAATTCTGTTGCAGATTACCATACAGGCCAATCCTTAAGTTTTTAGTGATTCTTTTCTTATCATCTTCCGCTAATGGAATATCGTATTGCATTCCTCCATTTATAAAAATGCCACCGAATCGGGTATTGTTAGCCGAGTTTGATGTATAATAAAAATTACTGCTGTCATTCATAAAAGTTAAAATAGTGCTGTAATCTTTAGTGCCAAACATATACCCAACATTAAAGCCAATGCTCAAGTTCTTATATTTAAATCCGGTTCCTATAAATGCCTGATTAAGGCCTCCCGATCCTTCATAAAGCGTATTTAAACTGTCAGTACTGCTAAAGCGTTGATTTTTTTCTATCTTATAATTTATTTTAGAAACCGGCTTTAAACCAAAACTCATGGCCCAGGCCATATTCTTTTTAACCATCTTAGGCGTGGTTAATGGAAATGCAAGTTGCAGGTAAGAAACATAGGTATTGGCTGATGTAAATTTCTTAGCAGGATTGGTGCTTTTTAATATCCGGTAATCTATTTCTGTACCTACATCTAAAATAGTATTGTATATAACGGAAAGAGAAGCTGGGTTGGTAAAGTTTACACTCCTGTTATCAGCAACACCGGCAGCAATGCCACCCATCCCCCTGGAAAAAACATTATTATTTGGAGTAAGATCTCCTAAGCCAAATCTTGAATAAGGTGAATTTTCCTGTGCTGATGCACTTATTTGCAAGCCACAAGCCACAAAAAGTACGATTAAAATTTTAGCCATTGTTAGTTTCGCTGAGCGCATATAATCCTTTAAATAAGAAATAAGGGTCGGCAAATATCTTGTTTTTAAGTTGCCCCGCAAAATAGCTTGTATCACCCCCGGTTAAAACCACGTTAAAGTTCCCGTATTTACAGGCATATTCGTTGATAAAACCGTTTATTTCATATGTAATTCCTGCAATAACGCCGCTTTGCAAATTTGTTTTAGTATCGTACCCAATGAAAGGAAAATTCCAGTCTTTTTCCACCAAAGGTAGCTTTGCAGTAAAAACCTGCATAGCTTTAAAGCGCATTTCCATACCTGGTGAAATACTACCTCCAATAAATTCATGATACTGGTTAATGAAATTATAGGTTATGCAACTGCCCAGGGCTACCACCAGGTTATTTTTACCGGGATAAAAATGAACTGCTGCTGCTGAAAGAGCTAACCTGTCTGCACCAATAGTTTCAGGTTTACCAACCGGTGTGGTAAAATTGGCTTTAGTTACATGAGATAGTTTATGAAAAGCAGTTTTTGCTGACAGTAGATTTTCAATTTCAATATTGTGCTCAATAACAGAAGATAGAATTGCCTTTTGTGGTTTAACATCCAATAATAATTTTTCAATGGTTGCTGTTTCATCATCGGGTAAAATAATTTCTTTTGAAAAAGCATCATTTTCAAAGATTGCCGCTTTTAAACGGGTGTTACCAAAATCGAAGCAAAGCGTTTTTATCATACATGTTAGTTTAGGATGGTTTAAATGGTTTAGGAAAGTTTAGATGGTTTAGAAGGTTTAGGGAAGTTAAAGAGGTTCATCACTAAACTTCCCTAAACCTTCTAAACTTAATCTAGTCCTTTCAAATTCTTGAAATGTCCGTTCAATTTTACTTTTTCTTTCAGCATTTCCATTTCGGAAAGTACCGGTATCACTTTTGTAAGATGTCGTTTTAAATATTCCTGGCGTTGTAATTCATGCAACAGTTCCAGCAGTTCATATTCTTCCTTCAGCGACATGCCTGCATGATGTGCCACATCATAGCTCCATAACACTTCATCAGGCTTGGCAAATTTTTTTTCTATTTTAAGCAGCTTGTGCAACTCCTTAATACCTTTTACAATGCCATTCATTAATATCCTGTTTCCCTGTTCATTATTACCTGGATAATTTACAATAGCACCGCTGTATAACTTTTCAGGCAGCTCATGAATTATTTCCAGCATCCTGAAAACCTCCAGGCCTTCAGTTTTAATATCCATTTTACCATCCTCATATACCTGGCTTATTTCTGTTACCTGCACCAGGGTGCCCATATCGTTAATCTTGTCTTCGATAACAGTGGGAATGCCAAATGGTTTTTTTGTTACAAAACTTTCGTTTACCAGTTGCTTATACCGGGGTTCAAAAATATGCAGGTTAAGTTGTTCACCGGGGTAAACAACAATGCCTAAAGGGAATATGGGGATGAAGTTGGTCATGTATGGCGAATAAGTAGCGCAAATATAACCCTCTAAATAGTTATGAAAATTTGGCTTAAAAGTATAAATTTACTATCGACTTGAATTTCTGATATACTATAAACAACCAGGACTTACTTTATACACTTAAAATCAAGTTATGTGCCGGAAGTTAATATTATCTGTTGTTCTTCTTTTTTCCTCCACTATTATCAGCGATCTTGCTCAAAAATCAAAATTACTAAACCCGGATTTTGATTTTACAAAAGCTATTTACCCAAACAAAAAAAATAGTGCAGGTGCAATCCCTTTTTGGGAAACCAGTAAAAAAAGCAATGCTGTTGATACAGCTGCTTTAAAACAAAGCAATTGGTATGCTGATGTAATAAAAAATATTGAAGCCAGTGAATATGAAATACATAAAGATGATAAGCGGGAAATATATGCTGCGCCAAACCGTCAACAACAATTAAGGGCTTCTTTTACTTACAATAGTTTTACCCTGCGGCCCCGTAGTACAGACCAGACCTGGATATTGATAATGCAACTTTCAGGCATTTATGCAGATAAAGCACTGGTTGCTAAACCAGATAAAAAAGATCTGCCTGTAATCGGCTCCAACAAAATTGTTTTCAACAATACAAATTTTTCCACGGAATATATTAACAGTAAAGAAGGTATAAGACAGAATTTTATTATAATAAAAAAACCTGCTGGCAAATCTCAAACCATAAACATCAACTTACAAACCAATAAAGATTGGTACGTTAATAAAGTACATGATAAAGAATTACACTTTGCAAAAGTTGAGGGAGATCAACTCAGCAAAAAAATTACTTACAACAGTTTAAAGGTTTGGGATGCAAATAATAAAGAGCTTGATGCAAAATTTGTTGTAAATAAAAAACATGATGCTTTTGAAATTGAAGTGAACGCTGAGAATGCTGTGTATCCAATTACTATTGATCCTCTTAGTGCCAGCCCTGCAACTACCTTAAATGGGATTACTTCCGGAGATTATTTTGGCAATAGCGTTGCAAGCGCAGGCGATGTAGATGGTAATGGATACAGTGATGTGATTGTGGGTGCATATGGAGTAGCTTCAAGCAGAGGATCAGCTTATCTTTTTCTTGGGAGTGCTACCGGATTATCTTCTTCGCCTGCAACCACACTTATCGGCCTTACTGCCGGTGATAAATTTGGGTTTAGTGTTGCCAGCGCCGGGGATGTAAATGGCGACGGGTATAGTGATGTAATTATTGGAGCAAGTGGCAGATCATCCAATACAGGTGCAGCCTATCTCTTCCTGGGTAGTAGTGGGGGATTATCTTCTGCCATTGCTACAACTTTAAATGGTGTTAGCAACCCCGATTCATTTGGTTCAAGTGTTGCCAGCGCCGGTGATGTAAATGGGGACACTTATAGTGATGTAATTATTGGAGCAAATGCCAGATCATCAAATACAGGTGCAGCCTATCTCTTCCTTGGAAGTGGTACAGGGTTATCATCTACCATTGCTACAACACTTAACGGCATTACTGCCGGAGATAAATTTGGTTTTAGTGTTGCCAGCGCCGGCGATGTAAATGGCGACGGATTTAGTGATGTAATTATTGGAGCAAATGGCAGATCATCAAACACAGGTGCTGCCTATCTATTCCATGGGAGTGGTACGGGGTTATCCGCTACCATTGTTATAACACTTAACGGCATAGCTGTTGGTGATAATTTTGGTTACAGTGTTGCAAGTGCCGGTGATGTAAATGGCAACGGATACAGTGATGTAATTGTGGGAGCTTATCTTGTTTCCTCAGGTACAGGTGCAGCCTACCAATACCCTGGCAGTGCTGCCGGAATAGTTTCTTCGGCAACTACATTAAATGGAATTGTTGCCGGTGGCAATTTTGGCGTGAGTGTTTCCTGTGTTGGCGATATAAATGGTGATGGATTTAGTGATGTAATGGTGGGAGCCGAAGTGGTATCAACTTCTACAGGAGCAGCTTATCTTTTCCTGGGCAGTGCAACAGGTTTGCCTGCTTCTCCCTCAACTACTTTAAGTGGACTTACTATAAGTTGTTCTTTTGGATTTAGCCTTGCCAGTTCAGGAGATATAAATGGAGATGGTTATAGTGATATTGTTATAAGTGCACCCAACCTTTCGATAAATACCGGAGCAGCCTATACTTACCACGGTAGCCCCAATGGATTAAAAACAACCAGCAACTGGCAGGTATTGGAAACCCAGGGCGGAGCTAATTATGGTTTTAGTGTAGCAAGCGCCGGCGATGTAAACAGCGATGGATTTTCTGATGTACTGGTTGGTGCATATATTTATGATGATGGCCTTAGTAACAATGGCAAAGCCTGGTTATACATGGGATCAGCAGCAGGGTTGTCTACTACTCTTTCATGGACAGCTATCGGTTCTATGTCCAATGAGTATATGGGAAGTTGTGTTGCTGCTGCAGGAGATGTAAACGGAGATGGATATGGCGATGTACTTGTGGGCGCTTATGGATATACCAACTCACAATCAGAGGAAGGCAGAGCATATCTTTATTATGGATCGGCCGGCGGGCTTTCTGGTGCCTTTGCATGGACCTACGAAAATAATGTAGCAACCTCAATATTGGGAAGAAGCCTTGCTGCTGCCGGAGATGTAAATGGAGATGGTTATGGTGATATTATTATCGGGGCGCCTCATTATAACAGTGGCGGCGAGGTTAATGAGGGAAAGGCATATGTTTTCCATGGCTCTGCAACCTTTCCTGCAACAACAGCTTCCTGGTCTGTTGAAAGTAACCAGACAGGAGCATGGTATGGTTTCTCCGTGGCAAGTCTTGGCGATGTGAATGGCGATGGATTTAGTGATATTATTATCGGCGCACATTTATACGATGATGTGCTTGCAGATGAGGGTAAAGCCTTTGCCTATTATGGTTCTGCTACTGGCTTGTCCCTCACCTGGACTGCCAGGGGCGGCCAGTTAAATGCACAATTTGGAATTTCTGTTGCTTCTGCCGGTGATGTAAATGGTGATGGATTCAGCGATGCAATAGTTGGTGCCCTTAATTATAACAACGGAATAGCAAATGAAGGTGCCGCCTTTGTTTATTATGGTTCTTTAACAGTAGGGCTTTCACTCACGGCCAACTGGACAGGGGATAATAATATACCTAATACATATTTTGCTTATAGCGTAAGTTCCGCAGGCGATGTAAATGGTGATGGATATTCTGATGTACTGATAGGCGCCAGGGAAATTTCGAATGTTGAGTCAAGAGAAGGAGCTATGTATGCTTATTATGGATCATCAACCGGTTTATCGTTAACAACCAGCTGGTATGTTGAAAGTAATGTTGCCACTTCCTTATTAGGAAATGGTGTAGCATCGGCAGGTGATGTAAATGGAGATGGTTATAGTGATGTGATTGGAGCCGCTCCCTATTATGGTAGTTTAGCAGGTGCTGCTTTTGTTTATTATGGCAATAACAATACGGGGTTACGTCATAATCTTAAATTGTACAATACAGATCTAAGCACACCCATAAATAGAGGTAGTATGTTTGTACCAAATTTATTTGGTGCAGGCCTGTTTTCAAAATCACCTTTAGGAAGGGTAAAAGGAAAATTAGTTTGGGAAGTAAAACAACAGGGCCAGCCTTTCAGCGGTAATCCTATTACAAACAGCACAGCCTTCCTGGATAAGCAACCCTCTTATACAGATCTGGGAACTGCAGGCACTGAGTTAAAATATAATGTTCTGAAACAGGGGCGTCAAAATAAAATAAGAGTTAGGGTGGAGTATGATAAAGCCACTGCCATAACCGGCCAGGTGTACGGGCCATGGCGCTACCCGCCTGCTTATTTACAAGGTGCACATGGTATGGGCTCTGTTCCATTGCCTGTAAAATTGAACTCGTTTACCGGTGCATTGATATCCGGTAAAGTAAAACTGGAATGGTTATCAGCTGATGATCAACTCGTGGCAAGGTATCAAATTGAACGCAGCAGCAACAACAGCAATTTTGCAGCTATAGGAACTATCCCTTCTGTTCATCAAAACAGCAAGACTTATAATTTTACAGATGATCGACCTTTGAAAGGTACATCCTGGTATCGTCTTAAAATTACGGATGAATACAACCGTATAAATTATTCGGGAACTATTATAATTAAAAATACGAATGATGCTGTATGGATTTACCCTACAGTGATCGGCAAAGGTGAACGGGTAAACCTGCAGTTTAAAAACAATATTACAGGTACCTTGGGTATTCAGCTGGCAAATAGCGGAGGAGCTGTTGTATTTAAAAATCAAATAATAGCTAACAGCAATATTATACCTGTAGAATTACCATCATTATCCTCGGGTGTTTATATTTTATCAGCAATACAAAACGGCGAAAAATTAATTACACATCAAATTATTATCCGGTAAGCGATTAATGTGCTGTAATGCTGAGGTACAAAGCATCTCTATAAAATATAAAATATGTTAATTAAGGGGGGTGAGATGCTTCGTGCCTCAGCATGACAAATCACATCGATTTATTATTCATCGCCTGAAGATAACTGTACTTTAAAAAAGTATACCGGGCAGTTGTTTTTGCAATGATGAATCCTTCCCGTCCATCTAAAAAGCCCAGCCTGAAAATATAATGCTGCATAAAAGCAAAAACAGGAGAAATGTATTGCTTGAAAACACTTGGCCTTTTACCTGCAGCAGCATATTTTGTAGCATTCATGCGGGCATAATGATCAGTCTTTGCATCATACTCCTGGCGGTTTTGTACCGTGTAGTGCAAAATGTTTCCTTTAAGTCTTGTTACAATTACGTCCCGGGGTAAAACCAGGTTCTCGTGGACAGCCACATTATTCCACCTTACCTTTTTACTGTTGAACAGGCGAATATGTGTATCAAAACCCCACTCACCAAAGCGTATCCATTTATTGCAAAAAAAATTTTTAAACCTCACCTCAAATACTTCCTCCTCGGTAACCAGAGTAATCTCTAAAAGACTTTGCCGTAAGGTTACGTCAATGGCTTCATCAGCATCAAGGTTCAGTATCCAGTCGTACTTTGCGGCATCAATTCCTTTATTCTTATTTATGCCATACCCCGCCCAGGTGGTTTCAATAACCTTTGCATTGTATTTTTTACAGATAGCAACAGTTTCATCGGTACTCCCACTATCCACTATCACAATATCGTCGGTTATACCTTGTAAACTAAGCAAGGTATTGGCAATAATATGGGCTTCATCTTTAGTAATAATAACCACCGAAATATTCATCTTGCAAAGAAACAATAAAAACTGCATGATAATTTTATAGGTAGTGGGGCAACTTAATTTATTTGGTATTTGAAATTAGAAAAATGAAATTTGTTTAATGTGGCAACAACAGATCAATGAAATTAAGGAAGGAAATGCTAAAACACTTGCCCGATGTATTTCCTACATTGAAAATGAAGTAACCGGTTACGAAGACCTGTTACAGCAATTACCAGCTTCTGCTACACCAATTATTGGTATAACAGGCCCGCCGGGTGCCGGAAAAAGCACGCTTGTTGATGCCTTAATAGGAATGCTGGTTAAAGATGAAAAATCTGTTGCCGTTATTTGTGTTGATCCTTCTTCACCTTTCAATTTAGGAGCCCTGCTTGGCGACCGTATACGAATGAGTGAATGGTATAATAACCCAAAGGTTTTTATACGTTCTTTAGCTACTCGTGGATCGTTGGGCGGCTTACATCCAAAGATTATAGAGATAAGTGACCTGATGAAGACTGCAGCTTTTGATTACATTATTGTAGAAACGGTTGGTGTAGGGCAAAGTGAAATTGAGATTGCCGGGCTTGCTGATATTACTGTTGTTGTTGTAGTGCCAGAGGCCGGCGATGAAGTGCAAACCATGAAAGCCGGGCTAATGGAAATTGCAGATGTCTTCGTTGTAAACAAAGCCGATAGACCTGATGCTGATCTTTTTGTAAAAAATCTGCGGCTGATGCTTGCACCCGCATTTCACAACCACACCATGCCCGTGCCTGTAATTAAAACTATAGCATCTCAAAAAGAAGGTATTGCCGAGTTGGTTAAAACCATTACTGACTCATTTAGCCTTGTAAAAATTAATGAAAAAAGATCATGGCTGCTGGCTGAAAAAGCCTATCATCTTATTCAACAAAAGAAAATGATTACCATTGATAAAAAAATATTGAAACAAAAGATAGAAGCGGCTGGAAAAGATTTTAATTTATATGCTTTTATTAAAAGCTTTTACTGATCCGGATACTTAATTACCTGCACTTTCCTGTTCTTCAAACTTCTTATTTCCTTTCCACCAGCGGTAAGCGATAAAACCTACAATAGCAAAGGGTGCAAGCATAAGATACAATATGGCGGAGTTCATTCCCTGGGCCGGTTTTTCTCCCATTTGCAAAGCTGTTTTGGTACAAACAGCACATTGCCCCTGGATTGCTGTTGAAATAAGCAAACAAAAAAACAGTATTACAAATATGTTTAAAAAATATTTCATTTGAGCAGGTAAAGTTACGATAGCACCAGTTACCTACAACATCTGTTTAACAGAAATTAACGAAATAAATTGCCGTAAAAGCTGGAGATGTTTTTAATTTGCATTAAATAGATAAATCTATGTTGATAAGACTTATACCTGCTTTTATTTGCCTGTTCTTTTTTTTTGCCGGCCATGCACAACCAAAAACTGCTTCAGCATATTATAAAGCAGGCATAAATTTTAAAAATGCGAACAATATCCCTGAAGCTTTAACCGCATTTGCCAGGGCAGTTTCACTTAATAGAAAATTTGATTCTGCGTATGTAGAAATGGGCAATATATATATGTCAGGAGGAAACGTTGTTTTTGCTATGAGCAATTATAAAAATGCCCTAGCTGCTAATCCAAAAAGTACAGGTGCATTAATGGGCATGGGAAAGGTTTACAGGGATGCCCGTCAAAATCTTGATTCTGCTATTTATTTTTATAGTGCAGCTGCCATGCATGATACTACAAATAAAGAGATCTATTATTCTTTAGCATGGAGCTATAACGCAAAAAAGGAATATGAACAGGCAATACCTTACGCTGTAAGGGCATTGGAAATTGATAATACCTATAAGCCAGCATATGGCGAGTTGGGCCATGCCTACCGGGGAAGCAAAAAATATGCAGAATGTATTGAGCAGTTAAAAAAGAACCTGGCAATTTCTGTAGTCGACGTCGCCTACCTTTATTCAGGATTTGCCTACACAGAGTTAAAAAATAAAGAAGGGGCACTTCAGATGTATGAAAACCTGAAAAAGCTAAATGAAAAGATGGCCGCCTCTTTAAAGAGGCAAATAGATATTATCCAATAGGAGAAAAAAAACCTTCTCACCCAAAATAATCTACTCTTTTATTTATACCCAATAGACGGTATTGTAAAATACGCATACACTTATTAATTTGTGCACAAATAAACTAACTATGTACAAGAAGATATTATTGGTAGCAATCTGTTTTTTGCTGCTTAACAGCAGTATAGCACAAACAACAAAAACAGCTAAGGAATACAATACCGAAGGAATATCGCTTCAGGACTCAGAAAAATACACAGAAGCCCTGGCTGCTTTTAAAAAGGCAATTGCTAAAGATCCCAATTATAAAGAAGCATTATATAACGCCGGCTGGACAAGCAATGAATTAAAAAAATATTCAGAAGCACTTACTTATCTCCAAAAAGCAAAAGCGCTTTGGCCCAATGAGGCAAAGGTATACCTGGAACTTGGCTATGCTTATGAAAATACTAGTAAAAAAACAGAAGCTATTGAAAGTTATAACAAATGCCTGCAAATAGATGATGAATACGCATTGGCTTATAAATACCTGGGCATACTGTATTATGATAATGATGATTATAAAAAATCACTGGAGAACCTGGATAAATATTTAGGATTAAAACCCGATAGTGATGATGATGATGTTTATTACAGGAAGGCCGTTTCAGAAAATGACCTGGGGCAATATACCGATGCATTGGTATCCATCAAAAAATCAAATGAGCTGAAACCAAATAATGTTAAGTTCCTGAATGAGCTGGGATACACCTACTATATGCTTAAGGATACTGATAATTCATTAAAATATTATGATAAGGCAATATCGCTTGATGCCAAATCGGTTATAGCTATGAATGGCCGTGCAGGTGTGTACAGGAAACTTAAGAGTGATCCTGCCGAAGCAATCAAGATATACAAAAAAACACTGGATATAAATCCTAAAAATCTTGCAGCAAATTATTGGATAGGCTGGTGTTATAATGAATTAGAGAAGTACAATGATGCTGTTCCTTACCTTAAAAAAGTAATAGAGCTGGATGATAAATATGTATCAGCTTATACCGAACTGGGTTATAGTGATTATGCTTTAAAAAATTACGATGATGCTCTTTTTAATTTTAAAAAGGCATTAGCTATTGAAAAAACAGAACTGAGCTTATACTACACAGGACTGTGTTATGTAGGTAAAAAACAAAAAAATGAAGCCCTGAAAATGGTTAGTGATCTAAAAGGAATGCAATCGGAATATGCAGATAAGCTACAAAAGAAAATTGACGGCCTTTAGGCAGCCCATGTTCATTCGCAGCATCAGGTAGGTAAAACAAGGATTTAGTATATTGCAGCGATGAAAAGAATATTGGTTGATATGAACCGGCTGGGTAAAAATAAATTCAATGGTCTTTATATTTACTGCTATAATCTTGGCCTCAGCCTTTACAATAATCAACCGCAACAAACAGAGCTGTATTACTACATGCCCAAAAAACTATTTGGTTTATTTGGTAATGCAGTAAAATATATTACTCACCATTCTTTAGATAAATTCTTTCACCGCAAAGCAATTGGTTTTGATATTTGGCATAGTACAACAACACTTTCCTGGTATATGCCTGCCGATAAAAAGACCAAATTCATTTTCACCCTGCATGACATCAACTTTGTAATTGAAACCCCTGAAAGAACAAAAAGCAACCGGCGCTATTTAAACCTGATACAAAAGCGTATCAATCGTGCTGATCACATTATTGCTATCTCTCAATTTTCATTGGCGCAGGCCAGGCAGCATCTGCAATTAGGAAATAAACCAGCTTCTGTAATTTATCCGGGCTGCAGTTTTATTACCAGCACGCCTGAAGAGATACAGCCGGCCTATGTTCCTCAAAAACCTTTTTTATTTTCGATCGGGTTAATACAAAAACGTAAGAATTTTCACATTGCCATACCGCTGTTGCAGGATAATGACTATGAATATGTCATTTCCGGGATGGATAATTTCGATTACAAGCAAACCATTATACAGGAAGCAGAAAAGTATGGTGTGCTGGACAGGGTAAAATTTACCGGCCCGATTTCCGAAGGCGAAAAAGCCTGGTACTACAAAAATTGTGATGCCTTCCTATTTCCGTCTTTTGCCGAAGGTTTTGGACTGCCGGTTGTTGAAGCTATGTATTATGGCAAGCCTGTTTTTATCAGTACAGAAACCAGTCTGCCTGAAATTGGCGGCCAACATGCATATTATTTTAAAAATTTTGAGCCTGATAGTATAAAAAATGATTTTAAAGAAGGAATGAATCATTATGCTTTAAATCAACCACAAGAGAAAATAAAACAACACGCTTTACAATTTACTTTTGATAATATGAGTAAGCAGATTGTAGACCTTTATAAATCAATGTAACTAACTAATGAAGCCGCTTATTTCAATTGTATTGTGTACTTACAACGGGGAAAAATATATTGATGAGCAGGTAGCATCTCTTTTAGCACAAACATATCAGCCGATAGAAATAATTATTTGTGATGACGCTTCTACTGACAATACTCCCGGAGTTTTAGCAAAATCCAACAACAATGCCCGGGTGGAAATAATTTCAAACAATTCAAATAAAGGGTTAACAGCAAATATCCAGTTAGCATTGCAGCAAACTACAGGAGATTTTATTGCATTATGCGACCAGGATGATATCTGGAAACTGAATAAGCTTGAATTAATGATGAATGCAATTGCTGATGATCTTTTAATATATTCAGATAGTGAACTGGTGGATGAGCATGGTAATGATATGCAGAAAAAACTTTCGGGGCTGAGGAATATGCATACCGGCAACAATACATTAGGCTTTGCTTTTAATAATTGTGTTTGGGGGCATACGATATTGTTCAACCGTTCACTACTCTCCCATATTTTACCCATACCGGATAATGTGCCCCATGACAGCTGGATAGGCTTTGTAGCTGCAGCTGAAAAACGTATCGTTTTTTTAAATACTTCTCTTACAATGTACCGGCAGCACAGCAATACAGTAACCAGTACATTGCCCAAAAAAGCCGTTTCAAGCGACAGACTTAAACAGCAGGATCATTTAAACCGTCTAGATTGGCTAAAGGCATTGTCAGCATACCCGGTTAATCCATATAAAAATGAATATCAACAGCTCTATAATTTATTTAAGAAAAAACAAGAAGGAGGCTTTGTATTTTCACTCTTTTCTTTCTTGCTTAAGCATCGGAAACAGCTTTTTGCATTTTCAAAAAAAAGCGGAATAAGCCAGTTGAATGAAATAAGAAAATTTTCAAGAGGAATTAAAATAAACGAAGAGAAAATATAAAACCAAAACATCTACTAATAAAAACAGTAACATGCTTAATAAACTTTTGTATAAACTGATCAAACCTTCTCTTCGGGTTAACTCTTTTGCACAGGCGGGTGAGGATCGTATTCTGGATTTTCTTTTTGGAAGTATGGGCATCCACAAGATTTCTTATATCGATATCGGTGCTAATGATCCAGTGTTTTGTAACAACACTTATTTTTTTTATACCCGTAAAGGTAGTGGCGTTTTAATTGAGCCAGATCCTGTATTTAATTCCGTACTGAAAAAAATGAGGCCACGTGATACAATTGTAGAAGCAGCTATCAGCGATAAGGAAGGCGAGGCCGAGTTATATATTTTTGATGAGCCATCCGTAAACACACTTTCAAAAGAAGAAGCAGCGTTAAGGCAGGCTTCAGGCAGGTACAAACTCAAATCGGTAAACCAGATACCTTTATTAACTATTGAGAACATTATTGTAAAGCATCTGCAAAATGTAACGCCACACGTAATTTCTCTTGATGTTGAAGGCGTTGATTATGCAGTATTGAAGGCCTTTGATTTTGAAAAATATCCTGTTCCGGTTTGGATAGTAGAAACCTGCGAATATTCTGAGAACCATATCAAGCCTAAGGTTAACAACATCAGTGAGTTGATGACCGACAAAGGATATTTTGTATATGCCGACACATATATTAACACTGTTTTTGTTCATGCAAAATGGTTCCTGGAGCATGGTAAATAAAAAAAATATACTGATTCTTTTTGACGGGCAGCACCTTGCTTTCTCTCCTACTACTACACAATTGTATGATATGCTCTCTGTAGATTATACTGTAACCATCCTTGCAGAAAGCTCAACAAATTTTATCAAAGAAAAATTAGCGGGCCGGAATGTTATCTATTACAGAGTGATAAGAAGAAAGCCCACATTCATTTATAAACTATATTATTATTTTCTGGCTGCTTTCAACAACGAAGCTAAATACCTGAGAAAAAACAAGATAAAATTTCCGGAGTATTTTTACAGGTATAGGCTTACAAAAAAGATAGTGGAGAGCGGAGATTATGACAAGGTAATTGCTGTTGATATAAAAAATCTTTTTTACTGTACGCTGTTAAAACAAAAAGTAGATTTCCTTTCCATGGAATTGGGCATGAATGAAAAGCTGCTTTCCTTTACTGATGCCAGTATCATCAATTGTATCATCACACAGAGCAAAGAGCGTTTAGAATATTTATTTCCTGATCAATTACTTAAAACATTTTATATACAGAATGCACCTGTATATAAAGAAGTAAGCATACCAGCTGAAAAAAAAGGATTGCTGTATGGCGGTACTGCCTGGGATCCTTTTGGCTTTTACCATTGTCTTGATTATTTAAAAGCTTACAAAGAAGAAACATTAACAGTACAGGGAGCTGTACCAAAGGCTGATGAAAATAAGATACATAAACTGTATAAAAACCTGCTTACTGAAAAGCGGCTGATCATTAATGACAGCTACATTGAGAACGATGAAGTGGTCAATTACTTTTCGCAGTTTGAGATAGGTTTTTGCTTTTATAATTTTGATCTGGATTGGGTGAATCATTTTAATTATAAATCTGCACCATCCGGTAAGTTGTTTAAATACCTTGCGGCTGGCGTACCTGTTGTGGCAGTAGATATTGTGGGCTTTGCTTTTGTAAAAGATCTTGCATGCGGTGTATTGGTACCCGACCTAAGTGCAGGTAAGATCAGGGAAGCTATAGTTGAGATCAGAAATAATTATGAAATTTTTTCTGCTAATGCTATTGCTGCTGCAAAACATTTCAGTTTTGATAAGATGGCGCAGCCCTATATTGATTTTGTAAAAAATGAGCTAAAATAAAAACCCGGAAGTATAACTTCCGGGTTTTTAAAAATCGGTACATATCTTAAGCGGGCTCAGATTTCATTTGCTTTGAAACCCTTGAGCGTTCGTTCTCATCTAATATCACTTTACGCATACGAATACTTTTTGGCGTTACTTCAATACACTCATCCTGCTGAATGTATTCCATACACTCTTCTAAAGTCATCATGATCTTTGGTGCAGCTTTGCTGGCATCATCACTACCGCTTGCACGGTGATTGGTCAATTTTTTAGGTTCCGTTGCATTTACATTCAGATCTCCTGGCTTAATATGCTCAGCAATTATCTGGCCTACATAAACCTCGTCTCCCGGATCAACAAAGAATCTTCCCCTGTCCTGTAATTTATCAATTGAATAACCGGTAGTTCTTTCTGTATTTTTTGACAATAAAACACCATTGCTTCTGCCGGGGATATTTCCCTTCCATGGGCGGTAATCAGTAAAGCGGTGAGCCATTACAGCTTCTCCTGCAGTATTGGTCAGCATATTGCTACGCAGGCCTATCAAACCTCTTGAAGGAATATCAAATTCTAAATGCTGCATTTCGCCTTTGCTTTCCATTACCAGCATCTCGCCCTTACGTTGGGTAACCAGGTCAATTACTTTACCACTGAATTCAGCAGGTACATCAACTACCAGGTTCTCATAAGGTTCGCATTTTTTGCCATCAATTTCTTTTACTAAAACCTGAGGATTGCCTACGGTTAATTCAAAACCTTCTCTACGCATGGTCTCAATCAATATACCCAAATGCAAAATACCACGGCCATACACCAGGAAACTATCTGCACTATCTGAATCCTCAACACGTAAGGCCAGGTTCTTTTCAGTTTCTTTCATCAACCTGTCTCTCAAATGCCTGGAGGTTACAAACTTTCCTTCACGGCCAAAGAATGGTGAGTTATTGATGCTGAACATCATACTCATCGTTGGTTCATCTACACTGATAACAGGCAATGCTTCGGGAAATTCCACATCACAAATTGTATCGCCAATGTTAAATTCATCAAGACCTACAATTGCACAAATATCGCCTGCACTAACTTCTGTAGCTTTCTTTTTACCAAGTGCTTCAAAAGTATACAGTTCTTTTACCTTCATTTTTTTAATGCCGCCATCTGCCTGTACCAAAGCAATTTGCTGTCCTTCTCTCACTGTACCTCTTGCCACTTTACCAACTGCAATTCTTCCTAAGAAAGAAGAATAATCCAAAGAAGTAATCTGCATTTGTGTAGTACCCTCGTTTACCTTAGGCTCAGGTACATGCTCCAATATCGCATCCAGCAATGGAAATATATTATCTGTTTCTGTTAATGAAGTATTCATCCAGCCATTTTTGCTGCTTCCGTAAATAGTAGGAAAATCTAATTGTTCTTCTGTAGCATCCAGGTTAAAGAATAATTCAAAAACTGCATCATGCACTTCATCAGGCCTGCAGTTTGGTTTATCAACCTTATTGATAACCACGATGGGGTGTAAGCCCAGTTGCAGAGCTTTCTGCAATACAAAACGAGTTTGCGGCATCGGGCCTTCAAAAGCATCCACCAACAGCAAAACACCGTCGGCCATTTTTAATACCCGTTCAACCTCACCACCAAAGTCACTGTGACCCGGTGTATCAATAACATTAATTTTGATGTCTTTATAAATTACTGAAACGTTCTTACTGAAAATAGTGATCCCTCTTTCCCTTTCCAGGTCATTACTATCCATGATCAACTCACCTGTTTCCTGGTTATCACGAAAAATATTGGTGCTATGGAGGATCTTATCTACCAATGTTGTTTTACCGTGATCTACGTGGGCAATGATTGCAATATTTCTTATATTCATTATATGGAGCTTTTAGCTTTTAGCGCTTAGCTTTTAGGTAACACGATGTGGTGCGGACTAAAGGCTAACAGCTGGTAGCTGTTTTTAAGGGCGCAAAGGTACGCTAAAACGGCGGCTTGACAAGGTTAATTGTATATTAATGTGGATTTTTGTGTTGGCGCCATAATAAAAAAAGGATGAATATAAAACTACCATATCAAATTATAGTACTTATATCAGCGTAAAGTATTAGTCTGTAATTAAATTAACACTCTTTTGTTGCCTGTATCTAACATTCACAGTACTTTTAATAGTTATACTAAAACAATTCCCCAAATGAAAAAAATACTCTTAGCTGCAATTTCATTTATTTCGATAGGCATTGCCAATGCCCAGGTAAAATTTGATGCCTTAACCATAACACCACAAATGCCGAAAGCAGGGCAAACGGTGAGTTTTAAGTTTGATAGTAAGCTTTCTTCTTTAATAGATGAGAAGAAACTGGATATTGTTATTTATCTCTTCAATAAAAAAGAACCTAAAGTAATAGAGCCAACTATCCTTCAAAACGGGAAACTATATTCCGGAAGTTTTAAAGTTGACAACGATGCCAGCTGCATTGCTTTTGCCATCTCATCAAATAAGGATAAGGATATGAATAGCGGCAAGGGTTATATTATCCCCGTGTATGCATCAAATAATCAGCCTGTAAAAGATTATTACACAGCCGCAAACAGTATACAGATCAGTTACGGTGAATATTTTCTAGGGTTGAATGCGGATGCAGCAAAAGGATTAGCTTTTTTGGAAGAAGGAATTAAACAATATCCAGAACTAAAGAATGATGCACGTTTTTTTAACGTCTACCTAAGATCCATTAACACTACAAAAAAGAAAGAAGCTCCTTTACTCATACTAGCCGAGTTACAGGCATTTGAAAAGAATAGAAATTTAACTGAAGAGGGGTACAGCACATTGATCCAATGGTACACTAGAGATCAACGAAAAGAAAAAGCTGATAGCCTAACTGCTTCCATGAAACTTGTTTTCCCGGGTGGTAATTGGGTTAAAAATGAAGCAGGGATGAATTTTAATAAGGAAAAAGACCCTGCAAAAAAACTTGCTTTATACCAGGATTATATAGTCAAATACCCACCAACAGAATCGACCAAGGCCATAGTCGATAATTTCAAGTCGCAACTGGCAAATGCCTATGCCAAAGCGAAAGATTACAAATCATATAATGAATGGAATAAAGATCTTGACAGATCTGCTATGGCCTATAACAATAATAATACAGCCTGGGCGCTGGCCGAATCCGGAGAGAACCTGGAGGAAGCAAAAAAAATGTCTTCTTTGGCTACAACTTATGCCAAAGAGCAAACCCTTAAACCAATCGAAAAAAAACCAGATAGCTATACCAAAAAGGAATGGGCCCAGCAGTTGAAAAACCAATATGCCATGTTTGGTGATACTTATGCTTTTATATTGTATAAAATGGGTGATTATAAAAACGGTTATCAGTATGCAAAAGAAGCTGCAATTATTAACGAGTTTAAAAATGCCGAATATAATGAGCGTTACAGCCAGTTACTGGTAAAAGTTGTACCTGCAGTTACTGCTAAAAAAGAAATTGAAAAATTTGTAAAAGATGGTGTGGCTTCGTCAAAAACCAAGGTATTATTAAAAGAATTGTACGTTGCAGAAAAAAAGTCGGATAAAGGTTATGAAGATTATTTAGCAAAGCTTGAAATGGCAGCCAGAGAAAAAAAGAGAGCAGAGCTGGCTAAAACCATGATCAACGAAGAAGCACCAAAATTTAATTTAAAAGATCTGGATGGTAATGATGTTAGCCTTGTTGGTTTAAAAGGCAAAGTGGTAGTAGTAGATTTTTGGGCAACCTGGTGTGGCCCCTGTATTGCATCAATGCCGGCAATGAAAACTGCCCAGCAAAAATTACAGGGAAAGGATATTGCTTTTGTATTTGTTGATACCTGGGAAGCTCCAGAAAAAATGAAAGAGAATGCTGCCGATTTTATGAAAAAGAACAACTACCCCTTTCATGTATTGCTGGATGATGAAAGCAAGGTTGTGGCAGATTTTAAAGTACAAGGTATTCCTACAAAATTTATAATTGATAAAACCGGTAACATCCGTTTTAAAAGTGTTGGCTTTAGCGGTAATGATGATGCTCTGGTTGATGAAGTGAGTATGATGGTGGAAATGGCATCCGCAGAAATGCCAGCCAGCAAATCCATGAAATAGTTTTAGCAATAATCTATTTAAAAACGGACTGTAATTTGCAGTCTGTTTTGTGGTCATGGAAAAAGAACCCCTCACATTACCCAATATTTATACCTGTATTGTATTTGACGTTATCGGTATGGCCAGTTACTTGCTCCCTGCCCTTGGCGAATTCATTGATGTGGGTTGGGCTTTTATTTCGGCGATCATATTTCGCACATTATTCGGCGGCAGGGTTGGTATGATCGGTTCTGTGCTTAATTTCGTGGAAGAGGCAATTCCTTTTACAGATATCATCCCTTCTTTTACCATTGCCTGGTTTATCAGAAAAAGAGAAATTGACAAATTAATCAGCCGAAATTCCAAATGAATTTTTACATATCTGCACTGTTTATTTAGTAGCTTTCCTTATAAAACCAAATTATGAGATTCTCAATGTTATCCCTCCTGTTATTTACCGGCATTTCTGCTTATTGCCAGGATACCCTTACTATAAAAGATATTCCTGCTGCCGAAAGATTGATCGGCCTTCAGTTTAAACAGCCAGAAAGAGATTCTTTATTTGATGATGTAAAGAACAGTGCAAGTGAATACAATAAAATGCGGCAACATAAACTTGATAACAGCGTACCACTAAGCACCTGGCAAAGCCCGGTTTTACCCGGTATGAAGTTTAACAAGAAGCAAGATCTTATAAAATGGCAAATCCCATTAAATATTTCACTGCCAAAAAATAAAAATGATCTGGCATTTTATTCCGTTCCTGAATTGGCATCACTGATCAAAAACAAAAAAATAAGTTCAGTTGAACTGACAAAATTTTTCATTGAACGCTTGAAGAAATACGGAGATACTTTGCAATGCGTGATCTCGGTCACTGAAGAAATTGCCTTGCAGGAAGCTGCAGAAGCCGATGCCGAAATTGCCGCAGGAAAATACCGTGGGCCTTTACATGGGATACCTTACGGGCTTAAAGATCTTTTTGCAGTTAAAGGAACTAAAACAACCTGGGGTGCTGCACCTTACAAAGATCAAACAATTGATGAGGATGCTTTTGTATATATCAAATTGAAAGCAGCAGGAGCAGTACTCATTGCAAAATTTACTTTAGGTGCACTGGCCATGGGAGATTACTGGTATGGTGGCAGAACAAAAAATCCATGGAATTTAAAGAGAGGTTCAAGCGGTTCTTCAGCAGGCTCAACAGCTGCTACAATTGCAGGTTTAGTTCCCTTTGCAATTGGTACAGAAACCTGGGGTTCTATTATCTCTCCTGCTACCA
>JAYUYX010000094.1:0-14198 GCA_043752205.1 Chitinophagaceae bacterium
GTTAAATTAAATTCTGCAAGCCGGCGGTTATCTTTTACCATATCTCTTTCGCCCTGGTACACAGCGACCTTCATCCCGCTTTGACCATCTTTATAAGTAGTGTATTGCCTGGCTGCCTTTGTGGGTATTTTTGAATTTCGAGGTAGTAATACATCCATCAATCCCCCCATTGTTTCCAAACCGAGAGATAAAGGCGTAACATCAAGTAACAGAAGATCGGTTGTATTACCAGCTAATATATCAGCCTGTATAGCAGCTCCCAAAGCAACCACTTCATCCGGATCAACTGTATCATTTATTTTTTTCTCAAAAAAAGTACTTACCATCTCCTTTACCAATGGTACTCTGGTGCTGCCACCTACCATTACTATTTCATCAATCTCATGCTTTTTTAACCCGGCATCTTTCAATGCATTACTACAGGATAAAATTGTTTTTTCAATTATGGGCTTTATAATCTCTTCAAACTTTTCTTTAGCCATTGAGATTTGATTGCCTTCGTAATCAGTTTCAAATAGTTCATTGGATGACAAGGCCCTCTTTGCTTCTTCTGCTTTTAAACGCATTATCTGCCTGTGTTTTAATTCATCGCCATTAAAATGATATTCCTTTATCCAATGATCAACAATGGCTGCATCCAGGTCATCGCCACCTAAATAAGTATCTCCATTGGTAGACAGTACTTCAAACACGCCTCCGGCAATATTCAAAATTGAAATATCAAACGTACCGCCGCCCAGGTCATATACGGCAATTGTTTTGTTCTCTTTTTTATGCAAACCAAAACCATAAGCAAGACTGGCTGCCGTAGGTTCATTAATTATACGCATTACGTCTAAACCTGCCAATTTACCAGCATCCCTTGTTGCCTGGCGCTGTGCATCATTAAAGTAAGCGGGTACCGTTATAACTGCTTTGCTTACAGAAGTTTTTAAAATATGTTCTGCCTGTTTTTTTAATTCTTTTAAAATCAAAGACGAGAGCTCAACAGGAGAATAAAAAGTATTGCCTACCTGAACTTTTACAAGCTTATTTTCATCATCTATTATTTTATATGCCAGGGAAGATGCATTATTTTGTATATCCCTATACGCTTTACCCATTAACCGTTTAGCCGAAAAAATAGTATTTGCAGAGTCAGTCATCAGGTATTGCCTTGCTTCGTCACCAACAGTTACATTTCCATTTGTGCCAAAGTGAATAACAGAAGGCACTAAAGATCTGCTGTTGTGTTCTTTTAATGCAACTGGTTTTTTACTTTCAGGATGAATGATGGCAACCAGGCTATTCGTAGTTCCCAAATCAATGCCTACAATTATTTCTTCCTGCTGCAAACTGCCGGTGGCTATATTGATAGCTATTTTAGCCATGTAATTATTTTTATTTGCAAAGGTAACAATAAAAAAAGGCTGCCAATTAATGACAGCCTGCTTATTATTTTGAATGCTTATCATCTATCGGATAAGCACCATCTTTCCATAACCTTTTGTAAAGAACTTATCAGTTTTGTCTCCTTCAGCTTTGTATTTATCCAGCGATTTTCCATTTAAGTTTGTAAGTACCCTATACAAATAAACACCATTGGCCAGCTTTGCACCGTATTGATCTGTACCGTCCCATTTAAATTCGGTAATGTTTCTGCCAACATGTAATGGGCCCAATTCATCTATGGTGATCTCCCTCACTATTTTACCGGTTATTGTTAAGATCTGTATCCGCATGTTTTGCGGCACTTCACTACCGGTGATGGTGAACACAAAGGCTGTAGAAGTTGTAAATGGATTTGGATAGTTAAGCAGGTTAGAGATCATTGCTTTTGTTATTACATTAAATGTAACATGATACTCGATAGCTCCTGCAGTGTTACCTATTACATCTCTACCTGAAACGATCAGTTCATACTCTCCTTCTTCAGGAAAGTAAGGAAGAAAGTCAATAGTAGCAGTATTATTACCCGTTGATAAATTTGCTGGTGTAAAACGCATACTGTCTCCAAAGCTATAATTGCGTAAGGACCCATCAGGGAAACGCACCTGTACTTTTATGTATGCGGTATCACTTAAGGCCAGGAACCTGCTTTCATCTTTAAGATTAATAAGGATATGTGGCTTGGCAGAAACAATATCCTTATTAAGGATATGTACACCATCAAAAGTTACATCAAGCAACGGATTATAATTATCTGCTTTTACAAATAAATTCTTGTAGAGTATATTATTAAAATGATATTGTTCAGGCTGGTCATTCGCAGGGTTTACATCTACAAACACTGTATTCATACCCGGGTAATTCTTAGTATCTATTTTATAACTGATGACCAATGTGTCGCCCATTACCAATGCCTTACCTTTTGGAAGAAGTATAGGATGTGGTACATTATTGCGATCTGTAATGGTAAAATTAATTTTTATACTATCTGCAAAAGCCGTCTGGCTAATATTCTTAAATGCCAATTTAAAATCTACAATTTCTCCCTGTTCAGCAGTGTCCTTCATTACAAAAAGGATATTAGGTGCAACGGCCCCTTCAGGGATATATGTTCCATTCACTCTCCAGTATCTTAACTGATGAGGCGTTGCATTTGCAGAATCGGTATTCAGCATTTTCAATTTAATGTACGGATACGTTTGGGCATTTATCCAGCTTATGGATGTATCAACAGCTGGCCTTATCGTAGCCAAAAAGGTTGAATTACCATTAATATCTAATCCAAATATTTGAATTGCTACCGAATCGCTTGTAGGCGTTTCCCGTGCTGTACCACGCCAATGTAACGAATTCCATTGCAATGCAGGGCCAAACTTATCAGATGTTATATCTCCACTTAAATGATTGCCTATTGTGTGGAAGCTAACATTAAGTATATCAGTAGAATTAGCACTAACAACATTCAGTATAGGTCCAGGTGTTCCTTTTTTATAAACAAAAACAAATGGTCTGAAATTATATAAGGAATCAATATTACTAAACCCATTGCCTTTTAATTTATGATATAACGAATTCCCTGATCCCAATACAAGTGTATCTGCACGCCAATCTGGAGGGAAGCTGGTAAATGGACTTGCAGGACTGTTAGACATCACTACATAATGCCCTGCAGGTATAAGATCAAGAAAATTCATTACTGTCTGCCGCTGGGCTAATGAGGTAATTTTAAAATGGAAGAAACCCACTTTTACTGAACCGTTAATTGGTATAGGCCTAACGCTTCCGTATAACCCAGAAACTCCATTATCAACATTTTTCCATGCTTTATTAATTGTTGTATCAATTACATAGAACCTCAACACTTCTGAATTGGGGCCTAAGCCAGGCCCATAAAACCCAGCCTGTTCAATTAATCCATCATTACGTAGGGAATAATCATTTGTCTGTGTAGCATTGGGGTAAATAGCCGTTCTAACAGCAAACTCTATATTTCTGAAATCGAATTTTAAAATCCTATCGTTGCCCAGGGTAAGGTTATTGAATGTATTTTTCTTGAACTGGTAATAATGCGATTGATTAAAACCTGATGTACTGTTTGGCAAATATATAAATGAGAAATTGTTCCAGATATAATTATTCCCTGCCGATGGCACGGTTGAAGTTCTCCAATAGTACACTGTACTGTCTACATAAGTAATAGTTGCAGGGTTAAATTCAATTACGCCACCGATACCACTTGCATTGTATGTTTTTTTAAAGGCTGAATTGAATAACTCTGTGGTATCAATTTCCATAACATATTGCCGCTGGCCACTCAATGGATTTGCAGTACTGCCATAAAATTTTATATTTTGTTGGTTAACGATAGAATAGTTATATGGTGAAATGGGTCTTAACTCATCTTCAAAAATGTAAAAATCTTTGATCAAAACATTATTCATTTCAGATAATTCATCTATCCGGTTTCCTTCATCCAGTGTTATAATTAATTTATTGAGCCCCTTATCAGTTAAAGGATTAATGGGCACAGTAAGGTATATGGAATCTTTGTACAGGGTAGCGGGAACATATTGATTGTATAAAACCTTGATAGAATCATTCGGAAGCTTTTGTTTAACATTTACCCACATGGAATCTTTTATTGCCTTGCCGATATTCATCATCTTAATATCAATATTAAAATTATTGTCGGCAACAGAAATGATGTTGGGTGTAAATTTTACTAATTGATCTTCAATAACGTAGTCGGGTTTAAGAAAAGCATTTATTTTCAAAGCAGGGTCGCCATGCAGATTAATTTCCTCAAGGTGTATCCTTGTATAAAAATCAAGGGACGCAGGATTACTACCCAAATCCTGTAAAGTAGCTTTTAACTGATTACCAATGGTATTACTATACATTGTTCTTGATATCTTATTGTATAGTTTATCATTAAAAAAATTGAGGAACGGTGCAATACCAAAGTGCGTACTCCCTAAAAATCCAATACTTCCTTTTTGATTAACAAAAATATATTTTTCAGATAGTGACATACCCGAATAATTAACCGGCCTGCTGAGATTGAATGTAAAGAAGTTACCTACAGTGCAACCGCTTACATGCATAAATGGATATTTGCCATTATTCTGATAATTTTCTGGATAATTCAGGTTAATAGCTAATTCATTTGCAGACGAATGGCCAAAATATTTCACATAAGTAAGTCCTTCCTGGAACAGTTCACTTATACGTTGGCTTTGCTGTTGCTCAATTGTAGAAACAGACGTTTTGGAGAAAGTCTCTACATGTGCGCCAAATAATGTATCCTCCACAATATTCTTATACCCGTTCATATACACCAGGAACTGTGCATTTTCAAGACTATCTGATCCGCCAATTGTATGGAGCATATTTTTCATCCAGCCTTTGGCAGCAATCGTTTGACTAGGAGATTGCTGCGCCTGCTCATACTGCTTCATCTTATCCAGGTAAATACCCACCTCGGTACCATTTATAGCACCAAGCCTGCCAATAGGTATTAATGGAACATTGGTACCCGGCGCACTTGACAATAAAACATCTGATGCCGGCCAGCCAAAAGTTTGAACCAGGTCTAACTGCTCGGCTATCGGATTACCCTGGTTTACGGTATAATCCATGTAACTCAATCCCCTGCCCATGATGAACACGTATTTTGGTGTTGGGGTAAATTGCTGGCTGGCATACCGGATAAAATCACGGATAGCCGAAGGATGCTTTTTTATACCAAAGGCAAACTGGTCATTTAATTCATCAATGTTATAAATTTTTGCGTTGAAAGAACCACCGGCAATTGTACTGCGGTATTGACGGTAGAGTTCTACATTATTTACAGAGCCACTATATAAAACAGGGTTACTGATAATGATGTAGTCGCCCTGGTTGGCAGTATTGGCATAATTGATAAAATTTTTAGAGATAAGTCCTGTAACTGGTATGATATTGGAAACATCACCACTCATCAGGTTAAACTTGCGTAAAGTATCTGATGATGGAGCAATGGCAAATTTTACCTGGCCTGCAGTACTGATATCGCCAATTATCCTTCTTCCATTATTATAATCGTATAAAATTGGTGCTACACCATTATCATTAAAATTGGTTATTACCAGGTAGTTTCCTGAGAGATTTTCTTTTAATTCAAAATAAAAATTCTTTTCACTATTAAAATTAAATGTAGCAGGGTAGGTTACCGTAAAACAGCTTACCACGGTACGATCAACTGGATTTATAGAATTACCATTAATACTTACGGGTAAATTTGATGGGCTTGACAGCAGTGATAAAGGTAAATTTCTAACAGTATCTTTAAGATAATTGAAATAAGGCATTGGTTTTAGCAAGATCTGTGTATTGTAAAACTTGGCATATAACTCCCGTGGATTTAATGCATTGCCGGCAGCATGCACTGTAAACATTACACTGTTTGGAGGGCCAGCCGCATACCTGTTCATATTTTGCAGATCCCTGGATACTGCACAGCAAGGTGCAGCATTATCACTTGTCCAACCTTCGCCAATATCATACGAGGAAGAATAAACATATTCACCAATAACTGCAGCATATCCTCTGTTGATCTGATTTCTGTAATGCGTTTCTATACGTCGCATAAAATAAGGATCGGCAGGCAATGTATTTCCGGCTGTATTATTTGCTGTGGCTAAATAACGCAGGTTACCACCGCCAGGATTTACAGTAAGAAAATAAGTTGCAGTATCTGTGTGCAGATTAAACTTTTCGCACAATTGGTAATCAGCATTTCTATAAAGGTTTTTATCAGGCTTCCCATCATTCATTTCACCCCAGAATTCTAAAAAGTCACCGGTTCCTAAAACACCTGTGGGTACAGAAGTGAACATACGAACCTGTTTTCCATTACGCCATAACTGAAAATTTTCAGCGGGTACTGAACCTAATCCTGCAGCAGCCAGTACCGGTTGATAAATACGGGTTAAACTGTCCTTTGATAATTTAAATTTATAGTAAGTCTTACTATAGTCTATCCAGCTATTATTTAACTGAGCGTAACCGGTAAAGGCCAGTAATAAAACAAAAGGCGTTAATAAAAATTTTTTCATACTACTTGGTATTATAGTTTTTTATTCAATTTCTTTTTTTCCTCCTATATTAAAACGCAAGGAAAAAATATGGGTATATAATGGATTTGACTGGTTAGCAAGATTTGTAAAAGCATAATCGATCATAATGTTTTTTATCTTAAATCCTGCCCCGGCACTTGGCTGGTATATCCATACTTTTTTTTGATTCGTTGAGTCACCATCTTTAGTTCCTTTCTGAAAATTAGTGATGCCCGCCCTTACAAAAAACACATCATTGATTGTAGCTTCAAGGCCAATATGCGGATCGATACTTATCGTATTGCCACTAATAACAGTATTGCGCTTGCCATCGAATGTAACGTCAATATTGGCTTCGGCCATTAGGTTTACTGATTTGCCAAGCTTAAAATCGTATCCACCACCAATAATAAGCCTTGGAGCGGTAAGTTCAGTTGACTTTACAGGGATATCATTTTTGGTGAGGTATAAAATTTCTTTCTCTTTTTCCGTAAAAGTAAATGACCATGCATTGAACGTAGTTGTAACATCACGTGCTACAATACCGGCATGCCATTTAGGGCCATGCATCTGTAATCCGGCGTCAAGTCCAAAGCCCCAGGCAGATGCAAATTTGCCCACTTTACGATAAATGACCTTAGCATTTACTCCAAAGCTCATTTGTCTTTTTTCTGTTTCCTTTAATTTTTGTGCAAATGAAAAAAGGAATGCATAATCAGCAGTAGAAAAGGTTTGAATATTATCATAATTCACCCGTCCATCGGGCTCTACCAGAAATAATGTATTTGGAATATCATCCACTGCAAATCTTAAAATGGAAATACCCAGCGCTCTTTTATTATCCTGTATAGGCATAGCGCCAGAGATATAATCATACTTAGCAATTCCGCCAAAATAATCGGCATGCATGATACCAATATTGGGAGATTCTTTAATGCCCGTTAAACCGGCAGGGTTCCAGTAACCGGCTGTAGCATCTTTTGCTGAGGCAACCTGTGCACCTCCCATGGCAAGCCCTCTTGCTCCTGCCCCAATATTTAAAAATTCATTTGAATATTTTCGTAACTGGGCAAAACTGAGAATGGGTAAAGCCAACAGGATAAATAAAAAAAATTTATAGGCAAATCTCATAATATCGATAGGTTGGTTATTGAATTTTATGGTAGATAGAATTAAAACGTATTTATACTTGGTAAATTGTGTCAATGTCTTTCTATAAAATTAAGCTTATTTAGCCCAACTATACCTCGTATATATGTCATTTATTTTATACGAATATAAGAGTGCTGTTAAATGTTATTTCATAGACGCCGATTATAAGGAAAAAGATGCCTATTCAAATACGCTTTAATCGGGACTTAAGATTTTAACTACCCATTTAATTTTAATAATAATGCAAGTTGATTTTTAAAGCCTTCAAACTGATCTTTTTATCAATATTTATAAGCATTTTTGCTAAAATTCTTAATTTCTAAAACCGGAGTTTTTTAACTTTTATACCAAAACATGCAATCTTTAATAGCAGAATTACAATGGAGAGGGATGATACAGGACATAATGCCGGGTACAAAAGAACAATTGGAAAAAGAAATGACCACGGCTTATATTGGTTTTGACCCCACTGCCGACAGCCTGCATATTGGCAGCCTGGTGCCCATAATACTACTGGTACATTTACAAAGATCTGGACATAAACCCATTGCCCTTGTGGGAGGGGCTACTGGAATGGTTGGCGACCCAAGCGGTAAGAGTGAAGAAAGGAACCTGCTAAGTGAGGATGTTTTAAACAAAAATGTGGCCGGGGTGCAGGCTCAGTTAAAAAAATTTTTAGACTTTGATACAGCTAAGCCAAATGCTGCCGAAATGGCTAACAATTATGATTGGTTCAAAGATATCTCTTTTTTAGATTTTATAAGAGATACCGGCAAGCACATTACGGTAAATTATATGATGGCCAAGGATAGTGTAAAGAAAAGATTAGAGGGAGAAGCAGGGATGAGCTTTACAGAATTTACTTACCAGCTTGTGCAGGGTTATGATTTTTACTGGCTTTACCAAAATAAAAATTGTAAGCTGCAAATGGGCGGTAGCGATCAGTGGGGCAATATTGTAACCGGAACCGAACTGATAAGAAGAAAATGCGGTAGCGAAGCTGAAGCATTTGCCTTTACCTGTCCTTTGATCAAAAAGGCAGATGGCGGCAAGTTTGGAAAAACAGAGCAGGGAAATATCTGGCTCGATCCACAAAAAACAACTCCGTACCAGTTTTACCAGTTCTGGTTAAATGCAAATGATAACGATGCAGAAGTATGGATAAAGATATTTACATTTTTAGATGAGCAAACAATTACCGGTTTAATTGTTGAGCAGCAAAAAAACGCATCAAAGAGAGTATTACAAAAAACATTGGCTAAAGAGGTAACCATTTTTGTACATGGAGAAAACGAGTACAACAAAGCTGTTGAAACCACCGAAAAATTATTTGCCGATCAAAATGCACCGGCTGAAAGCCTTAGTGCAGAAGATCTGGAAGGTATGGAGGGTGTGATTAAAATAAATTTTGCAAAGGAAAGAATTCAAGCAGGTATTGATATAGTTTCTTTTTTAGCAGAAACAAATGTTTTCCCCAGTAAAGGTGAAGCAAGAAAAATGGTGCAGGGTGGCGGGGTAAGTATCAATCGCAAAAAAGTTGAAAGCGTAGAGTTGAAAGTTGATAGTTCATTACTACTTCATGATAAATACATTCTTGTACAAAAGGGAAAGAAGAATTATTTTTTAATCAGCGTTGTTTAAATCTATTTTACTGTCAGCCTGAGCTTGTCGAAGGCGGGTTATTTTCTTAAACGGGATTCGACAAACTCTCCCTGACAATTTTCTGAAAAATGAATATTAGTAAAATACATCCCGGCGAAAACCGGGATGTATTTATAATTATTGTTTTTTAGCATCAATCGGTTTACCGGAGAGATATTTATCAAAGAATTTATCCATCTCTTTATAAAAATCCAAACGGTTATTTTCATTCGCAAAGCCGTGGCCTTCATCATTCTTAACCATATAATCAACAGCCACGCCCCTTTTCTTTAAGGCATCCACCATCTGGTCGCTTTCTGCTTTATTAACACGTGGATCATTTGCTCCCTGTGCAACAAACAAAGGTGTTTTAATCTTTCCTGCATGTAGGGCGGGTGAAACTTCAGCAAGCAATGCGCTATCCTTTACAGGATCTCCAACCATTTCGTAAAACATAGCTTTGTAAGGCTCCCAGTAAGGCGGGATCGTTTTCATAAATGTGAACATGTTAGACACACCTACGTAATCAACAGCACATGCATACAGATCAGGTGTGTAAGTAACACCTGCCAGTGTTGCGTAGCCGCCATAACTTCCGCCATAAATCGCTACCTTCTTAGGATCGGCAATGCCTTCTTTTATTAACCATTGTACACCATCAGTAATATCATCCTGCATGGTTTTACCCCATTGCTTCTGGCTCTTCAGCCAAAAGTCTTTTCCGTAACCTGTTGATCCCCTGAAATTCATCTGCAGAACTGCATAACCCCGGTTTGCAAACATTTGGGCTTCGTTATTATATCCCCAGTCATCTCTTGCCCAGGGACCGCCATGTGGATTAATCACTACTGGTAAATTTTTAGCTTCGTATCCTTTTGGCAAAGTAAGATATCCATGAATGGTCAACCCATCTCTTGATTTATATTCAACAGGTTTCATGGTAGCCATATTTTCTTCTTTCAGCCAGGGAAAAGCATCGGCCAGGAATTTTGTATCACCTGTTTTTTTATCATAAAAATGATACCTGGCAGCAACTTTATCATTACCCGTCCACACTACAAACTTATCTTCTTCATTATTATTACCATAAATGCCAATCTCATAACCTTTAAATTTATCCTTCATTTTTTTGTATTCTGATTCAGTCTCTTTATTCAAAAAATGCTGCTCCCTTTTCCAGGAAGTATATGTAGCCATAGTAAGCACTTTTCTTTTTTCAGAATAACTTAATCCGTCAACATCATACTCAGGATTACTGTAAATCTCCTTTATTTCTTTGCGGTTGGCAAGATCATATTCTACAATGGCGGTTTTATCCCTGCCGATATTGCTGGATACATAGATATTTTTATTGTCGAAGGTAAAAAATTGAACAGCAAACTGGTCTTTGTAAGTAGTTGTAAGAAAAGAATCAAAAGGAGCCGCCTCTGTAGCACGGTGAAAATAAGTTGTGTTTACACCATCTGTTTTTGTTGCCATACGGATGATACCGGTATGATCAGTGAACCAGCTATCATAGTTCTTATCATTTTGGTACAATACCTTTAATTCACCGGTCTCAATGTTAATACTGTAAGGATCAAAATACTTTGCATCCCTTTTATTCATGCCTATCATCATTTCATTTTCCTTGCCGGCAATATCACGCCAGTCATCCAGTATCTCGGTTCTTACTTTTGCAAAAGGCGTTAAGGCTTTCAGATCCTTCCCATCGCTTCCAACCGAGAACATTTGAAAATTTTCATCACCACCTATATCCTGCAGGTAAATAATGCGGCTGCCCTTCCATTGGTAACGATATACATTACGAACCGTATCATTGGTTACTGGTATAGCTACGCTGTCTGCAATCTTTCTTACAAATACATTGGTGTGGCCATTGTGTGGACTTAGGTAAGAAATATATTCACCGTCGGGGGAAATGCGCCAGCTGAATTTTTCAGGATTTCTAAAAAAATCCTCTACGGCAATTTTTGGTGCTTTTTCTTCGGGCTTGTTACCGCAGGCTGCAAAGAGCAGCGCTACTGCAGCCAGCAATACGAATAATGGTTTGTGCAATACTTTCATCATAGTTAGTTAGTTTAAAAAATAAATAATAAAAAGGATCGGATGAAAAGATTGTGGTAGACAGTTTGGTAAGCTGCATCAAGATAATATCTTTTATGTCAAAACAAAAATCCCCGGTGACGGGGATATATAATTTTTTGTTAAACGGTTTTTTTGCTGGCGGTATTACTTTAATAAATGAGGACGTTCCTGGTAAACCTTCCATACAAATTCACCAAACAGTGTATTGGCCCAGGCAAACCACTTTCGTGTAAATTTTGATGGATCATCCTTATGAAAGGATTCATGCATGAAGCCTGTACCGGCATGTGTTTTCTGCAGCATATCCAGGCAGGTTTTTATTTCTTTTTCATCAGTACTAGTCAGGCCTCTCATAATGATGCTCATTGGCCAGATATAATCCATGCCCACGTGTGGACCACCAATACCTTCTGCAGCTTTGCCTTTGAAGAAGAAGGGATTATTTCTGGACAGAACAAGCTCTCTTGTATTTTTATAAATTCTATCCTCTTCTTCTGATTCGAATAAATAAGGCATAGATAATAACGATGGAATGTTTGCATCATCCATTAAATTAAAACTTCCAAATCCGTTTATTTCATAAGCATATATTTCTCCAAAAACAGAATGATTCATGACACAGACAGTATTGAGTGCATTCGAAATCCTGGTTGCAATCTCTTGAATAGTTGAATTTTCTTCGTCTGAAAATTTCGAAATTGCCTTCATTTCTATTAGCCTGGCAAGTGAAACAACAGCAAAATAATTTCCAGGTACATTATAAGGGAACACTGTGGCATCATCACTGGGTCTAAACATAGCATGTATCAAGCCATTCTTATTAGTTGGATAACCATAACCTCCCAAGGGCACACCATCAGTAGCCCAGCTTGTTGTTCTTTCAAATTTATAAGGGCCATTATTTTCTAACCGCTGCTGCTCTTTAAAAGTTTTTACAATTAACCGCATTGCGGCTTTCCAGTCTTCATCAAATAAAGAAGTATCACCTGTTTCTTTCCAGTAACCATAGGCCAGTCTTATGGGATAACACAAACTGTCAATCTCCCATTTGCGCTCATGAATGCCGGGTTTCATTTCTGTCTTGTCATCTTTCCATTCGCTGATCTTTGTTTCATCTTTATAAAATGCATTGGCATAAGGATCTTTTAAAATGCATTTTACCTGGCGGTTTATAACGCCTTTGATGAGTTCCTGCAAATTTTTATCTGCTTTCATCAGTGGCAGGTAAGGCCAAACCTGTGCTGATGAATCTCTTAGCCACATAGCATCAATATCGCCGGTGATCACAAAAGTATCCGGCTTGCCGTTAATGATCTCAAAATCTACGGTTGTATCTAATGTATTGGGGAAACAATTCTCAAAAAGCCAGGCTATTTCTTTATTACCAATGTTCTTTTTTACTTCAGCAATTAGTTTTTCAACAGCAGGACTTGTGAACTTACGCTCGCTTGCCGGGACCCTTACAACAGGGAAATCATTTTGCCCGATTGCCAAAGAATATTTACTCATGATTATACCCGCAGTGGCAAGGGAAGATTGCTGAATGAATTTTTTCCTGTTCATACCGTTAAGATAAAAAGAAAATGCATCCCCTGTATGGCGGATGCATGCTATTATAATTTTTTTTTTGAAAGGCTTATTCTACATTCACCTGTTTTTTTATCACAGATGTTGGCGTAGCATTCATTAAAAATATACGCTCCCTCAGCATATATCCATTCCCATGTTCACAAAAATGAACTTTAAGGTTCTGAATACTAATGGGATTGCCTTCGGGTATATCAGCAATATTGGAATGTATGATATCATGCCCATCTATAATGATCACCAGCCCGCTGCCTATTGCTTCCATCTTATTGCCGTTAGTGATCAGCATACCGGTATCTTCACCAAGCCCAATACCAATACAGGCGGGGTTTGTAGCAACAGCCTGCGCCAATCTTCCAAACCTGCCCCGTTTTTCAAAATGCGAATCAAAGATCACATCATTCATAAAACCCAGTCCGGTAGTAATTTTCACTTCCCCCTTTAAATGTGCACGGGTAGCATTGCCTTCATAGATCATGGTATTGCTCATGGCCATGGCACCGGCAGATGTACCTGCTATTACAAATTCTTCTTCGTTATAATAACGCTCTAAGATCTTTTCGAAGAAAACAGTGCCACCAAAAGTGCTGCTGAGGCGTAATTGATTTCCGCCGCTGAACATAACGATATCACATTTGCTAATCCGCTCCAGATATTCTTCGCTGGTTGTATCAGCCCGGTTACGGATATGCATTAAGCCAATATCTGTACAGCCTATTTTACCAAAAGCATTCAGGTAATTGTCGCCAACTTCGTAAGGTATTGTGCTGGCTGTAGTGATGACCTCTATGCGGCTGAGGGGGCCACCGGCTTCTTCAACAATGCGGCGAAGAATGCCAAGACCAAAAAAATTGAGGTTATTGCGTTGGATCTGTCCACTCTCTAAATCTGTTCCTTTATCTTCTGCCCCGCCAATCGCAATTAGTTTTCCTTTAGCAAATTGCATTAAATCATTTTTATGATTAACGCAAATTTAAGGGAAATCGTGTTTGCATATCCTTTATAACTTGTTAACGAATGTTAATTACTTTTAAAATCATCCTTTAGCAAAAGCTGTAATACCTTCCACAAGCCTGTCTAAATTTTTTATACTTGTATATACATTAGGAGTAATCCTTACTCCACTTATATTTTCCCAAACAATTCCCACGGTATGAATTTTATGCTTATCCCACAAATAACTATCCAGTTCAGCTGGCTTTTTTC
>JAYUYX010000095.1:0-31220 GCA_043752205.1 Chitinophagaceae bacterium
CATCTCTGTACCATTTATAATCAGAAAGAAGTCCGCTGAGTTGCTCTATAGTTCCTCCCTTTTTTATAAAAAGCTGGATCTTGTTAACCGAATCCTGCCAAATCCAAGAGCCAACAATTTCTTTCTGTTGCGAAAAACAGGCCACTGAAAAGAAAAATGAGGAAACAATAAAAAAACTTTTTTTCATATGTTATTTAATTCTTGATTTAGTAATTGCATTATGGTTTAATTCAGGTGGTGAGTGTATAGCAGGCACGTAAGGCACAAAGATTTTCAGAGCAATTACCGGCTAAAACTATTCAGTTCACTTAGTTCAAGGGCAATTAGCTTTGTCCATTCAATTTGCTTTTGCCGGTCCTGCCCATACTGTGTTTCTTTTTCGTATAATTCCTGTCTGTCAAGGTATAAAGCAGATATAGTCTTGAAAATTACATTTGCATCTGTGTTTAAATTGAAGACAGTTAATTTTTTTTATTCAAGCTTTTTTCTAAGCTGCCGGGTATACACTTCACACAAGTCGAAATGCCCTTGTTCGTGTTCAAGCAGGTCTGCGCTGTTCTTTTGATCGGGCCTTATCCAACTTAAATTTGTATTAAAGCTGTTTAGTGTAAATATTTTGGCATTTTTAAACATGGTTACCCTGTTTGTTTGAAAGCCAAATCCGCAATAAGTTTCTGCTGCAGTATTTGAATTAGTAAATGTTTTTGGATTGCCTTTAAAATCCTCCCAAGTTAATTTTCTATTTGCTGTCCACTCTATTTCCTTTTCATGAGTTTTAAAATTGGGAACCTTATAAATTTTCGCTTTCAACCTTTCGCAGGTACTCCACTGATCGGGAGTTTTATGTTCAGTTATTTTAATAAGATTTGCACCGTTGTCCCGTGCAATTTGTTTTAGTTTGTCAATAACTTCATAATAAGTGCAGCCTGATGAAAATCCATTGTCACCAGATTTTATACTGCCAATTTCGATACCGTCATTATTAAAGCTATCTTCTTTTTGCAGTACTAAAACAAACTCATTATTAGCCAGGGCCGGTTGTTTGTTACTGATGCTTGAACCAATTTTTGGAGAACAAGAAGAGATCAGCGTGGTAAAAATAACGGAGTAAAAAAGGAATTTCATTTTTAAGTCTTTCTTAAATTTGAGGGTATATAATTGCTGCCAACATTATTGATTTGCCCCAAATATGTTACTTTAGTACGCAAACAATTTTTAAAGGCGTTATTTTTTATTCAAAAGTAGCAATTTTTTTCTCAGCAACGTCTCTCCCTTAGCCTGTATATTGGCATAGGATGTTGCGTATTGTTAAATCTGTTTCGCAGCGTCCCGTGACGGTGACATTGCTGGAAAAGAATTAATTTCATTTATCCCTTTCCCTTAAAACTCATCTGCAGGTAAGTTTCAGCAATAATAAGTAAAACAGCCAAGGCCAAAAATATCCAACAGCCACGTTTAAATATTGCTTTATTGTTTTTTGCTATGCTTTTAAATTGCAGGATAATTACAACAAAAGATATCAATCCTATGATCAGGTTATACATACCAAACATAATCCTGCCTACATTATAGTAAACGTGTAAGTTTCCATAAAAGCCCGGGCGGTTTGCTAATGTTGCAAAAGCTGTACGCTCATAAGTGATGCACAGGATACCGCAAAGCAGCATTATTAACAATGAAATGATTTTCTGGTAAGGTCTCAATTCTAAAATCATAATAAAAACTATTAGCGTATTTCAAAGAATATGTTGGCAGGCTGACGACTATTTGCATGTTTCACAATACTTGTTCTTTATCTCATCATTATCCAGCAACTGCATGCCAGCCCCACCCCAGCCCGTTGGTAAAAAGAAATTGCAGAATCTTTTGGGGTTCAGGTTTATGGCATTCAACATGGCACGCTGAAAATTTTCATCTCCATACGATCCTGGGTCAAAGAACAACAGGTTCACATAATAAAATACCAAGTCCTCGCTTACATCCAATTTGTCAATACGGGGCTGTATGATCTCTTCCGCCCAATCGTAATGGGCATAATTAGCATAATATTTAGCAAGTGAATAAAGATCCTCATCATTTAAACTTAGTTCAGCAAACATCTCATGTATGATGTTTTAGGAACTGTCCTTAGCTGCATAATTATAAACCCTCATACTCTCCTCGCTCTTTAATACATGATAGTTGATAAGCATTCTTTTTACAAGCACCATGTTAATTCCCTGCTTTAGCAATGTATTGATATCTTTTAAAAGCGTATGCTGAATGAGTGTGTCGCCACCATATTGCCACATGAAGAATTGCAATGCACAGATATTATAATTGATTTTTCCATTATTTGGATCAAGCTTTTTTAATGCTAAAAAATTATCAAGTGCCTCATATTCAGATGTGGCTTTAAGCAGATACTTATACACTTCACGGTCGTTCAATAAAGAAGAGAACTCTTTTGTTTGAGGAACATACAGGCTGTTAATATATTCCAGCGGCAGTTTATTGTCAATGATGCGTTCTACCAATTCCTTTTGTATGATCCTGGCCCTGGCTATATCGTTATCAAAAACTGCTTTATTAAAATTGGATACTACAGCAGAATCACTTACTGCAACATCTGCAGTTTTGGATTCCAGGTACATGCTAACAACTGCTTTGCGGTGTTTTGAGAGCAGCGGCTCCAATTTGTTCAACAAAGCTTTGTCGGTCAGTTTTTGTTTTACCTGTACCTTAGAAAGTTCCTGCAGCTCATTGAATTCATTTTTCTGGATATCCTTATAAAAGTCAAGCCAGTTCTCTGCCGTTACAATTTTTATCCTGTTCAGCGAAGATTGATACTCCTGCAATGCCAGTACAATCGGATCTGCCCTTCGGTTCATCAGGTCATTATTCAATTTTTCCGGCCCTTCAATAGAAGAATATGCCCTTACTTCTATTTTGCGTATATTATATTTTGTCAACTCTACCGAATCGTAATACTTTTTAAAATAACTACGGTCATAGCTGGCGCTGGCTTTTGCAAAGGGTATTTCAAGCTGAATTTTTTTGCTGTAGGTAAAGAAATCATTTTGCTCCCCGGCGTTAACACTATTATACTGAATAAGTGAATCTATAAATAAACCCATTGGTAACAGCTGCCACACACTACGGTCAATATTTACAAAATTGGTGTAATGACAGATATACGTTCCGTTCATGATCACCAGGTTGCCTTCAAGCTGTTTGTTCATGAGGTTCTTTGGCAGCTTCCCAATCTTTACAGATACATTACCCTTTACCAATTCGTCAATGCCGTTTACCAACTCAGATTTATAAACAGGCTGTATCATCATTCCTTTAGGCAGTGTAAGTTCATCATCATTCACCATTTTGTTACAGGAATACCTGTCTTTTGAAACAAGGTCAACGCTTACACCGTAAGAATTGTTCTTAAATATTTTGTGGAACCAATCGGTATTGCTCATTAAAAAATAAATATCACCGTTGGTATTGATCTGTATACCAAACAATACTTCTGGTGGCATATTCTGTACAAGGCCCCTGCAGGAACTGCAGTATTTATGATCCCTTCCGTCAATTAAATTGTAGGGCAACTGAGCAGATAGGTTTATGGAGAACAGGAGTAAAATTGTAAAACATAAGATCTTCATGATGTTCTTAAGCATAGATATTATTCTTCGTTTTAGTCGTGAGACAGGAACCACGGCAAGTTATTATTCCATAAAATCTTCTTTATAAAGTTTTCGTATCTCACTAAAATCATCTGCTTCATATTGGCGTAAACAATATTCAAAAATTTCAAAATTTAGTGGTCCGATATTCTTCTTGATAAACATTTTATGTTTTTTAAATATCTTCTTGGTTAGAAAATACCCTTCTACGATGCAGGGGTCTTTCTTTATATCGATGTCAAATATATTAATCAACTTTTTAGGGCGATGTGAGATACGTTTCAAATGCATAAACATTAGAATCTTTTGATTTTCTCAAAGCAATTTCCAAATAGAAAAAATAATGTTTAGGCATTTTTTTAAATTACTTGCTAATAGTTCCTTTTTGTCTTTCGGAGTTGTTAATTACCGGACCAACAATTAAAATTTTACTTTCCCTCCCACACATTATTTGCAAAATCAACATCCGGGAAAACCTTTGCTGCATCAAGTTCTACTTTCTTTAACTCTTCTGTGGTGGGCAGTTTTACCTTCCAGGTATGAGTATTGTTCCATACTTCCACCGGCAGTTTTAAAGTTCCGGTTTTGCCGCTCCTGGTTTCGTAACTGATATTTACGGGCAATGCCATCTGCTCAAGGTTTACAATGGTAAGTACAGCGCCTTCTACTGCGTTATTATTAAGGTAACTCACATTGGTAATAGCCTGGTCAAATTTATAATTTTCTAAAAACCATGCCTTCCAGAACCAGCTAAGATTTTCGCCGCTTACATTATCCATGGTGCGGAAAAAATCCCACGGCGTAGGATGCTTGTATGCCCAGCGGCGTATGTATTCTTTAAAGGCATAATCAAAACGATCGGGGCCAAGTATCTCGTTGCGTAACAATTCAAGGCCATAGCCCGGCTTACTGTATAAGGCATTGCCGATATTGGTTTCTCTTAATGCATCAGGTGTTCTTAATATGGGTTCTGTTTTCTCACCAAACATATACATTGCCGTATTCTGCATGTCTACCGCTCCCGTTTGGTATTCTCCTTTATTAAAATCATCATCTGCCAGTGAATTAATGAAAGTATTAAAGCCTTCGTCCATCCACCCGTACTTACGCTCGTTGCTGCCTACTATCATAGGGAACCAGGTATGGCCAAATTCATGATCGGTTACACCAAATAAGGCATCGGTAGTTGCCTGGTAACCACAAAATACGATACCTGGATACTCCATACCACCAATATTACTGGCCACATTAATTGCTGCAGGGTAAGGATAATCAAACCAGCGCTTACTGTAATTCTCAATACTTGCTTTTGTATATTCTGTTGAGCGGCTCCATCCCTCCTGCCCTTTGCTCTCTACAGGATACACACTCATGGCCAGCGATGTTTTACCGGCCGGTAAATTTATACGGGCAGCATCCCATATAAAACTTTTACTGCTGGCCCAGGCCACATCACGTGCATTGGTAATTTTATAATGCCATGTAAGTGTAGCCGCTTTTGGTCTTGATGCAGGATCCTTTATTTCTGCCTCGCTGCGCAACATTACTGTTTTATCACTTTTTTTTGCCAATGCCATGCGGCTTTGCTGTGTGGCCGTTAGTACTTCACTTTCATTCAGTAATTCGCCGCTGCAAACAACAATATGACTTGCAGGAGCTGTAATGTTCACATCAAAATCGCCATACTCTAAATAAAATTCACTGGGGCCAAGATAAGGCAACGTGTTCCATCCTTCTACATCATCAAATACACACATGCGGGGATACCATTGAGCAACAGAAAATATATTACCGTTCTTAGTTTTTAAAATGCCACATCTGTCGGCGCCATATTCGGGTAATGTAAATGAAAAATCAATTTTTATTTTGATAACATCTCCGCCTGGTTTTACTGCCTTAGCCAAGCGTATCTGCATGCGGGTGTCGGTAATGATATACTCGGGGGTTGTATTATCATCTGCTATTTTTACAGAGCTGATATTAAAACCTCCGCTGAAATTACTTTTACTATCACCATAGCGGCTTCTTCCATTCAATGGCATACGTGCCTGTCCCCTGCTGTTTTTATTGAAAAGGTTTTGATCTAATTGCAGCCATAAAAAAGGCAATGCATGCGGACTGTTATTTTTATAAGTGATGATAACTGAACCGGAGATCAGGTTTGTAACATCATTTAAAGATGCATTAATCTGGTAATCGGCCTTGTTTTGCCAGTAACCGATATTGGGTGCTCCTGTTGCAGCCCTAGTGATGCTGCCACTGGTAGGATAGAAATTTGGTGAGAACAACACAGCAGGATCATAGATAGATTGTTTTTGATCTTCAACCTGTGCCTGCAGTGTAAATATGGAAAGAAAACTGAGTAGTAAGCCCGTTGTAATTTTTATCATAACGTGGATTTAGTTTATGAAGTTACGTGAAAACTATTGTGAAATAAATGCTGATTGTAAGCGGGCAGGCAAAGGCTGCTGGTTAAAAGTCTTTTGTATATTTTACACCTATGGATCCTTCGAAACCTTTTATGGGAGGATTTTTTTTCTCAATTGCAACGGAGATAGATATGATACGCTTATCGTGCTGGTAAATATGTTCTGCTATGTCCTGGGCAATTGTTTCAAGCAAGTGAGTTGGTTGCATCATACGCTGTTTTACCAGTTGGTATACAGAAACATAATTTACAGTTTGCTCCAGTGTGGTAATATGCTTATGCCCAGAAAATGCTAAAGAAACATTTACTACAAATGTGTTGCCCAGCAATTGCTCCTCTTCATGAATGCCATGATGAGCAAAGAAGATAAGGTTATGGAGATTGATGGTGAACATTAAGGGAATTAAAAATTAAGAATTAGGAATTTAGAATGAAGACTCCTGAATTTTTAATTCTTCATTCTGAATTTGATCAGTGCAGGCCTTTTTCACTCAGGTACCTTTCCGCATCCAATGCAGCCATACAGCCCGTACCTGCAGCCGTTACAGCCTGGCGGTATATTTTATCCTGTACATCGCCGCTGGCAAATACACCTTCTACATTTGTTTTTGATGTACCGGGTGTTGTAATCAAATATCCTGCTTCATCCATTTCGAGCCAGCCTTTAAAAATACCAGAGTTGGGTTCATGGCCGATAGCAACAAAGAATGCACTTACCGGAATCTCTGTTTTCTCTCCTGTCTGATTATTTTTAATGCGTACTGCTTCTACTTTTTTATCGCCGATAACTTCATCGGTTTCGCTGTTCCAGTAAACTTTAATGTTTGCTGTATTCATTACCCTGTCGGCCATTACCTTACTTGCTCTCATTTCGTGGCGGCGAACGATCATATGCACCTGCGAACAGATCTTGGATAAGTACAAAGCTTCTTCAGCAGCTGTATCACCTGCACCTACAATAGCCACTTCTTTTCCTTTAAAGAAAAAACCATCGCATACCGCACAGGCACTTACACCATACCCATTCAGGCGTTGTTCACTTTCAATACCCAGCCATTTAGCCGATGCACCTGTTGATATGATCACTGCATCTGTTTCTATCCACTTCTCTTCATCAATTTCCACTTTTAAAGGCCTGGTAGAAAAATCAACATTGGTGGCCAGGCCATACCTGATATCGGTTCCCATACGCTTTGCCTGGTTCTCAAAATGAACCATCATTTCAGGCCCTTGTATGCCATCCGGGTAACCGGGATAATTTTCCACCTCGGTTGTAATGGTTAGCTGTCCACCTGGCTGAATACCCTGGTACAATACCGGGTTCAATCCCGCTCTTGATGCATAAATGGCTGCAGTGTATCCTGCTGGCCCCGATCCTATAATTAAACAATTAACTTTTTCTGTTGACATAAATTATTGCGATATTATTTTTTACGAATGTAAAGGAATATTTTTTACTGAAAAGATCAGCGGGCTATTATAGTACCCACCTGAGATGCATAACCACAAAAAGCGCCTAACGCACCATTGCTGATATTACCAATTACTTTACCTGGTTGGGAAAATGGATTACCAATACTTTGTTGATTAAACTCCCAGGTGTTCCAGAAAGTGTAAGTGCCTTTATCAATATTAGATAATTTAAAAGAGATGGTATCGCCTCTGGTAAAAAATTTGTCATCGCCCGTCGGTATGGTATTGTTCCGGTCTATGCCCTGATCTACCTGTCCCTGGTAAGTTGTGCCGTCAATCACTTCATCATTAAATACAGAATTAAAACCCGGTAAAAAACGTTCGCTGTTCTTCTTTGTATAATACCGTACATAGTTACCCAGTCCCGGTGGATCAATAGCCCTTGCCATTAAAACTCTTTTTGAAGTATCAACATTTGGTGGTGGCAGTTTTGTCCAGAGGCTGTCGAATATCTTTGTAAGTGCGGGTATGGTTGTTTTTGCTGTGTAGGTTTTACCTTCTGCTTTTATTGTAAGATCATACTGTTTGTTAAACTCACCAACAAATGCTGTAGCAAGATTGGCAGAATCAATACCATAATAATACAATGAATACCCGTTTGCAAGCGGCACCATGTATTCTTTAAATTTATGGGTCACCGTTCCATTGCTCATAGTAACTTCTGCATTATGTACAAAGGAATTGGATAGTATCTGCGGGCTGATGGCGCCAAAATAATTCAGGCTTTTGCTCAATGCAACTGTTGGTGCAACTCCATTCTCTATTTGAGCATCAACCACCAATAAAGGCGCTGCTTCTTTTAATTTGAAATCGATATCCTTTTCGCAGGAAAAAAGACCCCATAAAGCAATTACGAACATCCACTTTTTCATCCTGCAAATTTAATTTGTTTTATCCATGTGTAGATAAGGTTATTAAAATAAACGCAACCTTAACATTAATAACAAAACCAGCAGTAAAATGTTCCGTAAAAAAAATGAGCAACTTAAAGTTGCTCATTGCAGATTTTTAAAAGCTAATATTTTATTGCAGAACAATACGCTGGGTACTGTTACAACATGTTGTTTTTAGCTGGATAAAGTAAATGCCTTTGGGATATTTACTGAAGTTAAGCTGTATTAACAGGCTGTTACCTGGCTGTATCTTTACCTGGTCCAGCACTATGCCTGCGGTATTAGAAATTGTTATCCATTTCACTTCGGGCTTCATGGCATCGGTTATCTCAACATTTAATAAGCCATTTGTGGGATTAGGATAATATTTTACCAGGCCTGCATCCGTATCATCAAAGTTTAAAACTCTTGATGCGGTATAAATAAATCTGCCATCCCTATCAACCTGCTTTAAGCGGTAATAATTAAATCCTTTGGCCGGTGCATTATCGGTAAAGCTGTAATTGCTTTCGGTGTTGGTATTACCTTTTGCATTTACTTTACCAATGTAACTAAAGTGTACAGCATCAGTACTTCGCTCCACATCAAAGTGCAATGAGTTAGATTCCTGCGCTGTTTTCCAACTGAGCAGAGCAACAGTTTTACCCTGTTTACGTACATTAAAATAGAGAAAGCTTACCGGCAGTCCACCCATAGGGCGATAAGTACTTAACCAACCATCACCGCCACCGCCAAAGAAAATACTGTTGGCAGGTACAGCATTGCCTCTATTATTCCAACCATCGCCAAAGCCGCCGACAAAAATTGTGTTGGATGCAGAAACATTCGCTGCTTTGTGCCAACCATCACCAATACTTCCGGCAAAAATGGAATTAGATACGGAAATATTTGCCGCTGTATGCCAGCCATCGCCAATGCCCCCCATAAAAATTGTATTTGAGGCAGATACATTGGCTGATTTATTCCATCCGTCTCCGACTCCACCTACAAAAATATTGTTGGATGCTGATACATTAGCTGCAACACTAAAACCATCACCTGAACCTCCTAAAAAAACTGCGTTCGTCACCGAAACGTTTGCATTTTTGGTAAAGCCATCGCCCACACTACCAAAAAATATGGCATTGTTTGGTGGTTGTGCCTTTATTGTTATTGCCCATAACATAGCAATAGTTAATTGAATAATTTTACTTTTCATTTTATATGTTTTAAGATGAAAAGATTTATTCCCCGGTCCTAACCCCCCGGCCACCATTAGTTACTGATGCGGTATTGTAATCAAGGGCCCCAATAGTTCTGTCGCAAATTTGCAATTGTGGCGTAGCATCTGCAAAATATCCTCCTCTTGTTGTTATACTGCTATTATTAGTATTGGATGGCCAATTAGCGGTATTAGCTTCAGCTAATGCAGTTAGTGTACCATCACCGTGAAGGCCTGTAAAAGTTCTTCCTGCCGCATTGCCAGAGAAGATGGTAAACTCTCTTTCATTGCCACTCATTTCCATAATACCATAAAAAGTTGCGCCGCTTGTTGTACGTATACTGCTGGCTGTTGCCAATGCTCCGCAACGCATAGGTACGCCTGGCCCACCTGAGTAGTTTGCATTACCTGTTGCCCAGGTTTCATTGGCTGCGCCCTGGTTAGTGGCAGTAGCTATGGGACTTAATGTTGTATTTCCCCAGGCATATTCTAATGGCGAAGGCGTATTGTTACCTCCCCTGCAGGCTTTTTCATATTCTAACTCTGTTATAGGGCGCATAGCAGCCCAATCTAACCAGGCCAGCATATTTATAGGACTAAAATTATTTGCAGCTCTTTCCGGTTGCGTTACCACCATATTGGGTACTGTGCCTGTTGCACCAATATTATTCCGGGTTGTTGCGCTGGTCTGATCTAATGTATTTAAAAAATCAAGGTATTGCTGTTTGCTGAATTCATATTTCATTGTCCAAAAAGCATTATATCCTTTTGGAAAAGCTGCAGGTATAGTACCGCTATTTAAAAAAGAACCTGCTGCAAATAAATTACCTGCAATAGTGCCGCATGTAATGGCAGCTTCACTTACAACAGGAAACCATGTATCTACGGCTCCATCTCTAAATTTATTTACTTCTGCAGATGAATTACCCAGGTTAAAAGCCATTTGAGGAACGTACACCATTTCAACTGCATAGACCTGAATTTCTACATTTTCATTATCCAAAACTCCATCTGCACCGTAGTTCCAGCGTAGCTGGGCAAGTGCATAGGTTACATCTCCAATACCATTGGCAGTTCTGTATATCCATGCACCTTTTCCATCTGCAGATGGTTGTAGTGTACTGCCACCCGGAGCTGTTTGGCCTGTTAAATTAAACGTAGCATGTAGCCATACTGATGTACTTTGCTTACGATATTTTACAAATATCCAGCAACCATCATAATTACTTTCATTAGTACTTGTACGCCAACTGTTTTTCCAGCTGATATCAAACTGCACAAAAGTATAGTGTGTATTTAAAGGGCCGCCTGTTGTTTGCCCGGTAAGCGAAACAGTACTAACTACAACATCATTTGCAAAAGCCGAAATGCAAAGCAATAAAGTAACAGAAAGAGTGAATACAATTTTTTTCATTTTATAAAATGTTTAGGATGAAATAAGATGGCGCAAATATTCATCTTAATGTAACAGTTCAGCATACCCATTAGTGGGTATTTACATTACATCTTGTTGATGTATAGATAAAAAAAATACCCCGGCTATTAACCGGGGTATTTATACAAATGAATGAGTTATTATCCTAAATATGCCTTTAATGCTCCACTGTAACGTGCCTTCTGCAAACGCTTGATCGCTCTTTCCTTAATCTGGCGGATACGTTCTTTCGTAAGATCGTATTTCTGACCGATCTGCTCAATGGTAACACCATTTTCGCCATCAAGGCCAAAATAAGCATTTACGATCTCCGCTTCACGTGGACTTAAAGATTTCAATACCCTGCGGATCTCGTTCTTTAATGAATCGTGCATTACATCCTCATCAGTTTCATCTCCACCTTTCAGTAAATCGCCCATGGCTACATCTTCTGCTTCATGCACGGGTGCATCAAGGGAAGTATGACGGGTGTTACTTTGAAAAATGTTGTTGATCTCTGTTTCACTCATTTCCAGTAATTCTGCTAACTCTTCGGTTGATGGCTCACGCTCATGTTCCTGTTCAAAAGCCATATAGGCCTTGTTAGCTTTATTGTAAGTGCCAATTTTGTTTTGTGGCAAGCGGACTAATCTGCCCTGCTCTGCCAACGCCTGTAGTATAGATTGGCGAATCCACCACACAGCGTAAGAGATAAATTTGAAACCTTTGGTTTCGTCGAAGCGTTGTGCCGCTTTAATTAAGCCGAGGTTACCCTCGTTGATGAGATCGCTAAGCGAAAGGCCCTGGTGCTGGTACTGCTTAGCCACAGATACCACGAAACGAAGGTTGGCCTGCACCAATTTGTCCAAAGCACGTTGATCTCCCATTTTGATCTTTTGGGCCAGAATGGTTTCCTCTTCAGGAGTGATCATCGAAATTTTAGAAATTTCCTGCAAATATTTCTCAACTGCTTGTGAATCACGGTTGGTAATCTGCGTTGCGATTTTAAGTTGCCTCATTGACTTGTATTAATTACGAAATAAGAACATTAAATAGACATGCTTTATTAGGAAAAGGTTGCAAAAGTATGGTTAATGCAGATAATTCCAGCTAAAAATGTGCGCAAAGTTAAGTTTTAATAGCCGGATTTCATAATGTTAGTGTATAAAATGGGATGAAAGGTGGATAAATGGCGGGAGTCGGGAATTGGGAATTGGGAATTGGGGATTGGGGATTGGTAATTGGGAATCAGGGTGCTGGCATTTTACCTAATTCCTGATACCCAATTACTAATTCCTTAAAACACCTCCTTATATTTGAACTATGATAACAGACTTACGCTCAGATACGTTTACCAAACCATCTTCAGCCATGCTGGAAGCCATGTTCAAAGCTCAGGTCGGCGATGATGTTTTTGGTGAAGATCCCTCAGTTAATCAGCTTGAAGCCATGGCAGCAGAAATGTTTGGTATGCAGGCTGCGGTTTTTTGCCCAAGTGGCACCATGACTAACCAGATCGCTATTAAATGCCATACCCGCCCGGGGGATGAAGTGATCTGCGATAAAGTAAGCCATGTTTATATTTATGAAGGGGGAGGTATTGCTTCTAATAGTGGTTGCCAGGTAAAACCAATCGATGGTGACAGGGGAAGAATTACAGCTGAACAGGTTACCAATGCTATTAACCCTGATGATGTACATAAAGCAAGAACAAGACTTGTAAGTCTTGAAAATACGGCTAATCGGGGCGGTGGAAGCTGTTATGATTTTACTGAAATACAACAGATTAAGGAAATTTGTTTACATAATAATCTAATCCTTCATTTGGATGGGGCCAGGCTTTGGAATGCACTTGTTGCTCAGAATGAAAGCCCTAAACAATATGGCGAAGTATTCGACAGTATATCTATTTGTCTTAGCAAAGGTATGGGGACACCAGTTGGCAGTCTTCTCCTAGGTGATGCAGATTTTATTAAGCAGGCAAGACGGGTAAGGAAGGTTTTTGGAGGCGGTATGCGACAAGCTGGTTTTATGGCAGCCGCAGGTATCTATGCCCTCGAAAATAATATTGAAAGATTAACTGAAGACCACTTCCATGCAAAAGAAATGGCTGCCGCCTTAGGTAAAAAGGATTTTATAGGCAAGATAATGCCTGTGGAAACCAATATTGTAATTTTTGAAGTGCAAGGTTCTTATACAGCAAAAGAATTCTGTGATAAACTAAAGGCATATAATATCTTGTGCCTTTCTATTTCCCCTACCCTGGTAAGAATGGTAACACACCTCGATTTTACTAATGAAATGCTAAAAGAGCTCATACAGGTAATAGAGATCCTGTAAAGCCCAAAATAAAACCCAACAACCATCGTTACAAATGAAACCAACCGATTTATGAAATTAAATTTGAATGGATCGATGTAGATAATAATGGAACCTATGACCCGAATAATGAGGACCAGGTAATTGACATGGGGATCAGGGGCATGATTCCGATAAAGCAATAAAAAATATTTTCGTTATACGAACGCCGCATTTAAAGTGTGGCGTTTTTTGTTATATGCTATATCTTCGTAACCTCCTATCAATAAACAAAAGAAGTATGCATCCATTCGAATTACTGCTGCAGGATAATAAGGTATGGGCTGCTCAAATGGTCGCCAACGATCCTGATTTTTTTAAGAACCTCTCTAATTTACAAACACCGGAATTTTTATGGATTGGTTGCAGCGACAGCCGTGTACCTGCCAACCAGATCACCGGTACACAGCCAGGTGAGATCTTTGTGCACCGCAATGTGGCCAACCTTGTTATCAACACGGATGTAAACCTGCTAAGTGTACTGGATTATGCTGTTAACCATTTGAAGGTAAAGCATGTGATTGTTTGCGGGCATTATGGCTGTGGCGGTGTTAAAGCATCCATGACTAAAACAGATCTTAAACCCCTGCTTAATATGTGGCTGCGTAATATCAAAGATGTACAGCGCCTACATCGGGAAGAACTTGAACAAATTGAAGGTGAAGAACAAAAATTTGACAGGCTAACGGAATTGAATGTACAGGAGCAGATATTTAACCTGGCAAAAACTTCCATCATTCAACGGGCATGGAAACAGGAACAAAGGCCTGACCTGCATGGCTGGGTTTATGGCTTAAAGGATGGTATCATAAAACCGGTATTTGATATGAAAGCAGGTACGCATATTGATCCCCTGTATGAATATGATAACCTTTAAACTAATCGCATGTTTCCAAAAATAGATCCCACTACTACCCCTTCCTGGCAAGCCTTACAGCAACATAGGCAACTATTTGAGAATGTACGCATGAAAGACCTGTTTCATAATGATACAGATAGATTCAGCAGGTTTTCTATTCAGATGGATGAGTTGTTCTTCGATTACTCCAAAAACATCATTACAGAAAACACGCTGGAGATCTTACTTGAATTAGCAGCAGACTGCAAATTAAAAGATGCTATGGATGCCATGTTCAATGGCGAACGCATTAATGAAACAGAGAACCGTGCGGTACTGCATACTGCATTAAGAAATTTTTCAGGCGGACCTGTTTACACAGATGATGTTGATGTAATGCCGGCAATTAAATTAGTGCAGGAACAAATGAAAAATTTTTGTGCTACTGTGCATTCGGGGGAATGGAAAGGCTATACCGGCAAAAAGCTAAAATACATTGTAAACATAGGCATCGGCGGCAGCGACCTCGGTCCGGTGATGGTTACAGAAGCTTTAAAACCTTATTGGGTTAAAGGGATTGAAACTTACTTCGTAAGTAATGTTGACGGCACCCATATTACTGAAACACTTAAAAAAATTAATGTAGAAGAAACCCTTTTCTTAATTGCCAGCAAAACTTTTACAACACAGGAAACCATGACCAATGCACATACTGCAAGGCATTGGTTTTTACAATCTGCAGTTGATGAAAAACATGTAGCCAGGCATTTTGTAGCCCTCAGCACCAATGGCAAAGAAGTTGTAAAATTTGGTATAGATCCAAACAATATGTTTGTTTTCTGGGATTGGGTTGGTGGCCGCTATAGTTTATGGAGTGCTATCGGTTTATCCATTGCATTGACCATTGGTTATAAAAATTTTGAACAGCTTTTGAAAGGTGCCCATGCAACTGATAACCATTTCAGGGAAACTGGTTTTGATAAGAACATCCCTGTGCTGATGGCGTTGATAGGAATATGGTATGGCAATTTTTTTGGTACCACATCCGAGGCCATACTTCCCTATGACCAGTACATGCACCGCTTTGCAGCTTATTTTCAACAGGCCAATATGGAAAGCAATGGGAAATATATAGACAGGAGTGGTGAGAAAATTAATTATGCAACGGGCCCTGTTATCTGGGGAGAACCAGGTACAAACGGGCAGCATGCATTTTACCAGCTTATTCACCAGGGCACCCAGATAATTCCCTGCGATTTTATTGCCCCAGCCATCAGCCATAATGCAACAGGCGATCATCACCAAAAACTCCTCAGCAATTTTTTTGCACAAACACAGGCTTTAATGAATGGCGCCACTCATGAAAATCCGTACCGGATATTTGAAGGTAACCGCCCCACCAATTCAATTTTAATAAAACAGTTAACCCCTTTTGCATTAGGCCAGATAATAGCTTTATACGAGCATAAGATCTTTGTGCAGGGCGTGATATGGAATATTTATAGTTTTGATCAATGGGGTGTTGAACTAGGAAAGCTTTTGGCAAATAATATCTTACCTGAACTGGAGAATGATGAAGAGGTAAATGATCACGATAGTTCAACTAATGGATTAATAAATTTGTACAAGAAAATGCATAATTAAGGCCTGGGCAGGGTTATTAACCGGGTTTCCTTTGTAAGTTTAAATACGCATGCGCCAGGCGACTTCGTTTTAATGATGATATTCTTACTGGCTCCTTCGGGCAATTCATCATCCTCTTTTGGCACTATTATTATTTTCCACAGCTTTTTACATCTTGTAGCCGTTATCCGGGTTTTATTTTCCGGGCTAAATTCCTTTCCAACAATTACTGATCTACCCTCAACCTTTATTGCAGTTGCAGAAAAAGACCGATTGTTGTAAAGAACTTGTTTTATTTCAGGTTTTTTTGAACCACACCATTCAATGTATATAAACCTTTCGATACTAGCCTTTGGGGGTACAGGATTACCATTCTCATCTATCATTTGCACACCAGGTAATGTTACAGTATAAAAGGCCCAGGCTTTTTTAATATTACATGTTGATTGAGCATAAATCAACGATACACATGCTGAGAGTAATATTAATAAAAGAACTTTTTTCATTTGATTTTATTTACAATTTACCTCTTTTAGTTGATAAAAAAACCTCCCTGTAAAAGGGAGGTTGGAGTACAATTAGGTTTGGTGTCCTTATTAATTTACCACTTTTCAGCTACCTCAGTGCTTCCGTTATCAACGGAATCGTTATTTGTTGCAGCAGGGGTTTCTTCAGTAACATCAATAGCTGCTGCTAATGTTTCGTTTTTTTCAACTAATGGAGTTTCTGTTAAATCGGCAACTATATTTTCCATTGTACCACCTGCCGTTCTTTCTGTTACATCATTTGTAGATCGCTGATTCTGCCCTTCTTCACCTTCGTAAGGCGTATCATGGTTAAAAGCATCGAAATCAAAATCGGGCATTAATTCTGTTTTTACATAATCAATTGCTTCTCCTAATCCTTTAATAAACTTGTTAAAATCTTCTTTATACAGAAAAATCTTGTGTCTGTCGTAACCATCTGAATCAAACCGCTTACGGCTTTCGGTAATAGTTAAATAGTAATCATTGCCACGGGTTTCTCTTACATCAAAAAAGTAAGTTCTGCGTTTGCCGGCCCTAATGCGTTTACTGTAAACGCTTTCCATCTTCTTTTCGTTGTTTTCGTTGTTTTCGTAAGCCACTGTTTTTTAGTTTTTAGTTAATTAACGTTTACCCTTTAAGGCAAAGCAAAGATAAAATTGTTTTCCATTCTACAAAAAATAAGGCATATTATTTAAACCCTACCTCTAATATCATATAAATTGATAAAAAAACATGCATTCACTATGCTTTTCTATCTTCCTCCTGCTGCCTGTAAAACATATCGGCATAAAATCCTTTCATATTAAGCAGAGCCTTGTGCTTGCCTTCTTCAACAATTTTTCCATCATCCAGAACAATTATTTTATCAAATTCAAACAAAGAAAAAATACGGTGAGTAATGATAATTGCCGTCTTATCCTTCAAAAAATTATCGAGGTTCCCAATGATTTCTTTTTCGGTACGGGTATCTACTGCACTCAGGCAATCATCAAAGATCACAACCTTAGGCTCTTTAATCAAAGCCCGGGCAATGGAAATACGTTGCTTTTGTCCACCGCTGAGTGTAACACCTCTTTCGCCTACCATAGTATCATACCCCATGGTGAAATTGGTTATCTCGTTATGAATGCTTGCCTGCCTTGCAGCCTGTACAACCGCTTCATCTGTTGCATCATTCATTCCAAAGCGTATATTATTACGCACCGTTTCGCTAAATAAAAAAACATCCTGGGGAACATAACTTATCTGTGAACGCAGTGTATGGATATCAAATTTATTAATTGGAATACCATCATAAGCAATTATCCCGTTTTGAGGCTGATACATGTGCAGGAGCAATTGAGCCAGGCTTGATTTGCCTGAGCCTGTCCTGCCTATAATGGCTATCTTCTCTCCTTTATTGATCTGTAATGTAAAATCTTTTAATGCATGAATGCCAGTATGAGGGTAAACAAAATCAACATTACTTATAGAGATATTGCCCTGCAAAGCTGTTTTAACTGGCTGGTGCTCATTTTCTATGACAGGCTCAGTATGCAAGAACTCATTTATTCTCTTCTGTGAGGTAGCAGCCCTTTGTGTCATGCTGGCCGTCCACCCAATGGCACTTACAGGAAATGTAAGCATCTGTATATACATTACAAACTCTGCAATGCGGCCAACACTTGCATCTTTAACATTATTTACCACATCCAGGCTACCCACCATAATTGTTATTAGTGTGCTTAAACCAATAAGCAGCGCCATGCTTGGAAAATAAATAGCCTCGGTTTTTGCCAGGCTTAGTGCATTATTACGGTATGCTTCGCTATTCGCTTTAAAAAAACCCATCATAGCTTTTTCCTGTACAAATGATTTAATAACACGAATACCGGAGTATGATTCCTGTGCATTGGTGGTAAGATCGCTCAGCAGTGACTGAATACGCTCACTTTTTTTATTAATAATGGTGTTTACAAAATAAATTGTAACAGCCAAAATAGGTAACGGAGCTAATGCCACAAGCGTAAGCTTAGGGCTGGCTTTTAACATGAAGAAAATGCTGAATCCTAATACTGCTGCAAGATTAATAAAATACATCAAGGCAGGACCGGTGTACATTCTAACCTTACTTACATCATCTGCAATACGGTTCATCAGGTCGCCGGTGCTGTGTGTTTTATAAAAATTAGTATCTAATTTCTGATAATGGCTAAATATTTCATTCTTCTGATCATATTCCACATGTCGGCTCATTACAATAATGGTTTGTCGCATCAGAAACATGAAGAAACCACTGATGATGGCAACAATAAATAAGGTGATGCCGGCATAAAGTATTTTATTGGATGGATCTTCTTCAAATCTGGAAATGACCTGTCTAACGGCAAAATCATAATTTTTTTCACTTTTTTTAATATCACCTGCGGCTTTATCGGATGCATGTATGGATTGCACAACTGTATTAACAACATAGCCCGTGAGCTGGGGTGAAAGAATGCGGAAATAATTCGTAAGCACTACAAAAATAAAACCCAGCATAAAATGCCAGCGATATTTCCAGAAATATTTATTAAGGGAAGAAAGATGTTTCATAAACAGGTTGTAAAGATAAAATAAAACCGCCTGTAAAAACAAGTGGCCTTTTGACCTTAATACTGAAAATAACGTGTACAGATTTCTACAAATGTGGCTTATTATACAATTGTTTAGTCAAGTTCCAATATAAAAAAATGCTGGCACTATTTTTATCACTTTTATATTTCATTACACTAAATCATTAAAATTATGCCCAATACAAAAACTGCTAATACAGCCCTGTTAAACGATCTCATCAGGATAAATAATGACCGTATTGAGGAATACCAGACTGCAAAACGCCAATGGCAGGATATGGATGAAGATACTATTGATCTCTTTAGTGAAATGATAGGGCAAAGCCGTCACTTCGTGGCAGGTTTAAAAGCAGAGTTAGCAAAAAATACGGAAGCAGGTGCAATTAATATAAACAGTGCTGGTAATGTGTACAGAAATTGGATGGATATTAATAAATCTATCGCCAGTAATGAATGGCAAAATGTGATGAATGCATTTGAACTTAGAGAAACTGCAGCACAAAAAGCTTACGAAGCCGCTTTATGTTATGGGGACATTACTGAAGAAATGAGATCTGTAATACAGCTTCAAAAAAGTGAATTATGGGATTCATATTTTCTTATAAAGAAATTCAGGGACAGAAAGGTATTAAGCAAAACTGCTTAATATAAAGCTTGTAACTATCAGTTAGGTGCTTAGCTTACTCATTTCAATATTGGATTTAATGGTATTTAGAAAATAATTCAATTCGTATGGCTTGGATATAAATGCCTGGGCATGGCAGTTATCTATACTTTTTTCCATCTCCATATTGGCCGAAAATAGAATTACGGGAATATGCTTTGTTTCTTTTGTAGCCTTTATCCGCTTGCAGATCTCACGGCCATCAGCACCGCCCAGGGAAACATCCAGCAGTATAAGATCGGGAACAAAACTTTGTATAGCATTATCAATTTTTTCCCAACGTGCTACCACTTGTACATCAAACCCATTCATGTCAAGGGTCATTTTTACTAATGTGAGTATATCTAGGTCATCATCTACTACTAAAACTTTATGCATACATTATATTTAATCTGCCTGTACTAGAATTTTTAATATTTATAATTTCCGCTATTTTATTTATTTTTAAAGTCCGTGTACGAAAAGGTTAACTTATAAAATCCCTGTGGATTTTTGTCTACACTCTGTAAAATTAAATCCCAGTTTTAAAATATTATAAAATTGAGCTTAATCACAATATGTAACTAGTTTCAGTAATCCAGTCGTTTTATCCACACTGCCAGAGCCTTTTTCTAAGTTATTCTTACCTATTTTTATCCTCAACTATTTGAACAACCATTTTAATTTGCACTTGAATTCCACCAATATTGTGCCTTAAATTAACAATATATTATTTTTTAAAAAAATAAAGTATCCAGGAGTTTAACGCAATTGATCAAGAGATATTTCCTTTTAGTGTTAATAAAATACATACTCCTTCTTAAAAAGTTTAAACCTTAGAGAAAATACCGGGATTATCTCAAAATTTTTCAACCAAAAATCAATTATTTTTTCGAATATATTTTTGGTTCTTTTTGCTTGATAGACTTTTTATCAAGGACAAATGAATACCAGTATAATACATCATCATTCATCATCGAAATGACCAGATTTCTATATCATAAATTTTGATAACTGATTTTTAAACTGGCATGTATTTAGTAACTAATCAGTATCAATGTTATTTTATAAACTTAAAAATAAAAATCATGAGTACGCCTAACGACAATACTATAGAAGTATTAAATGATCTCGTAAAGATCAATTATGACAGGATCGAAGGATATACAAAAGCAATTGAAGATACACGTTCAGACAATGCTGACCTGATTAACACCTTTGATAAAATGAAGAGCCAGAGCAGTGATTATGTTAACGATCTGAGTGCTCTTATTTTAAAGTATGGCGGCACTGTAGCAACAGGATCTACTACCATGGGTAAGATCTACAGAACCTGGATGGATATAAGAAATGCAATTACTTCTGATGACCGCCAGAATGTATTGAACGAATGTGAATTTGGTGAGGATGCAGCTCAAAAAGCATATAAAATGGGACTGGGGGAAACTGAACTCTCAGAAGAAGCCCGGTCGCTTATTGCTATTCAAAAATCCGCATTGAAAGATGCACATGACCTCATAAAAGCATTAAGGGACAGGGAAAAAATTGAGGCCTGATAAATGGAGGCACTTAACTCCTGCTTAATTATTTGAATATTAAAATAGGTCAAAAAGCAGGTCTTTCATTGGCAGATACACTTTCAATCCATGCTTTAACATGGTCCGTGTCTCTGCCAATTTTTTTTGCTACCCTTTCCAACAAAATCTTTTCCTTTCCAGGTTCATATAAAAGATCATCATCAGTAAGATTGATGTTAACCTCCTTAAGACGTTCTTTTACCTCAGGCCAGGGTGCTGCTAAATTTAACTCTGTATTTTCCATATATCATAACTGTCAATATCCGGGCCACTCGCTTTAAGTTAATGTATTTATATTTTTTGGCATAGAATTTAAGTTACCTGTATATGGACCTATCAAATTGGCTGATACAAATGCAATGGTTAATTACCCTATCAATACCCGTGGCATGCATTGCGTGGACAGTAACCCATGAAGAAGTATTTAAAGAACCAAGGGAATATTGTGTAAAATGCAGCAAAACAAGTAAATCTTTACTAAAAAGAAAGTTCTTTTATCTATTCACCTGCGAATATTGTTTCAGCCACTACATCAGCATTGCCATATTGATCATGACGGGTTTCAAGCTATTATTTACCGATTGGAGAGGTTATGTGCTTGCAGGTTTTTCCTTGGTATGGGTTGCAAATTTTTATATGGCCGTTTTCTCATTATTAAGGTTTGGTATTAAAAAGGAGAAAATAGAAATCAGCGTAAAAGAGGAAGTACTCAAACAAACCACTCAACAATAATTTCAGAAAAAGACAAAGATATAAATGTAAAAACTAAACAACCTCACTTGGAAACAGCCATTGAAGAAAAAATAAAGCTTCCACGAAAAAAAATAAAAGCACTTAACAATAACCCTGAGAAAATGGCTGTGGCCATTGACCTTGTTTATGTTAATGACAGTCACCCTGGGATCAAGCGCATAAAAAAGGCAAATGGGTTTACGTATTCGGTTGATGGCAAAAAGCTTGATAATAAAGCCGTTTTTAATAGGATTAAAAGCCTTGTTATACCGCCTGCATGGGAAGATGTATGGATATGTATGCTTGAAAATGGCCATCTGCAGGCTACAGGTCTTGATGTAAAAAAACGAAAGCAATATAAATACCATCCGCATTGGAGTGCCTTGCGTAACCATACCAAATATTACAGGCTACTTGAGTTTGGTAAAGCATTGCCGGCTATAAGGGTGCAATTAGAAAAGGACCTTTCGCTACCCGGGCTTCCTGTTGAAAAAGTGCTGGCATTAGTAATTACACTTATGGAAGAAACCAATATCAGGATAGGGAATAATTTTTATGAAAAGCTATATGGCTCATTTGGCTTAACCACTTTAAAAGATAAACATGTAGAAATAAAGGGCAATAACTTGCAATTTGTTTTCAAAGGGAAAAAATCTGTGGAGCATACTATCAGTTTAAAGAACAAAAAACTGGCAGCACTTGTTAAGAAATGCAGAGATATACCGGGTAAAGAACTTTTTCAATATTATGATGATGGTGGTATAAAGCATGCTATTGACTCGGGTATGGTAAATAATTATATTAAGGCAATAAGCGGCGGAACTGATTTTACAGCTAAGGATTTCAGAACCTGGTCGGGCACAGTGGAGGCGTTCAAGGCTTTTAAAGAACTGGGTAGTTTTGAAACAGTTACTGAGCAAAAGAAAAAAGTTGTAGAGGCATTGGATATAGTTGCAGAACGTCTGGGCAACACGAGAACGGTTTGTAAAAAATATTATGTGCACCCAGCTATCATATCTATGTACGAAAATAAAACGCTGGTCAAATTCCAGGAGATGACAGCCAAAAATAAGGGCAAAAGTGGTGCAGCTACTCCATGTTCAGCAGATGAAATAAGCGTATTAGAAATATTGGAGACTAAATAACAGCACACGCACAAGTAAATCAAACTAAAAAATAAACATGGAACTCGTTTCCGGCTATCCTTTCTGGCTTATTAAAGATGGTCTTCCTTTCACCTACCCTGCTTTAGAAAATTCCATCAGTGCGGATGTTGTGATCATGGGTGGAGGTATTTCAGGAGCCTTGGCAGGTTACTATCTTGCAAAAGCAGGAGTAGATTGTGTTGTTGTTGATTCAAGAACGATTGGCCTGGGTAGTACCTGTGCCAGTACATCACTACTACAATACGAAATAGACGTACCACTTAGTGATCTGGCCAAAAAGATAGGGTCAAAAGACGCAGTTACAGCTTACAAGCTTTGCGAAGAAGCAATTGCCAAAATGGGACAGCTGGATAAAATATTAAAGTGTGGTGAGTTTGAACATAAACAAAGCCTTTATTGTGCTGCAAATAAAAAACATCTTAATTTTTTAAAGCGTGAATTTGATGCCCGGAAAGAAAATGATTTTAAGGTGAGCTACATAGATGGGGACTGCCTGCAGAAAATTTATGGCATTGAAGCTCCCGGGGCTATCCTCTCCCAAACTGCAGCACAAACCAATGCTTATAAATTTACTCATACATTGCACAGGGCTTCTCAAAAATTGGGGTTAAAAATATACGACCGAACAAACATAGTAGATATAAATCACCTGCAACATGCAGTGTGGCTTACAACTGCCAATGGGTTTAAAATAAAAGCAAAAAAATTACTATATGCAAACGGGTACGAAGTGGTGAATTATGTTGACAAGAAAATTGTAAGCCTGCATACGACTTATGCATCTGTATCTGAGCAACGCAATGTACAAACTGATTTATGGAAAGATGAAGTACTGGTATGGAACACTGCTGATCCTTATTTGTATGTAAGAGCTACAAAAGACAAAAGAATAATTGTAGGTGGAAGAGACAACCCTTTTAAAGATGCACATAAAAGCAGCAGGCTGATGGAGTTGAAATCAAAACAACTGAAAAAAGATTTTGAGACATTAATGCCTGCCTTAACATATAAGCCCGAATTTAACTGGGCAGGTGTTTTTGGAAGTACCAAAGATGGCCTGCCCTTTATTGGAAATTTAAAGACCAAACCCAACAGTCTTTTTGCGCTTGGCTTTGGCGGCAATGGCATTGTATTCAGCCTGATTGCTGCCGAAATGATCACCGACCTTGTTCTTAAAGGTAAAAGCAAGTACAGCAAGCTTTTTTCATTCGACCGCCTGTGAACGGGGCAAATTTTTCATTGGCGGGTAAAAAACCTCCCGCTATTTTCTTTTTTTGTGTTTTGCAAAAGCATATCTAATCTGGCATGCTATTTAATTCTACATACTAAAATCACAGCATGATATTATTAGAGCAGCATATAGTTTTAAAAATATATCACGAAAAGGAATTAAAGAAATATGATGTAATTGAGATGCTTAAAGATGACGAAGGAATGAGCTTTACAATTTTTCATAAAGGTGATTATTTATATACGCTTATTCCCAAGATGGCAGACTTTCTTACTTTTCACTTATCTGATACAGATATCTGCACCAATTTTTTCTTCGATTGGGATCTGTATTTAAAAATTGAAGCATCGTTATATTCAGTTTTTTTAAAGGAAACTCCTTCTTAACAGCCGCACGCTTTGAGGAATTAGTTCCTCAAAGACAATGCTAAAGTAAAAAAATACAATCTACTTTATTTGGCATACGCTTTGAATTTTTAAACTTAAAATCTTACACTATGTTCTACAATCAAGATGAAAATCTGGTCTTTTTAAAAGAGAAGATAAATGAAATAAAGATTGCACTTTTTAAATCAGAAATTAATTCTGAGTTGCAATTACCTAATAACATTATACAAACCCTAAGAGTAGAAGAAGATGGTACTATCTGGTTCTTTACAACATGCAATGGAAACTATGCAAAGTTTCTGGATAAATCTTTTTATGCTTATTTAAGCTTTTATAAAAAAGATACTGGCTGCCGTTTGAACCTGAGTGGAAAAGCAAAAGTTATAGATAATAATAATGATCTGTTAGATGTAAATGAAGATCTTGGGGCTAAGGCCTACACCAGTATTTTAGTAAAGATGAAAATAATGCAGGCTGAATATTGTGAGAACAAAAATACTCCTGCAATTTCGTTAACACAGAAAATAAAAACAGCAATCAACAGCATTTTTGTATCACCAAACCACAGGTTCTATAATTTTTCATGATAATATTTCTACCTTTAATATGAAAAAGCAGGTGATTTAAAACACCTGCTTTTCTTTTAACTTCTTCAAATATTTTTAGCCAGCCACTTTACTGCTTATCAAAAGCAACGAATCTTCACTAGCCTTTAAAGTATTCAGTATGTTTGGGTGTAAGGCAACTATCTGTTGTTTCTTTAATTGTATGGTTCCGGTTTCAACAACAATCTCTACTTGTCCCTGTAATACCTGCACAGTAATATGATATGCTGATGTATTATCTGTAAATGTGGCTCCACTTTTTAGCCAACTTAATACCATAGTGAGACCTGTTGTTTTATAAATTGTTATGCTGTTACGGTCATTCTTTGTCCAGGCATCTTCTTCCCTTAATTGATCGCTGTATTTTTCTATATCAATAAATACAAAAGGTGCATCAAGAATTCTGTCGCCTTCGGGCCTGTTGTAGGTTGCTTCATTATATTTTGTATCCATAATAGGTTATTTTAAAAGTATTTAAACCCATTAATTATGCCAGTTTTATATGTTCTCTTGGCATGCTATTTGAATTTTATTAATTAACAATGATCCGTTTTTCGGCTTGGGGGCCCAAAGCAGAATAACAGTTGCTGAGGGAAGCTGGAAGACAAAAAGGGTTTGGTAAATACCAAACCCTTTTACATTATTCAAATAGTTTTTTATGCAAAAGTCAGCTCCAAAAAAAAATATTCACACACCCCAGCACCAAAACAGGCCGGGTAAAGAAAAAAAGATGCATCCTGTTCCTGTAACAGAGAATGATCATGTAAGCAGTGCTAACAAACTGGCAGGAAAAGTGGCAGTAATAACCGGCGGAGATAGTGGTATTGGTAAAGCTGTTGCCCTTTTATTTGCTAAGGAGGGAGCTGATATTGTGATCATCTACTTAAATGAACATACCGATGCAAAAGAAACAAGCGATATCATTAAAGAGAAACATGGCAGAAAATGTTTGCTCATCAGCGGAGATATTTCAAAAGAAACCTTTTGTAAAAATGCCATTTCAAAAACAATTAAGCAATTTAAGCAGGTTGATGTATTGGTGAACAACGCAGGCATTCATTATGAAACCAAAGGGCTTGAAGATATTTTAACAGCTAATCTTATAAAAACATTTGCTACAAATGTGTATGCTATGTTCTGGTTAACAAAAGCGGCATTGCCTTTTATGAAACCGGGAAGTACGATCATCAACACAGCATCTGTTACTGCATACAGAGGCAGTGCCGGTTTAATAGATTATGCCTCTACCAAGGGAGCTATTATTTCTTTTACCCGTAGCCTTTCGGCAAACCTTGTTAACAAAGGTATACGGGTAAATGCCGTTGCACCGGGACCGATCTGGACACCATTAATCGTATCCAGTTTTAAGCCCGCTAAAGTAGCTGTTTTCGGCAGCGATGTGCCTATGAAAAGAGCTGGTGAGCCAGTAGAGGTAGCGCCTGCTTTTCTTTTTTTAGCCAGTGGAGATGCTGCATATATAACAGGCCAGGTGATTCATCCTAATGGAGGAGAGATCATAAATGGATAATGTGATATGGCAAGATTTTAGCAGTTATATCTATATTAAAATAAAAAAATTATGAGACCATTATGGACAGGCGCAATAGGTTTTGGACTGGTTAACATCCCTGTAAAACTATTAAGCGCTACGCAAGGCAGCGAACTTGACCTTGATATGCTGGATAAAAAAGATAATGCAAACATAAAGTTCCTGCGGGTAAATGAAAAGACGGGTAAAGAAGTAAAATGGGAGAACATTGTAAAAGGCTACATGCTTAATAACAAATATGTACTGCTGGATGATACCGATTTTGAAAAGGCCGCGGCTGTTAAAACCAAAACGATCGAGATCAGTGATTTTGTAATGCAGGATGAGATCGACAGTGTTTATTACGAAACACCTTACTATCTCGTACCCGACAAATCGGGCACCAGGGCATATGCTTTATTAAGAGAAGCTTTAAAAAAAACAGGTATGGCAGGCATTGCCAGTTTTGTGATGCGTAATAAAGAGGCGCTGGCTATTTTAAGGGTTTCGGGAGATGTTATCATCCTTAATAAAATCCGTTTTCAGGAAGAGATAAAAGAAGTGAAAGAACTTGGACTGCCAGCAAAAAGCACGGTTAAACCTGCAGAGCTTAAAATGGCTATAACACTTATCAACCAGTTATCCGGCAAGTTTGATATCAGTAAATATAAAGACACTTATACAGAACAATTATTAAAACTCATTAAAATAAAAAGTAAGGGTGGAAAAACTTCTATGCCACAACTTAAAGTGGTACATAATAAAACCAAGGACCTCATGGAACAACTAAAAGCTAGCCTTGGAACCAAAAAGAAAAAAGCATCCTGATATGAGCCTGGTAAAATACAAATCCAAAAGAAATTTTTCTTTATCGCCAGAACCTGAGGGCAAATTAAAAAGAGATAGCCCTGCTCTCTCCTTTGTTGTGCAGCGGCATAAAGCATCCCGGTTACATTATGATCTGAGGCTGGAGATGGATGGCGTGTTGAAAAGCTGGGCAGTTCCTAAAGGCCCATCTATGAATCCTAAAGATAAGAGGCTGGCCATGATGGTGGAGGATCACCCCTACTCTTACAAAGATTTTAATGGTATCATTCCGTCAGGATACGGTGCAGGCATTGTAGAGATATGGGATAATGGAAAATATACAGACCTAGATGGCTCGGAGAGAAAAGTTGCCGAAAAAAATCTTAAAGCGGGTTTAAAATCCGGAAGCTTAAAATTCACGCTGCATGGGAAAAAATTAAAAGGTGAATTTGCCCTTGTAAAATTAAAAGGCAAGGATGAGAATGCATGGCTGCTGATAAAGCACAATGATAAACATGCTGCTGATACCGAATACAACAGCGAAAAAGAAACGCCGGCCAATTCTCCCATAAATAAATGGCTGGCAGCAAATGCCAAACCTAAAAAAAAACTCTAGTATTGAACAGGGATCCAAAAAGAAAACTGGTAAAATTCATAAAGCCCATGCTGGCTAAGGAAACTGATGAGCCATTTAATGATGCAGGTTGGATCTACGAAATAAAATGGGATGGATACCGGGCAATAAGTGAAGTAGATGGCAGTGAAGTACAATTATACTCCCGCAATGGATTAGTTTTTAACGACAACTATCCCTTAATTACCAATGCACTTAAAAAAATAAAGCATAGGATTATCATGGATGGTGAGATTGTAGTGCTGAATGAAGATGGAAGATCTGATTTTCAAAAACTTCAGCACTATGAAGAGAATACGCAGTATCCCATCCGCTATTATGCCTTTGATCTATTGAGCCTCGATGGAAAAGATATTTCAGGCTTACCGCTCATTGACCGAAAAAAATTATTGAAACAATTACTGCAGAAGAATAAGATGATCATTTATTCTGATCATATTACCGGCAAAGGAATTGATTTTTTTAAACTGGCAGGACAGCAAAACCTTGAAGGTATCATGGCCAAAAAAGCCGACAGTGAATACCATAAGGGTACAAGATCTACAGATTGGCTAAAAATAAAGCACCACAAATCTGATGAAGTAATGATCACAGGCTTTACAAAACCGACGGGTTCTCGTGAATACTTTGGGGCACTGGTATTAGCTGTAAAGGATAAGAACGGTTTAAAATACGCTGGCCACACCGGGTCCGGGTTTTCTGATAGTATGCTTAAAGAGGTATACAACAAACTTAAACCGTTGATTACCCCCCACTCCCCATTTGCTGAAAAAGTAAAAACAAATATGCCCGTTACCTGGGTAAAGCCTCAGTACATCTGCGAAGTAAAATTTACAGAATGGACCAATGATGGCAAAATGCGACACCCCATTTTTTTGAGAATGCGGGAAGACAAATCACTAAAAGAAATGGTTATGAAAAAAACAAAACAGGTAGCCGCTGCAACTAAAAAAGCAAAAATTATTGACGAGCAGGATAATGATATTAAGATAGGGAATACAAAAGTAAAGATCACCAATCGCAATAAATTATACTGGCCTGCTAAAGAGATCACCAAAGGAATGATGATAGATTATTACCAGGCCATGGCCGATTATATTTTACCTTATCTTAAAGACAGGCCAGAATCTTTAAAAAGAAATCCAAATGGAATAGCAGACAAAGGATTTTATCATAAAGATGCCGGTGAAAATGCACCTGCATTCGTAAAAAGTATCCCGCTATATTCAGAATCTGCTAAAAAAGATATTGACTATATTGTTTGTAATAATAAGGCAACACTTGCCTACCTGAATAATTTAGGCTGCATTGAGTTCAATCCCTGGAGTTCTGTAATCAAGACCCTTGATAAGCCGGATTATATGATTATAGATATTGATCCGTCGGATAAGAATACATTTGAGCAGGTGATAGAAACGGCCAATGCATATAAAAAAATATTGGACAAGGCCGGAGCCTCATGCTACTGCAAAACTTCCGGGGCAACAGGCCTGCACATTTTTGTACCCATGGGCAGGAAATATGTTTACGAACAGGTGAGAAATTTTGCGGAGATATTAAGCATGATGGTACATGAGCTATTGCCAAAATTTACCAGTATGGAAAGAAACCTTAAAAAAAGAGGAAATAAAATATACCTTGATTACCTTCAAAACAGTCGTGGACAAACAATTGCTGCTGCATACAGCCTGAGACCACATAAGAATGCTACAGTATCTACCCCGCTTTTATGGAAAGAGGTAAAAACCGGGCTTACTCCCGCTGCCTTTGATATTGAAACCGTACCCGCAAGGGTAAAAAAAATGAAAGATATCTTTAAAGCTGTATTGGGTAAAGGAATAGATATAAAAAAATGTATTGAACGCCTGACTAAGTAAATTGAACCTTAGCAGTATTTAATCTTTATCAAGCATACGTTTAACCATCTTATCCTGCACGGGTATCTTAAGCCATTTATCCCTGCTGGTATATAATACTAATCCCAGCACCAGGTAAAAAGCACTAACAATAAAAAAGCCGTAGTAGGTTTTACCTGTTATATCACCTAGCCAAAATGCAATACCAATATTTAATATTAACAGCATTAAAATAACTATCAGCAATATAATTACGTTAGAAACCAGAGATGAAACAATTTCAGACGTTTTATTCACCGCCTGCAACTTCATCAGATCTATTCTTCCTTCCAAATAATCACCTGTCTTTTTAAATAATGTTTCAACTGTATTGGGTTGATTGTCCATGGCAATATAATTTTTGTAAAATAACTACGGCTTTGTAATAAAATAACTTAAGAGTATGATCCAGACATATTCTCTGATCTTTCAGTTACATCTTCAAACTTATCAGACATAGTAGTCCGGGCGCTATTTACCTTGTTTTTTAAATTGCTTACCAGGTCATCTGCCGACTGGCGAAGTTTTTGCCTGGTGTCACAGCCTTTTTCAGGAGCAAATAAAATGCCTAGTACCGCACCAGCTGCAGCACCTACAATAATACCAGATAATAATTTTCCTGTACTCATAATTGTAAATTTTATATTGATTAAATAATTGATTACGGATTGTACAAACCAAAACCCTGCCAAATAAGTAAAAATAAATGATTCCGAAATACCAATGCCTCCACTATAATATTAAATTATAAAAGAGGCATTAATATAACCAATTGCTGTCGGTTAAGAATTGCATTTAAAACAAATTTTATTTTGCTAAACACCCGCAGCTAGGCTCTTTTAATCACTTTCAATAATATAGCTATTACGGCTATTACCAATAAAATGTGAATGAGGCCACCAGCATGATAGCCTAAAAATCCTATTGCCCAGGCAATAATTAAAATAACTGCAATTACATAAAGTATGTTTCCCATAAATTTATATTTTATTAAACATAAGAAAA